>MGST01000096.1 GCA_001798605.1 Deltaproteobacteria bacterium RIFOXYA12_FULL_58_15 | reverse complement strand
CGCTGGCTTTCACAACGAGCAGCATTGCCTGCCACGCCAAGAGTCCTACCAGGCATTGAAGTTGTTGGGGGCAAAGGTCTTTTCGACGAGCGCCGAAGACAATGGCGATGTCATTGTTGTCATCTCGCCCGATGGCAACATGAATTGGGACTTCCCTGACAACCCCGTCTTCGTGTGGGAGAGCCAAAAGGGCCGCAAGTGTGTTGGGCCGACGGTTTATGAGCAGGGCAGCGGAAGGCCCGCCGAGGCAGCGGAAACCCTCAAGCAGCGCCCGACAATCGAGAATCCCGAGGTGCGTATCGGCGAGGGCGGTCCGCTGCCCAAAGAAGAGATCTCGAGGGTCTTCAACAACAACATGAACCAGCTCAGGTATTGTTATGAAATACAATTATCGACATGGCCGGACCTGCATGGTGAGGTCGTCTTGTGGCTGCAAATTGGCCCGGACGGCCTCGTCAAAGAGCAACGGATTGCCAAAACGACACTAGATAACCAGCGCGCACAGACCTGCATGCTCGATGTGCTGCGCACGTGGCGATTCCCAAAACCTCTCGGCGGTGGGGTCGTAGAGGTGACGTATCCGGTCACCTTCGGTGTCCCCACGAAACGGTAGCGTGAGGTAGAACCGATGGTCTTGCAGAAGACTCCAATGCCACAGCAAACAAGGTCCCTCACCAGGTCCCTCAGTTGTGTGAAGGGAGAAAGGGTGCACAAATGCTCTTCGCTGTAGCCACTTGGTTTGCAATGTCGGCAGTCTCTCCAACACCCAGCGATGTTGTGGTTCTAAGAACGATCCCGTCACACATACCAGATGCAGTATTCGAGATCGTTGCTAAACCATGCAAGGGTGAAGAACGCCGAATAGCAACACGCTTCGTGAAGAGCGGCAAAGTGGTTATTGATGCGGGTGAGGTGGAGAGCGAATGGGCTCCTGGGTGTGAGATATCCCGTTCGGAAAAGGACTCCAGTGGGTCCGCGTGGGAGTGGGAGCTTGGCATAGAGAACTCGAATTGTTCGTTCATGGCGCAACCGGTTCGTCTCGCCAGCGATCTCACAGCGGCGCTTGTTTCCCTGCAGTGCGGTTTTGAGCACCTGCACCGCCTGCATGAACTTCTTGGATTGGTAAACGGCAAGTTGGCTCGCATTTGGGTTGGCCGCGATTATGGTGGGCCGTCTTGGTCTCTTGTCCATGTAGTTCCAATGCCTGCCGGGCGTGACAATATCCTGTTTACCTCTGTCCTCTCGTTCATTGGCGGCGAGCAAGAAGATCTATTCGATGTAACGCGAGTTCAGTGGGACGAGAAAGGACTAAACATGAAGACGCAGCCAGAGCCACTATTCATGGTCATTCATGGTACCGTGAAAGATATTGCCAATGGCCGCACGCTTCAATCGACGATCACCGCCCCCGAGAAATGCCGTGAACTCGGGGTGTTTGTTCTGAAGGCCTCGGAATATCCCAAGCTAAAACCAAATGGTTTCGTTGTCGCGCAACCAACGCCGAGCGAATCCGAATCGCCCAAGCTTCTCAACCAAGCGAAGAGTTGTGGGGCACCGCCAGATTCGTATGTGAAGAGGGCACGGTAGTCCCCACTATTGTTGAATCGGGGGGTATCACTTCCGTACATTCAAGGAGCGCACATGGGGTGGTTCGAGGACGTGCAAATTTGGCGGGAGGGAGGTGACCTGTTGTCTCGCCAGGGCAAATACGCTGAGGCTTTGGCGTTGTATCGACGAGCGCTGGCGCACTGTCCCGGCGAAGCTGGTACGGCATCAATCGAAGAGGACATCCAACGTCGAATTTCGAGATGCGAGAACAAGGTCAAAGGCCGAGCGGCAAAACCATCCTAAACGAGCGCATACTGGCAGCGTCAGATGATGTTTGCCGGTTGAAGTCGCACTACTTCTTCGTCCGCCTCGCTCAACACAGTCCTTTCACTGTTTTCCGCTCTGCTTGGTCAGCATGTGTTTGCGAAGCACCTCATTGATTCGCGACTGATATTTGCCACCATGCGCCTTGAACCAAGCGACAACATCCGCATCCAGTCGAATGGTGACTGGCCTTTTCACCGGACGATAGAATTTTCCACGCACAAACCCATCCCACCCTGCAATGTCTGGCACATCTTGGTCATCAACCAACGGTTCACGGGTCTGTTTGGCGAGCTCCTCGAGTTCTCGACGCATCTCAGGTGATACCTCGATGGTAGATTCCGATCTCTGCCCCTGTCGCTTTTCGCGCCGAGATGAGCCGGATGATTTCTTCGCCATCGTCGTCCTCTCTTTCTGTGTGCGCAACAACGAGCACAACCACACCGCCCACTTCCCCAATGCTAATCCAACGCTCCTCGTCATACTCAAATCGACGATCCAAAACGCTGAGAATGTTCGGGTCCTGGAAGATTAGAGTGGCCGTTTCGAAACTGATGCCGTGCTTGAGCTTGTTTGCACGGCTCTTGGCTTCATCCCACTCAAAGCAGTACATATCTTTCAGTATGTACGCGGATGTATGCACAGTCAAGTGGGATTGAGACATTGCGGTCCAAACGAATTGCAGCGGGCTGTGATTCCTCACCGCCCCGTGATGCTTGATGTCCCGAATTCCCCCTACCCCATCAGGACGAGACGAGCACGTACTGCCGCTTTGTGCGCCGCGCCGCTGCTGCCTGAAGGGCTAACTCGGCAGCGTTCAGGTCGGTGAAGTGTTCGAGCCTTCGCGACCCACCCTTGTTGCCGATGCGGCCCCACTGGTGCACGAGATTCACGCCACCGAAGAGATCGGGTTGAAGGCCAAGGGCGTACCAACGGTAGCGATTGCGGCTAGGCTCAATGCTGCGGAAATACATCATCGGCGCCGGGTCAGATCATAGAGGTCTGACAGGAATTGCGGATGTTGAGCGGGGCCGCATTGGCCCCGCACCATCGCTACCCAGCGATGACGTGATGCTTGATGGGTGGGAGAATCTCAGCCAGCTTCTCAATCCGGGACCACTCATGCTGAGTTGCCTGCTCGGCCGTTGAAAGACGAAGACCCACAACCAAGATAGGTTGGGCCTTGGCGTCCATGTGGTCCCAGTGCCAAAGAAGCCGCCGTAACACGCTGGGGACGAACTCGAGGATGTCATCGAGGAAGAGGATGCCGCCTGCGGCTAGGGCGAGCTCGCCGAGCATTCCCTGATGACCAATGGTGTAGTGAGGGGCACGAAAAGGGATTTTGCCGCCGAGACCTACATGCAGGGCACGAACGGTACTGACAATGCCAGATCCTGGATGACCCTGAATGAGGTGGGCGCATCCGATCGGGTTGTTCTTGTTTGCGCTGCCGTTTGCCATTGTTTTTCTCCTCGGTTACGGGACTCGTTGTCCCTGTGTTCGTGAAGAGCCGAGGCGGTCGTGCTTCCGAGATGAGGCTTTCGGTTTTGTGTGAGCCTTGGCGAGCCGAGCGAATGCGAGGGAACAGAAAATCGGATGACTCACCAAAGGCCGGGAGGTCTCGGGCGCAGGATTGGCGAAGACAAAGGTGAAGGCCGCGGACACAGGGTCACAAGAGAACCCAACTGGAGAGAGTTGAGGCATGGCCACGACGAATGACCGCGACGTGAAATGCTCGTCGTCAACCGGGAGCATCGAGGCTTGGGTGGGGTTGGACCCGGTCGTGCGTTCTCGACGACAGGAGGCCTGCCGATCGAATGGCAGCTTTGCTCTCTCACTCACGGGTTACTCAGAGTGCTGCATGACACCGTGCTCAATGGAGGAGCCGCTGCCTACCGAGGTGCCACGAAAACGGCAGCCCGTTGAAGTTACCGGACGCCATCCGCGCTAGCTTCTGCGCGAATTGAGGATACGGATTTCGTTGTTCGCCAATTCGGTGAGGAGCCCAAGACGCGTCTCGAACAAGTGGGGGCCAAGGGGTACGCGGTGGGGTTTGAAGGACTCATCGAGTTCATCAACGGCCAGATCCCCACCAACGAGGTGATCCGCAAGGCACTCAGGGAAGAGGAGAAGATGTTCCCCGCCATTGTGAACGTTGCCACTGTTGTTGCAACGTGTGCTGTTGCTCAGGCGCGCTCATGGAGGTTGTGACCATAGCAGCAGGCGTCACGGTCCGCCACGCTCATCGGACGGTGGTCGGCAGACATGATCGGAGATTCGCAGATACGCCGTTCGCCAAGAAAGCGCGAGTAGAGCCTTGGCCTTGCCAATGTTCTCAACCAGACGGCGGCTACCGGTTAATTGAAGCTTGTATCTGTCCTGGGAGAGCTGAACCCGTCGGTCCAAATCCGTCCCAGTTAATACGTCACCGTTATCGCGTTCGGCGCCCAAACGGACATTTTACCAGGCGCAAATCTGCTCGCCGCCTGCATCCGAGGTGTTTACCTCGCGCCGGGTAACCGGCGTCCCTACCGAAAACGAGGCCCGAAGACGATATCGAGCCCACACCCTAATAGGCACAGATGAAACGAGCCAAGGTGCCTAATAAATGTAACAGTTCATTATGTTATCGCCCTACTCTGCTCCCTGACTGCCGTTGCCGATTCAGGCCACACCGGTTCTCGCTCTCACCCTACGTACCTGTCTTGTTTAGATTGCGCCTGGCCTTTGAGGCGCCGTAGGCAAGCCAGCGTCTGATGACTTGTTGGTATTTCTCTCCTTGAGCACTGGCAACACGGCGTGCGATTTCGAGCTGATCTTCTCCGACACGAATGGTGATCTGTTTGAGTTTCGCCCTTGAACGCGCCCGCTCCAGCAAGACCGGATCGATCTCGAAGGTGGCGGTATCGAGGTCGTCCAAGTCGACACTGGCCAACGCCTCTTCTGTTGCCTGTGCGTCAGGATCAATATCCTGGGGTCGCTGGCCAATCGGCTTCTTAGGAGATGTTTTTCTTTTTCTCATAGAATCTCCAATAGCGTTCCGAGTCGGACTCATAGGCCGTCACTACCCGCGCCCACTGGGTTTCCGAATCATACTCGAAGGCGACCAATATAAATCGGTCGTCTGGAACAAAGCCAAGAGAGAGCCACCGTCCAATTTTGGTTGGATGCCTGAAGGTGTACGGCTCTCCGTGTTCGAATAGGTACTCGACATCATCGGTGGTGAGGGCATGGAGGGCGATCTTGTCCATGTTGATGTCATCCCAGTCGAACCCCAGTATCAGCATTGTAATATTAACAATCACAAAATACACTACAAAACAACATACGATATATAGGTTTATTTGTACCGGATCCGGTTTTTACTCATAAACCTAATAAATTCCACAGTCTATGGGGCTCGAGTAGCAATGGAACAGAAAACCGGATTAAGGCCTTGGCATCAGAGGGGGGGTATCTTCGCCCAGCACCCAGAATTGCATCCTGAGTGGACGACGAGCATGGCGTCTGCGCTCAACTTGGTTCCATGCAGGAGTGCTCATATTGGTAGTGCACCCAAGGGAATGTTGATTCCAGTGGGTTCCCCTCCCCTCTTACTCGATGACGTAATGTAAAACAGAACAGGGACCCATCAAATGGCACCTGCACGCATTTTTTCGAGAAGGCGGCCGACCTTCGAAAACAATAAGTCTGCGCGAACTGGCTTGGTCTCATAGTCGTGTGCACCGAGCCTCAACCCTGCCACGCGATCATGCTGCTGGTCGTGCCCAGACACGATGACAACCACGGTGTTGGCCGTGATGCCCATGCTGTTGAACATAACCATGACATCCCTGCCGTCCAAACCGGGTAGCCCGATGTCCAGGATGATGGCGTGCGGTTTTTCTGAAACAGCGAGTTCAATAGCGTCCCGACCGTTACTGGTGGCAATTACCTCATAGCCTGATGCTCGCCCCGCTCTGACATATGCTCGAGCGATTGCGGCATCGTCTTCTACGACCAAGACTTTGGGTTGAACCGTGGGGGACAAAGCCAAATCCCGTGTCTCGAAGGCAACCATCCGTGTCTGGTCAGACACATGATCATTGGCCCCTTTTTGCAGGGGTCGCTTCTGATTTACGTGAGATGTTGGGGAAACTGTTGGCTGCATGACGCACCTCGCAGACTGTGTGTCTTACTCCACTCAAGACCATCCTTGACCGTCGCGAAAATCGCAGATGGTACAGCGACCCTTGTCAGCTTAATTCACCGACAACGCAATGTGAGCTTCCGGTCGGTGATGCTCTCCGAATGTGCGCAAGGCTTTCGCGTGATGTAGATCGTCCGAACCCAGCCGTTGGATGAGGTCGGACAGCGATGGATCCACGCTAGCGAGTGCAGTGCCGAGGTGCTCCTCTGCAGCGTGTTTTTCAAGGTCGCGGGAGAAGTCCAACGCTTCTTTCAATGTGGGTCGGGGTGTGATCGAACGAAAGCGACTGACCTCGGCGAACGTATCACGCAGGTCCAATACATCGACACAAACTGTCAAATCCAGGCGTTCTCCCGCAAGACGAAACCCAAGCTCGACGAGTCGCTCATGCTCTCGTTCAGCCCGGGCCATGTCCGCGAAGAATTTGGTGGCGTGGGCGTTGGTGCTGAATACCAACGCAAGCCACTCGTAATGCTCCGCCATGAGCCGCTCGATGTGTGTGAGAGCCGTCTTGAGTTTTGACAACGGCAATTTAACGTTCGAGTACTGCGTTTCCTCGGCGATAATGTGAGCTATTGACATGATGATTCCTCCAATTCACAGAGATCCATTCAAGGACCGCGCCAACAGCAACTAGCTATTTTTGCGGCAAGAAGTGTCAACATAATGGCTTGTGGCGATGGGTCACCCACACTCAGGGTCGAGTCTTACCCCCTCGCTGCCTGTGAAGCTCTGGGTGTGGTTGGATTGCAGGCTGGACCGTTGCACGGCATGGGTTGGCGGAGCACGAGACGGAGGTCCCTAAAGGGGGCCGGAGGCTCGAGGTGATTTGGGTGGCGAGGAGTTGGATTGAAGAAGGGTGTGTCAGGTCTAAGGGGTTGTGATTAGTTTGTCTGTTTTTTGTTGTCCGATCTCCGGACATCTAAGTTGCAGCTATCTACTACCCTAGCCCTTCTTGGCTCGGACAACTTAGTAGAATTGACTCTGCCGGTGGATTTCGTGGGATCGGACAACTAAGGACCGGTTTTGCGGCGTGCTCGACGTGCCGAGCTGGATTGTTAAGCGTTACTTTGGGTTCGTTGGTGCCGGAAGTTGAGCGCCAAGGGTGGCTTGAGGCCTGCGAGGGTTTGGAGATTGGCGGGAAACTGTGCGATGGGCAGAACTCCGCCCTGCGCTTGCTACAATCGCTCTTTGATCTTGGTGAGCCAGCTTCGCCCGACCTCTGTTGGCACGAGGTCGGACTTGGTATCGTGCCCTCCCCCGTCGTCACCGTGGCCTTGGATATGCGTGAGCTCCCGCTTCTCGATCTCGGCTTGTCCGCTTGCAGCCTGGTCCACTTTGCGTTGGCGATAGGCTTGCCGCTTTTGCTCTTTGCGATATTCTTCGAGAGCGCCAAGACCCAGCATCATGCGACCCATGGCGGTGAGCATCGTGCGCGACGTGCGATAGACCTTGCGCAAGACGCCTTGGAGATACCCAAGCGCAGTGCGGCGGCCTCTGTGGATGAGACCTAGACCACGGGTAATCTGCTCACCGTGATGGATGATGGGACCGCTGCCGAGCCAACGCAGCGTTGCCTCTGCGGTCGACTTGGAGCACTTGAGCAATTCAGCAATGTCAGCGGCCGACAACTCCAAAAGGAGCATCTTCTTGGTCTTGAGGGTGGCTCCTGTGAGGAACAAGCCAAGCACCGCCGCGAACATTCGTGGGGATGGCAAATCTATGCGGACCTGCTTGGGGAGGTTCCGCCATGCTTCATATGCGAGCTCCCAAACCTTCATGCCCTTGTCGATATCGACTTGGATCTGCAGGGCAGCGAACCGAATCTTCTGCTCGGAACGGGAGGCCTCGCTCCATAAACGTACGATTCTAGGAGGATTCTCGGAGTTCTGGGCTGACCCGTTTTGGTCGGCTATGAGCGCTGATGCTGCCAAAAAAACACCCTCGGGGCCTCCGAAGGTGTTGACAGCCTACAGGGTAAACCTATAGGTTGTCTCCAGCTAGGAGACCGATACGTACGGTATTGAGTTCCCCAATCGAAGGTGTTACGAGCACCGTCGATCAGATTGAAGCGGCCCCTGGCCGCTTTTGTCGTTTATGCCTTCGCTCTCCGCTTGTTTGTTTTCTTTGTCGTCTTTGCTTCGGCGGTCGTAGCTGCTTTGGCAGCGCCCTTCTTAGATCCCCGGATGTTTTGCAGGGGCAAGGTTTGTTGCGCCGTCGATGATGGTTTTCGCCCGCGTTTGGGCGGATTCAATCTTCGCTCTTCCACGAGCCGGTCGACTTCTTTTTCACGGAACAGCAGAACGTTGCTGCTCGTGCGTGCGGCAACTGCCAGTTGGCGCTTCTCAACAAGTGCGGCTATGGTGGGTCTGGTGACACCAAGTCGTCGAGCCACTGCATTGCTCGTCAACAACACCAAATCCAAACCTTCCTCGGCCATGCAAACCCACCGCCAAATATTGCATAATTGAAACTTTACTGACCGCAGTTGTAAACCCAGGGACTAGAGGGCGTCAACAGCTAACGGCTGTAGGCGGCGGCGGGTCGATCATGCAAATGATCGCGATTGGCCGCGCCAGAGGTGGACTAGCGGCGATCTGCGGAAACGATCGCGCGAGATGGGGTGCGGATTTTGTGGTTAAAGGATCTTTTCTCCATGACACAGCAGGATTAGCTGGATTCGTTCGGTGCGTTGGGTTTTGTTTTGATGCCGATGCCGATGCAGTCCTTGCGGGGGCCACAGACCGCTTCGCGGTCAGGGCCTCCTCGGGCAATGGGCTGTTGCTCGACTTCGTCGAGCACTGTCATGTGGATGCGCCGTCGCCGCATACCATTGTGGCCGAGGCAGTTGCAGTGGCCGTGGCAGTGGCTGTGGCTGAGGCCGCTACCGTGGCTGTGGCCGTGGCTGTCCTTGCGGTGTTGGCAAAGCCAACATCCTCGGGCAATGCGATGTAGCTCGGCAAAGCCTCGCAGATGAACAGCCGCTACACTCTGTTCCGCGGAGCATTGTGGCTGGGGCCGTAGCCGTGGCTGTGGCTGTGGCTGTGGCTGTGGCTGTGGCTGTGGCTGTGGCTGTGGCTGTGGCTGTGGCTGTGGCCGAGGCCGAGGCTGCGGCCGTGTCGCATCTTGTGACGCGTCCGTGTCTCAATTTAAGACACGCGTTCATACGTTTGGACGAACCTCCTAGAAACTCAAGTGGTTACGGCGGGCATGCTGAGTGCATTGAGGAGGTGTGTCGCGAGGCCGCGAGGCGGCAGCGGGCACAACCATTTTCAAACGCACGGAGCGTAGCAATGAGATCTTACACCACCCCAATCGTTGGCATCATTCCTTTGGTGGCTTTCACCTTGGCCCCGATAGCCTGCGGCGAAGCAGACGAATCAATGCCCGAATCGACCCCCTACCAGCAAACCAACTTTGCAGGAAAGTCCTGCGGCGCTGGGAAATTCTACTGCGACCGAATCTGCGTATCTGTGAATCTTCTGTGCAACGACATTCGCGATTGCAACGACGTCGACGATGAGGACGGCTGTCCGACGCCAGAGGACGATGAAGTCGAGTGCGACAGCGATGAGTTCTATTGTGACGACCTCTGCATGCCCACGGAGCTCCTTTGCAATGGCGTCCGCAATTGCGGCCAGTTCGACGAAGAAGCGGACTGTCCGACACCAGAGGACGATGAAGTCGAGTGCGACAGCGATGAATTCTATTGTGACGACCTCTGCATGCCCACGGAGCTCCTTTGCAATGGCGTCCGCAATTGCGGCCAGTTCGACGAAGAAGCGGGCTGTCCGGGCCCACCGCCGCCCGTCTGTGGCGACGCCGTCTGTGAAGGGAGTGAGAATCGCCTTAACTGCGAGGACTGCAATGATGGTTGTGAGCCAGGGACTCAACTCTGCTTGGGTGCTTGCATTCCGAATGATCGCGTCTGTTGCGGTCTTTCGACCACAGATCCGAACGAGGCAATCTACTGCGCGGATAACCAGCGCTGTGTGGCCAACGGCGCAGCCGAACATGGATGGGAATGTGCGTGTCCCTCGGGTGAGAAATACTGCAATGGTGAGTGCATTCAAGAAGAATACGACTGCTGTGATCGTGCTGATGAGCCCAGATGGTGCACCGAAGGTGAGTGTAAACCTGACCAAGAGGCTGCGGAAGGTTTCTCCTGCTATTGCCCGCGTGGCGAGAAGTGGTGCGACCACTTGTGCATTCCCTTTGATGCGAGTTGCTGTGGTGAGGGGAGTGGCGGGCTCTACTGCAATGAAGGCACTTGCGCCGCCGACAGCAGCGCTTCGGAAGGTTACTCGTGCCAGGAACCTCGGGGCGTTTGCGTGTATTACGAAAGCATGGCGACCAATTGCGGCGGCAACGATCCGGGTGAGTGGGTTTGCACCAATCGCAGCTACACCCTGGAGGAGTGCAAGAACATATACGATGATAGTTATGTTAGCGCTGGTAGCTGCTACTGGCGTTACTACCTGAGCCAACACCGCATCTATGAGGGCACGTGCAGCGAAGCTATGGCTGGTCTGCAGTGAGCGATAACCCCTATTCTCCACGGCCGCGTCTGGTCGGTTCCCTTTCTTGTGCCTCGAACACGTGAAGTCTTGCGGAGCAGAGCTACCTCGTTTGCTGGGGAATCGCCCGCTCCGTCTAACCTGTGTGGCGGCGATGCTCGTCAAAATGTCCGAAATGGATTTCTTATGTTCCGACGGCGCCCCGCCAATGATCCGACCGCGTGAAGGAAGCACAAAGCCCCCACTGTTTGTGAAGACCAGAGATTAAGTTTGGCAGGCAACAGATGGCCACATAAGAGAAACCTTTGGCACCGCTTCATGCCACTTACGGTCTCAACTTACCCGATTGCCGCCGCCACGATCCGTCACTACGGGGTGCTAAATGATCGACGTCAACTACTTTTGCCGGCCGGGTTGCCTCACCAGAGCCGGCTCACCAGAGACGGCTACCGCGGCGGCGAACGCCAGGGTAGCATCACGACCGCAGGGGGAAGGTCTGGCCCCGGCTGCGTTTGCGGGTGTCGAAGTTTGAGTTTGAAACTCAAGAGGAACGATCGATGAACCGGAAGACGGCTCTGGCAAAGGTATATGAAGGTATTCTAAGCGATGATTCCATTTTGGTTGGAATGAGACGAGGTGCCGGCCTTGATGACGAGAGATTTGAGACCGTGGTTGAAGCGATTGAGTTCCTAATTCAGGATCTGAAGGAATCTCGCACCGTGCCAAAACAACTAGCCCTCTGTTTTGTGGACATAAGCAACTACTTCTACTTTCACGAAGGCAAGTATTCGCAGGCCGAGATGGACCGGATGGAAGATGCCGCTCACAAACTGAGCGAGTTGGCGAACCAGTTGTTCGACTCATGACATTTCGAGGCACCCACCGTCGATCAACTGGCTGCCGTTTCTGCAGCGTCGTCGCAGCAGGCACCGGTGCAATGGCCGCGGAGGTTGCGGGCACCGCCGTTCGGTCAGTTGCAGTTTTCGTTTGTTCAGGCAGCCTGATCGTTTTCGATGCTGCACTTTATTCTTGGTCGCAACCTCCCCGACCGACGCGTAGTGGTGTATGCTCGCGTCGGTTTTTGAGGCTGAGCGGTGGTGATGAATTGCCGCTTTATCGGTGTGGAATAGAGATGTGAGGCCATGCTGGCAAAAATGGCTGATAGTGAATTTTCTGTTCCCGACGGCGCCGTAGGGGTATGGCGTTTGTGGCTACTACGGTCCAATCGACCTGGCATTCTGGCGTCGATGTTGATTGCACACGGTGGGCCCGTTAGTCACGTCCCCACCATTTGTGCGCGTGTGATCGTCGTAATGCTCGCGACACTCTTATCAACGGCTTGCGCGGCCCCGCTCATAGCTGCGGTAGAAAAGGGTGACGTGGAGAAGACCAGACAACTGCTCGATCAAGGGGCTGATGTCGGTCAGACGACCTACGGTCTCAACAGGTGGACGCCGTTGCACGTAGCTGCCTGGAAAGGCCATGCCGAGGTTGCACGCCTCCTTATCCATAGGGGAGCAAATATCAACGCGAAGGGCTATCAGGGGTTTACGCCTCTGCTAGTAGCACAACGTTACTCACACCAAGATGTGATCGCAGTGATTCTTGAAGAGACCGATCACGCGGCCCGAGCGCTGCGACTGGCGGCTCCGACTCAGCCGCCCGATGCCGCCGAGCAAAATTCCTCGTCGCAGGAGCCCGTGTCGCTGCATGTCAGTGCTCTGGTGATGGAGCTGAAAGCGATTGGGGCAGTTCCTACTCACGTACCCTTCCTGGTCACCAGGATCCTTTTGTCAGAATTGGATGACGTGGAAGGGCTGCGCACTGTTAGCCCAGACGACATCCAACTCATGCTTTCGGTCGAGAAGCAAAAGGATGCGCTGGGCTGCGATGACGTCAAATGCATCGCCGAAACAGGTGGAGCGCTGGGCGTCGATCTCGTAATTTCCGGCGAAATTGGGATCATGGGGAGCCAGTACAATCTGAGTCTGACCGCGATCGACTCGAAGCGCTCGATGGCGGTTGGGCGCGTGTCGGTGCTCGTGGCTGCCAACGAAGATGCGCTGGCCGACAGCATTCCCAGCGCGGTGGCGTCGTTGGTCGCGAAGATCGCTCGATCTCAAGAGGATGCGACTCGTCCGTAGTACCGTCTGAGCGCTACCGTCACCGGGTCCTCGCGCAGACGGTGTACGCGTGAGGTCGGCAATACAACACCCAAAAGGGCTCGGGAGTGCCCTGTTTGACTTGAGCTGTGCCGGCCAATCACGGCAGCTCGTATTTGTCCGGCTCGCAATGCGGGCAATCATCGGCACCCTGGGTCCAGCGGTTCTGCGGGACAACGCGGTTGCAGTAATGACACCGCCACATATTGTCGCCATCGAGTGAGGCGTGGACATCGACGATCGACTCGTACGGACGAAACAACACCGGGCTGCTTGCTGTGTGCTCCAAGACGCCCTGGTGAACCAGTGACCAGAGGGCTCTGTCTGCGTTGGTCGAAAAGGCAATATCTGCAGTGACGTCAGCCAACTCGACCATGATGTGGTTGAAGGTGAACTCGGTGCGGACCGCTTTGACCTTGTCGGCATCGGGATACCCGGTGGATGACCCACGGTCGTGCAGGTGGGCTCGGATCAGTCGCCGCCATTCGCTGACTGGGGTTTCGTCGAGCTTCGTGTGTGGGGCTAGTTCCCGAATGCCGAGCCGCTTTGCTTCCTCGCGGGTCAAACGCTCGGGGTCGCCGGGGTCGCGGATCAGGTGCGTGTAGCCTTCGTCGTCGCTGTAAGCAGATTCCTGGGCGCGTGCGGTAAATGCGTTGGGGCCAGTCAGCCAGGCGTCGATAGGACGGGGTGGCGGGGAAGGAGTGTCGAAGAGGTGGAGTTGCTGATTCATTGCTCGCCCTCCCCTGCTGCCGCGATGGCTTCCTCAAGCTGTTCGAGGACCGATGGCGCGTCGGTGGTCCACCATTCGGCCTGGCCGTCTTCGAGTGCGTGCGACGGGATGATTCCGAAAGGTGCTGAGAACTGCCATTGC
>MGST01000095.1 GCA_001798605.1 Deltaproteobacteria bacterium RIFOXYA12_FULL_58_15 | reverse complement strand
ATACGAGAGGTTGCGAACGTCGATGTGGCGCTGAACGTTCAGTGAGTGGGTGCGACGATCGGTGTTGCCTGAATCCTTCCATTGCGGTAGGCACACCGCGTCATGGTTTCCCCTAGTAGGTCAAGGGTAACAACGCCCTCCGCCTGATCCGACCACTACTGCTTGCCAGAGTCACTTCGCATCGATACACATATCGTCATGGAATTTGAGGAGGCTCTTCGGCTGCTTGCGGCGCTCGAGACGCACGAGGTTCGTTATGTGCTCGTTGGTTCGATGGCGATGGCGGCACAAGGTCTCATCAGAGCAACGCACGACATGGACTTCTTTGTTGATCCTGATGAAGACAACGTAGCCCGATTGCGGGCAGCTCTGGCAGCAACGTTCGATTCGGATCCCAACATCGAACAGATTACAGCGGCAGATTTGGGAGGAGACTACCCCGCGATCGAGTACTCTCCGCCACATGGCGAATACTCTCTCGACATTTTATCCCGATTAGGGGAAGCCTTCTGCTTCGATGACATTGAGTGGGAAGAGCACGTGGTGGATGGAATCAAAATTCGCGTTGCCACTGCGAGAATGCTCTACCGAATGAAGAAGGACACCGTCCGTCCGCAGGACCGAATTGACGCCGAGGCAATCAGAGCTCGATTCGGGTTGGGAGACGAGTGATGGGAGTGCGGCGATTCCGAAGTGTGTCGGAGATGCCTGGATTGAAATGGCGGCCTCGCTTTGATCCAAAGAATTTGCAGATTGCCTGTGCCTTGAGCCAAACAGCGCGTCGGTTGGCAAATGTTTACAGCAAGCCTGGGGTTCGCAAGCTGCGTTCTGTCGCGGAACGCCAGTTCGCATGACGAGTTTGATACACAGCCCTGGAGCGAGCAATCGAGCGACGATCGGTGTTGCCTAAATCCTTCCATTGCGGTAGGCACACCGCGTCATGGTTTCCCCTAGAGTGTTGACACTGATCAGCCTTTACCAACTCGCTGGACTTTTGGCGTTTAGCGTTCTGTGCCACGTCATGTGGCCCGAGCGGGCGCTCGGGACCATCGTTGGCGGCGGCTTGATGGCCCTCAACTTCTGGGTGCTGAGAACCGTGACCGCCAAAGCGTTGGCTGGGGCCAAACCCAAGCTCGCACTTTTGCTGCTGTTGGTCGTCAAGATGGCACTGATGGGTGGTTTGCTCGCCCTGCTCGTAGTCATCGTCCGTATAGATGCCTTGGGATTGGTCATTGGTATGTCGAGCCTGTTCGTCGGCATTGCCATGGCAACCGTGCATCAATCGTTCACCCCAGCCGAGCCTGCGGGCTCCCAAACTAGCTGATCAATCATGGAACACGGCGTCACTTGGTTTTACTTCCTCCCTGGTCTCGAGCAATTCCGTCATTATCTGGCGGAGAGCACTGGTAACTGGACGCTCTTGGGCGTCAATCCGGTGTTGATACAGCACTTTGCCGCGGCGGTTGTAGTCGTGCTGATTGTCCTGCTCTTGAGCCTGCGCATGCGCATGGATATCAACAAGGCTGGCGCAAACGCGGTCATCCCCGATCCCAACCCATCGATCCGCAACTTCATCGAAGTGTCCCTTGAGTGGTTGTACGGACAGGCCCACGCCATCATTGGCAAAGATGCTTCGCGCTACTTCCCGGTCATTGGTTCCCTGGCGATGTTTATCTTTGTCGCCAACATCCTCGGCTTGGTCCCGGGCTTCGCACCACCCACCGACAACTGGAACATCACCTTCGGTTGTTCCATCTTTGTCTTCCTCTATTACAACTACCACGGCCTGCGCGTGAACGGCCTCGGACACATCGCCCACATGGCCAATCCATCGGGCTTGTGGTGGGGTTGGTTCCTCGCACCGTTGATGTTCCCGATCGAGGTCGTCAGTCACTTTGCTCGCCCGTTCTCCTTGGGGGTTCGTCTCGCCGCCAACATGGTCGGTGACCACGCGGTGCTCGCGGCCTTCTTGGGCCTCTTACCGATTTTCGTGCCCCTGCCATTCTTGCTTCTGGGTTTTATCGTTTGCTTGGTGCAAACCATCGTCTTTGTGCTCCTCACCACCATCTACATCGCCTTGGCGGTTGAAGAGGCGCACCACGACGGCGGCGAGCACCACGAAGAAGCGGCGCACGCCGCTGCCTGACAGAGTTTATTCGCCCACTCGTTTTGCGTCTGAGGGACTGGCACAGGATGGTTCTGAGAGAGAGAGAGATCCCCGAGGCCGCGAGACCGAGTTGGCATTAACAAGGAGTGATTGAGATGAAGCGTTTTGTGATTTCTGTATTATCGATGATGGCCGTGATGATGGTCGCTAGCGTTGCTTTCGCGGCCGGTGGCGAAATGAGCGAATTCGCCATGCAGAATGGTGGATGGATCGCAGTTGCCGCAGCTTTCGGTATCGGCCTCGGCGTCTTCGGCGGCGCCATCAGCCAAGGCAAAACCGCTGCCGCAGCCCTCGAGGGCATTGCCCGCAACCCCAATGCCGCTGACAAGGTGTTCGTGCCGATGATTCTCGGTCTTGCGTTCATCGAGTCTCTGGTCCTCTTCAATTGGGTTTTGATGTTCTTGCTCCAAGGCAAGATCGTCTGAGTTGGATTTGCATTGAATCACGTGGGAGCCGGTCTGCGGGCCGGTTCTCACGTGGTCATTCATACGCAACATAATAATAGGCAACAGTACAATACGCGGGGTTGACAGATCGCAATCCTCTTACTAGACGATCACGGTCACCCACAGACGTCCCGGAGAGCCCATGCCGCCGCGCAAGACCACCGATTTTGGTGCCCTTTTCGAATCCCTCATCGAAGACCTGCGCATCCAGGTCGCTGCATCCGTGGATCGCACCTTGTCCGACTTCTCGAAGCGTCTCGCCCGCATCGAGCGCCGACTCGACCAGCTCGACCCAGCGAACGCGTCCAACGAGCAACAGACATCTGCCACCCGCCGCATCTGCTCGTTGTGTGAAAAACCTGCCGTTGCCCGCGGACTGTGCTCAGCGCACTACCAGCAATGGCGCTACCGTGAACGCAAATCCCATGTCATCAAGAACGCGAACGTGAACGTGGGCGCGAACACGAGCAACACCGGCACCAACGAAGTCAAAGTTCCCGACAGCACCTTGGTCCTCACCGCCAAGCTCCCCAACTTCTCTACCAACAATTAGACCTGGAGCGCTTCTGACCGCCGCATCGGCTTGATTGCCAAGTTCCGCCTCACGCGGGTGTGGGATTTTGATTCGCTGCGTGTGCGAGATTCAACTGGCGCGGGCTGACGTCTCGCGCAATCGTTCCGTGAGAGTTTTGACGAACGCCGAATAGATGCGCAGGCCGAGCTTGTCACTGCCGGCAAGCAGATCGTGAAAACTCTCCTTGCTGATGGTGAAAGCTTCCACTGGCTCGATGGCAACCACGCGAGCGCTGGTGGGGCTGTCGTCGAATAAGCTCATCTCTCCCACGGGTGCCCCGGCACCAAGCTGGGCCAGCTCGATTTCTTGCCCATTGGCCACCCGTCGCACCGAGACCTTGCCGGAACGCAGCACGTAGAGCGCCTCGCCGGGTTTGCCCTGTTCGATCATGATCTGGTTTGGGTCGAAGGTGAGCCGTTCAGTCATGTGGTAGACGGCGCGGGTCTCGTCGAGAGACAACTCACTGAACAGCTTGATCTCCTTGAGCAGCTCGAAGCCGTCCATGATGGTGACCACATGTGCTTGCGCTTGCTCGAGTGCTGCCGCCGCGGATGTTTCGGCAGAGTCGGTTGTGGCTGCCACAGGTGCCGAAGCCAAACTGGGTGCTGGATCGACTGCAGCCAGCCCCTCGAGGCGGGCCTTGACGTCCTCGTAATCAAATCGCCAACTGAGAAGTCCCTCAAAAAACTTCTTGGCCTCCGCCACTCGACCGAGCTCCTGCAGCAGAAGTCCCATGCGGTATTGCACCGGCGCAACTGCGTCGTCGAGCTTTCGCTCAATCATCGCCTCTTGGTATTTGGTTAGAGCGAGATCCTTGTAGCCGCCGGTGGTGAGGATCTGCCCCATCATCAAAGTTGCATCGACAAACCGCGGCTCAGTTCGTTGCACGCGCTGCAACAACTGCAGGCTCTTGTTGGCTTTGCCTATCTCGAAGAACAACTTTCCTGCCAGAAAGTAATCCTGACAACGCTCGTAGTTGATTGCCGCCCGATCGTTTTTCCCGGCGCGCAAATACAGGACCGCCGCCTCAGAATACTTGTTGCTTCGCTCAAACATCTCCGCGGCCTTCTCATCGTTGCCAATCTTGGCATAGAGCTCAGCCGCCAAATCAAAGGCATCGCCGCGTTCGTAGAGCATCGCTGCCTGCTCAGGCTTGCCTAGGTTTTCAAGCACTTGGGCGGTCTTGTAATAGTCCTTGGCCGCGTAGAGCATTTTTGCCAAGCGCTTCTCAATCTCGGGTTGACCGGTGACCGCGGTGATCAAAGGGTAGCCAATGTCCTCGCGACACTGGCTGTAGAGGCGGACCCCATCGGCAAGGCGATCGCGCTGCAACAGATACAAGACGGCGCGCACCACCTGTTGCTCATTGGCAAAACCGGCCTCGCCACTTAGAAGCCGAGCAATGTGCTGTTCCGCGGCGTCTTGTTTCGACTGCTTCTCAAGACCCGCGAGATCGTGCTTGTTGCGCAGCGCTTGCGCCGTGGCGGTGTCGCCAGCACGCTCGTAGAGCTGTACGGCTTTGTGCACATTGCCGAGGGTGTAAAAGACCTTGGCTGCATCAACACACGCCCCAGCCTTCTCCCAGGTAAGGGCCGCCTGCTCGCGTTGATTGCCGCGTAAATAGCAGCGGGCGGCATCATCGAAGGCATTCATGCGCTCATAGACGCCGGCAGCCTGGGCGTACAGCCCCATGGACTGGTAGGTCGCCGCGGATTCCTTAAATCGGCCCGAGGTCAACAAGAGCTGCGCCGCCCGCTCTCCCTTGCCTGAGCGTTTGTATGCGGCGATGGCGCGGTCAGTGTCTCCGAGCCGCTCCCACATTTCCCCTGCCTCATCCCACTTTTGTGCCTTCTCCAGCTTGTCTGCTCGGTCCGCCAACTGCCCATAGTTGCTCATGCTTGCCTCTGGTTGCGATTGCCCCGGCAGGCTTCCACGATTTGCGACGGGAGCCAAGATGCAAAGATGAGTGCTATCGTTGAACGATTTCCAAACACGTAGAACAAACCCGCGAAACGCTCGCACATTTATCTGGAGTGTGGTCTAGCGCGATCTGGCGCTCTGGACCTCTTCCCTGCAGGCCGAGCGACAGCCTACAAGTGGTTCCCCAACGCCCGCCAATTGGATATATGGTCTCCGTGGTCGCCGAGTGCGCGGAAAGGGGGCTTCATGGGGCTACTACAGATTCGGTGCCTGATGGGGAAAACAATCTTGGTGTGCCTAGTGTGCGCTCTCTGGTCATGCGGCGACCACCGCTTGCCTGAGACGTTGGACCGCACGTGCCAAGTCGACGACTCAATCTGCAAGGCACCTTTCACGTGCATTCATGTCCCGAGCAAGGACCGGAGCGTCTGCACAAAGACGTGCGATGATGAGAAGGATTGTCCCGTTTGGGACCAATGCAATGGTGAGGAGGGCCACGGACCCTGCCGCGAGGGTGTGTGCAGCGTGACCTATTGCGAGTGAGGTGTTGGAACCCGTTTCCTCTGGCATCTAGGGGCGAACGTCGGGTCGCTGTAGCGTTGCGGTTTTGCAATGCCGCGTAGGGCCTATTTCTTCTGGCGCGGTGCTTTGCCTTTGACAGCGAGCTCGTCGATTTCGTTGATGAGCTTCTGCATCAACCGCGCAGCGGACTCGATGGCATCAGGTTTTGTGAGGTCCACGCCAGCATCGCGAAGAATGTCGAGGGGTGGTTTGGAGGAACCCGCGCGCAGCATGCCAAGATAGGCATCCCGCTTTTCGACGTCACCCGATTGAACACCCTCGGCGAGTGCAATACCCGACGACAACCCGGTCGCGTACGAAAAGACATAGTACTTGTAATAGAAGTGCGGAATGTAGGCCCACTCGATGGAGTCATGCTCGTCCATGGTGAAGTTGGGTCCGTAATAGTCAGCGATGAGCTCGGCGTAGGTCTTGCTGAGAAACTCAGCGGTCAGCGGCGTGCCTTGCTCGGCTGCCGTATGAATCCGCAACTCAAACTCGGCGAATAAAGCTTGACGATAAATCGTCGTGCGGATGCGCTCGAGCAAATTGTTGAGGATGTAGAGCTTCTCGGCGTCCGACTCGGCGCGCGTCAACAGATAGTCACTCAACAGTTTCTCGTTAGTCGTCGAGGCAATCTCCGCAACGAAGGTGGAATAGTTGAAAGTGACGTAAGGCTGTGTCGCCATCGAAAAGTAACTGTGCAATGCGTGACCGTATTCGTGTGCCAAGGTCGAGAGGTCATTGGAGGAGTTGTAGTAGTTCATCTTCACGTAGGGATGGACTTTGTAGACACTCGCAGAGAACGCACCACTGTCTTTGTTCTCATTGGGGTATAGGTCGAGCCACCCCTCCTTGGGGTCGATGCCCTTGTTGAGAACCTCGAGATACTCGGGCCCCAGTGGTGCCAACGCCGCTGGAAGAACTTTTTGTGCCTCGTCATATGGGAACGTCATCTCGACGTCCGCAACCAGCGACGGGTAGAGATCGTAGATGTGAACCTCGTCGAGCTCCATCACACGCTTGCGCAAGCCAACATAGTCGTGCAGAGGTTTGAGGTTCGCGCGAACCGTGTCGATGAGATTGTGATAAACTGCGGGCGAGATGTTGTCCTTGTCCAGATAGGCCTCGAGGGCGGTGTCGTAGCCGCGAGCCCGGGCCAAAAAGATATTGAAACGAACTTGCCCTGAGAGAGTGGCCGCAAGCGCATGTCGATTTTGGTGCAGAGTGGCAAAGAGCCTCTCGACGGCTTGCTGGCGGACCCGACGATTGGATGAGCTACGGTACTTGGGGAAGTTCGACAGGCTCAGCTTCACCAAACGGTCTTCTTCGTCACGCAGCTTGGGAAGATCCAAACCTGTGATGACGCCGCCAAACGTCTTCTCAAAATCCGATGGAATTTCATTGAGATCGATCTCCGCCCAGAGATTGTCACCTGCCAATGACAACACTCGCTCGGCCTGCGGATGCAACACCCGCGAACGACGGCGGCGTTGCTCGTCGATATAGGGGCGGTACGTCTCGACGGTCGGCTCCGCGCGATAGGCGGCTGCCATCGCAGCATCGCTGAGCCCGAGAACCTCCTGGCGAACGAACCCGGAGTCGGCCATGAGAGCATGCAGAGCGTCGAGACTCTGGTCGCGCATGGTCTGCAAGTCTGTGGCCGTGTGGTCCGAATCAAACCGCATGTTTGCGTAGAGGGTCAGTTTGTTGGTTTGCAGACGGGTAGCAAAATAGAGGTCGAGGCATTCACGCAGCGAGGACGGATCGCCGAGCTTGCCCGCAAACCTCCGAAGCTCTTCCCGGTTGCGCCCGACCTCCTGCAACGCCGTCGCAAACGCCGCATCGTCGGCAAACAACGGCGTCAATATCCATTTGAAGGTATCGGGGACGTCGGTGCGGGGCATGTCAGCGCGTGGCTCAAACACCTTCTCTCCTCGTTGTTGCTCTCGAGTTTCAATCTGCCCACCGGAACAGGCGACAAGAACCGCCAAGGCAATAAACGTGGCGACCATCGATTTCATTTGCATCCTCACGGTATTTGTTGCGCACGTTTGTAGCGATCTGTGGCACCGGAAGCAATCGTGGTGTTCTGCGTAGTGGGCCTGCAATACCGCCATTACTGCGCAGCCGAAAGACACCCCATCTCGACTAAGCGGTGCACCCAACCTTCGTAGGTTGAGAATTCTTCGGCAGAGGCGCCATCCAAGCTCAACTTTGCCGGTTTCGCCAGAAACAAACGAATCGCTGCAGAATCACCAAAGAGCGCAAGCTGTCCAGCAGCACCTATCAAAGTCTCGTCGGGAGCTTCTCCTGTCTTGGTGCCGCTCATGTACGGTTCGAGGTTTTTCAAGGCGATGGTTACGCTCTTGGTGATTGCCTTCGGCACATTGCAATTTGGCTTGTGTTTGCGGCAGCCCTTGGTGGAGCACGTGATTCGCGTTTGGATGATCGGATAGTACCCTGCATCGAGCCAAACCAACTCCTCGAGAACGAGAGCGTCACGCTCTATCGATAGCCAATGCGCAGAAACGGCGTCGGCGACATGCAGCGACTTAGACACCTCGCCTTGGGGATTGACCGCGTAGACCTTGAATTCTGAAAACACACTGCGTCCCATGTGTTTGCTCTGGTCTTCTTCATTCACATGTCCGCACACCATGATTCGATGGCCACCCGTCGTTGCGACCAACATCGCCGGCGCATCGCGGCCGTCGGACCCGAGCTCGGGGCAGTGCGGATCCTTGGCGTTCTTGTCTAGCGAGGCAGTGCCAGCAACTACGCGCTCGTTTCGCGGCTTGATATCGAGATCAAACCGGCCGTGCTCTCTATTCCATGGCATGAAAAATGCGACCGGATGCCCCTTTTTTTCGACGTCGGCAGTCCATATGTGCGCCTGTATGGTTGTGCCAAAACGAGGCAACTTGATGTACCACGGCCCCACGAAAGCGTTGCCGAGTCCATCGTAAGCTTGGGCTGCCGACGCTTGCCAATCCGAATCGGGGTCGATTGCCGACATCTTTGCCGCGATGTTTTCTGCAAAGCCAGTCGTGCGTGCCTCCGCGGGCAGCACCCGCGTGGCAACATTGGCCCATCTGCGCTGGGCCGGGTCGTACGCGAGAAACAACAGCTCCGACGCGGTGGCGGGACCGTACGACAACATGTTCACGGCAATCACGGGAGCACCTTTGACTGGCCGGAACATCGCAACCTCAAAACCGGACTCTGCCTCCTGGAAACCACCGGCGAGAAACCCGTTCTTTATGTCGCGTGTCGAAAACTCGATTTCCGTAAGTGAAGCCGGCGTACCTGGTAGACGTTGGTCGGAAAAAAAGCCCAGTGAATCGGGCAGAAGCAGAAAGTAGTCCATGATATCCTTGGGCCTATTGGGCTCCGCCGCAGTCAACAACAACACGATCCAGAGATTCGCTGCTCCCATAACTCCAACCCTTCATTGCCGCAGAGATCCGCCGTGATTAAAACAAACCGTTGCCACAATTAGCACAAAACGCTGAAAGGTTTATGGCTGGAATAGGGTGTAGGGGCGTTACTCGGCAAAATTGATCATCCATCGTGTTGCCTATCCGTGGGACAGCGGTGTATCACGCCGCTGAGGAAAGAAGATATGGGAGAGGACCGCTGGCGACTTGGGACGATTCTGGCATCTGCGCCTGACATCATGTTGCTCCTGGACGCCGAAGGAACCTGCGTAGAGATCCTCACCAACCAAGACGAGCTTCTTTTCAAAGGTCCCGACAGCCTCATCGGCAAACGCTTGCATGACATCCTACCGGTCGACGTTGCGGATGCAGCTCTCACCGCCATCAGACGGGCAATAGACACGGGCAAAACCCAGAGCCTCGAATACGCACTCAATCTCTCTGACGGCACCCACTGGTTCGAGGGTCGAACTTCGCCGTTGGCTGCTTCTCGGGACTCGTCGCAGCAAGTTGTATGGATCGCGCAGGATATCACCGCCAGAAAACGAGCTGAGTTGCGTCTTGCCGAGAGCGAAAGACGCTTTCGACGGGTCTTTGACTTTGGCTCGATAGGCATGGTGATGACGGACACTGACCACAACATAATCGATGCCAATCCACATTTCTGCAACCTCTTGGGTTACCAAGAACATGAGCTCATTGGCCGGCGCATGCTCGACCTCTTGCATCCTGACGACTGCGGGGACAAGCCAATGCGAGCGCTATCTCAAGGGTTGAAGGCCGGTGTGGATTACGCCCGCGAGGAGGAACGCTTCATTAAAAAAGACGGTGCGATTCTGCAAACTTCTGTTACCATCTCGTGCGTGCGGGATGTTGACAACTGGCCGGTATCAATAGTCGTGATGGTCGAGGACATCACTGGGCGCAAATGGCTGGAAGATGAGCTTTTCAAGCTGCAGAAACTCGAGTCCTTGGGTGTCTTGGCCGGCGGTATAGCGCATGACTTCAACAACATTCTCACGGCTGTGTTTGGCTCGTTGTCCTTGGCTACGAGTTATTGCGAAGAAGACAGTCCCCTCGGTCGCGCACTCAATATCGCCGACACCGCAGCATGCAGAGCCCAGGAGCTCACTCATCAGTTGTTGACCTTCTCGAAGGGTGGCGAGCCCATACGCCGCCTTTGCCGAATCGACGAGCTCGTCCGCGAGGCCGCCAAATTCAGTCTCAGCGGTGCGGATGCGGTGTGCGATTTTCACTTCGCCGATGACCTTTGGCCATGTGAGGTCGACGCAGGACAGATCTCACGGGTGATACAGAATCTGGTCATCAACGCACTGCAGGCGATGGCCTCAGGAGGCCGAATTGTCATCACCGCCAAGAACATTGTGGTCCCCCAGAAATCGGACTTGCCAGTAGAACCCGGCCCATACGTTCAGTTGGCCGTCGAGGATCGCGGTTCTGGCATCGAGGAGGCGAAACTCTCGAGCATTTTTGACCCCTTTTACTCCACCAAAGAGGAGGGCAGTGGGCTCGGTCTGTCGGTTGCCCATTCCATCGTTACCCGGCATGGAGGGTTGTTGTCGGCCAACTCGCGCGTGGGCGAAGGCACAACCATGACGGTTCGTCTTCCGGCGATGCCATTGTCGACACCAGTGGTCACCCCGAGGCCCTCGCCAGCGCCAGCAAAAGGGCGGTCGTCTATCCTCGTCATGGATGACGATGACCTCATACGCACGGTCTGCGGTGATCTACTGCATGAACTCGGATACGATGTCACCACAACAGAAAATGGCGAGGCGGCCCTAAGCGCCTACGAGTCCCGCCGCCAAAGCGGTGGCCGATATGACTTGGTCATCGCTGACCTCACGGTCCCTGGAGGCATGGGCGGTGTCGAGCTCGCAATGAAGTTGCAGCAGCTCGACCCAGGTGCCTTGGTCCTCGCCTCGAGCGGCTACTCCAACGATCCGATCGCCGCCGTACTGAAAGAAAAGGGTTTCGCAGGCTTTTTGTCAAAACCCTACGATCTGAAGACCATCGGTGACTGTCTCGAAGAGCTGCTCTCCTGACTACATTTTCTCCCTGACTACATTTTCTCCCTGTTTGGGGGAACCACACGCAGGGATTTGCGCCTTTTGTTGAGTCGCTGCTCGCGAAGGCGGTCCCGCCAAAACACGGGGTTCCAGTGTCCGGTGAACACCAGGTAACCCATGGTCATGCCACCCAGTGTAATACTCAAAGCCGCCAGACCATCGAGGAAACCGCGAAGGATCTCAAAACCGAGTAAGAAGAAGATCACCGTGCGTGCACGTACTGGGAGGACAAGTCCTGCCAGTACATTCGATTTTGGATTGGCGATTGCGTACGCCACCACCAAGGCGTTAAGTGCGGGGGCTGGCCCTTGGGATCCCGTGTCAGCAAATGGCAGGAGCAGATCGACGAGATAACTCAGTGGCAAAGCCAGCACCGCCCCACCCAACGTCGCCGCCAGAAAGAAGCGAACGAATCGTTCGTGGCCGAAGGTGGTTTCGAACCAACCTCCAAAGGCCCAGAGAAAAACCAGACTCTGGACCATCTCGAGCAGATCAGTTTCCACCACAGCGTAGGTCACGGTTCTCCACAGTTGCAGATTGAGGATGCCATCACGCTGAAAGGTGAGCACACTGGAACTGATGCCCCACTTCCGTTGCAAAATGGCACCCACCACGGAGACGACAATGAGGAGCCCGATCATCGCCATTGTCGCTGGAATGGCGTGAGCAGGCATTAAGCCAATGATAGGTCGAACCGTTCGCACCCAGACACCATGGAGCCTTCCGCCGCAAAAGTCCACATTGTCGTTGTATGTATGGAAGGTGGCGCCGTCGCCGACGCAGCCGCGAACGGCAACGTCGACTTTTGCAAAACGGGCGCTTGGGACGAATTGTTACAGGTCTTGCTCACAGGCACACATGAAGTTCTCGCAGGAGTTCGTCTGCGGCCCATCCGCGTAACAGAACAAGAAACAATCGTTGCGACACCGGCTGGTGCCGAAGTCCGCATAGGAGCAGTACAGATCCTCCCCGCACTGCGATGTCAAGTCGCATTCTTCACACAGGTCCAGGCAACCCTGACAGGCGTAGCAGGTGTTGTTGTCGCGATCGCAGAGATAACCCGACCCACAATCGCTATTGTCGGTGCACTCGACGCAGCCGTCACCGTAGTAATCGCACACAGGCGTCTCGGCCGGGCAGTCACTGTCGGTGTCGCAAGCCGAGCACTGGTAGTTGCAATAGGGCTTCTGCAGCGGACAGTCGCTGTCCTCAAGGCAGGCGCGACATTGAAAGTAAGACGAGCAGTGTGGCAGATCTGAGGGACAATCCTTGTCGCCCATGCACTGCACACATTCGTTGTCTGCGGTGCAGCGCGGGTGGCTGTCACTGCAATCGTCGTCCTCCACACAGCGCACACACTCGTGATCGGAGCAGCGGGGCTCCCCCGAAAATTGGCAGTCGGTATCCTCGTTGCATTCGACGCACTGTTCTTGGAAACAGACCCCCCAGGGGCAGTCATCGTCGATGAGGCATTCTACGCACGTCCCGGGCTCACTGCCATCAATCTTGCAGACGTTGAGGCCCCAAGCCGTTGGGCAGTCACTGTCGTGGTGGCATTGATAGGTGTCGTCGCCGACGTTGCATATGCCAGGCAACACATCGCCGAGCTCATACCATGTACCGGGAACGCAGCAGACCTCCTGAGGAACCAGATTGATGGCGACCTTGCCGCAGTGGCGGCCGTTGCCGCAACACGTTTGATAGCCGCCACCTTCTCCGTAGCGGCATGGCTCGAAACAATTGCCATCGAAGACCGCCGGTACCTCGCCCACACAGGTCAGATAGGGCGAGCAGGCAGAATCGGAGGAACACTCCATCGCCTCTTGGCTGGTGGGATTGCCGGCACACTCGACCCGGGGTTTGCAGACGTTGTTATCGCACAGGCCCGAGGCGCAATCGAAATTGTCGACACAGCTGATCGGATCGATCGCACAGGTGCCGTCCTCACAGCTCTCGCCGAGGTTGCAGCTGCCACAGGAGCCACCGCAGCCATCGCTGCCACATTCGCGGGTGCCGCAGGAAGGCTTGCAGCCGCAAGCCAAGGGATTGTCCCCGCCCCCGCAGGTTTCGGGAAGCTCGCAACTGCCGCACTCTAGACTTCCGTTGCAGCCGGCGATGGTTCCGCAAGTCGCAGCGATGCTCTCGCATGACTCGACACAGCTATCGCAGTGGTCGATCACACAGGATTCCGAGACGCCGCAAAGGGTGGGAGCGGACCATATTCGACAGCCATTTGCATCGACAGTGCAGCTCTGTTCTTGGTTGTCAGCACAGCGCATCGTGCCTGCCTCGCAGGCGTGGACACAGTCCTGGCATGCCGTGCTGCTCTCACAGCTGCCCGAGGTGCAAGCCTGGGCGGGAGACCACACCCAACAGCCATGGCTGTCTTCGACACATTGTTGGATGGCGCCGTCGCTGCAGGTCGTCAAGCCTGCGCTACAGGCGTCCACGCAGGCTGCGCAGCTCGTATCACTGCTGCAGGCGTTGCCTGGACATGGCTCGGCATCTCCCCAGACCCAACAACCCAGCACACTGCTTTCACACGGATGCAGATTGCCATTTACGCATTGGGTCTGCCCGACTTCACAGACGTCGTCGCAGCCAGCGCAACGACTGGTGTCGGCACAGGTTTCCGTTGGACACGCCGTCGCTGCCGACCATTTCCAGCAACCGGTTCCGATACGGCCGCAGGAGCGGATCTGCCCCTCCTGGCATAGGGTCTCCGCCTCGTTGCACTCATCTTGACAATTGCCGCAGGACGGATTGGTCACGCAGGCCCCGTTGCTGCAAATGCCACAGGTGCCACAATCGGCGGCGGTAGCGCACTGTTTTGGCTCGGCACACCCCCAAATAGTTAGCAGAATAACAATGATCCCATTTCGGCAAATAGACATTGACTCATCTCCCGTGCGGCTAAA
>MGST01000094.1 GCA_001798605.1 Deltaproteobacteria bacterium RIFOXYA12_FULL_58_15 | reverse complement strand
CAAGCCCTCGGTTGGTTTTGGTATTACGTCATACCGATCCGGCGCAAGGTTGCCATCGCCAATGTCAAACGTGCCCTCAAGTTGCCCGACAGCGAATGTCGGCGAATCGTCCGCCGTTGCTTTGCACACCAGACGATGATGGCGGTCGAATCCCTGCGGATGCTCGACCTCACACAAGAGCGGGCGCGAGAGCTCGTTGAACGCCGTGACTTTGACATCCTCTTTGACGCAATGGACGGCGGCAAGGGTGTCGTCGTGGTGATGGCCCACATGGGCAACTATGAAATGCTGGCCGCCACCCAGGCCATGCTCGGCATTCCTTTGCACGCGGTCGTGCGTGAATTCAGGAATCAGGCAGTGAACGACTACGTCGCCAGAGTCCGCGATCTCACCGGCTACAAGACCATCTCGCCCAAACGCTCAAAGGATCAGCTAAGAGGGATTCTCGCCAAAGGGGAGATCGTTTGCCTGTTGGTCGACCAACACATGCCCGCCCACCGCGGCGTCGTCTGTTCTTTCTTTGGTCAGCTCGCATCGACGTCACCGGCACCGGCACGCTTCGCAATGGAGGCCGGCGCTCCCCTCCTACCGGTGGTCACCTTTCGCGATCCAACCCGTCCTGGACACCACGTGGTGCGCATTGAGCCACCTATCGAGCTCGAAACACCGTTCGACGACCCCGAGAAAAACCTCTGGCACAACACCCAACGAATCAATCACCACATTGAAGGTTGGATCCGCGAGCATCCCGAACAATGGTTGTGGATGCACAAGCGTTGGAAAGTGCACGACGATCCCGACGGATGGGATATCAAACCCGAATTGCGTCGCGAGCTATTGGACAAAAAGCCCACCAACAGCGAGGTCGACCGACCTCTCCGGGAGGGATAGGCCAGAGGAAGACTCAGAAACCCATGCGTACGATAGCCCTTCTGTTGATTTCAAATGTGTTTATGACCGTGGCTTGGTACGGCCATTTGAAGAACCACCTCAAATCACCGCTTTGGATTGTGATCTTGGTTAGCTGGGGCATTGCCTTCTTTGAGTATTGCTTCCAAGTACCGGCCAACAGGTTTGGCCGTCTTGACGGTTTCACCACCGCCGAGTTGAAGACCATCCAAGAGGTCATCACGTTGGTGATCTTCGCGGTGTTCTCGATCGTGTATCTGGAAGAATCATTGCGGTGGAACTACATCGTTGGCTTCGCCTTCATCGGTGTCGGTGCCCTGTTTGTCTTTAAGCCATGGTAATGGGACAGCAGGTGCCTGCTGTCCCACACTTATTCCCGAGGATTGGAATCCATGGGGCGAATGCCAGGATGTGGCGAACGACACCAACCACTGTGGGAGTTGCTGGACTGTCTGCCCCAATGGCCAGACTTGTGCTCACGGCCAATGTTCTTGATACGGATTCTGCTCTGCGGCACTGTGCGGGATCAAGAATGAGAAAGTCGCTTGCTATAGCGGGTAGCATTGTCGCAGTCGGCTTTCTTGTGGCGGTCATTGCATTGTTGATAGTGGCGCTGACACCCAAGAATCCCCTTGCCGAATTCGACATCTGTTTCGAGCAGGACTTTCCAGGAGCTGGTGACAGATACACGGCCTATACTCCTGTCAGGTGCTCCAATCCGGCGGCCCGGCTCGGGGAGCCAATCGGTGCCAACTACGGCGTTCTTCGGTTCGAGGATGTCGACGGGGACGGTAATGGTCGGCCAACCCAATTACCGGGCCGATCCGGAAATCGCTGGGCGCTACGAGGCCAATCGCTTTATCGGTGTGGAGAAGAGTGTAGGGCCGATGCTCGCGAAAATGGCTGATAAGAAGATTCCGTCAACTCCGTGGCTAGTGGCCCATGGCGTTTGTGGTTCCTACGGTCTGGTGCGGGTTCAGTTTCAGATCGTTGAGACGATTTCTCATCCAGTCCTTGTGTGTGTCGGCATCCAAACCCATGCCGCCGATGATCCGCTCGCTCGTCGTGCTATGCTCGGTCAGCATTTTCGCTAGCAACGGAGGTCCTGTGACTGCATCACCGCGAAAGCAGGAAACAACTTTCGAGCACGTCCTGCTCCCGGTCGTTGGCAAACCTGCTCACCCGCTGGGGCTTGCTTGCAACTATGGAATCGACAGCCGCGGCGTGCGAGAGGCCTGTGATGCTGGGGTCAACTACATTTTCTGGACGGGCATGCGAACAAAAAAGGCTCTGGCGGGCGTCCGAGAAGCGTTGGCAACTGACCGCGAGCGGATGATTCTTTGCGCGGGCACGGGTGGACCGTTTGGCTTCCACTATCGAAGCGCCGTCGAGAGTCTGTTGCGCAAGATGAAAACTGACTACATCGATATTTTTCAGATGTTCTGGTTGGGCGTCACCGCGTGGGACACGCGCGGCGTCATCGACGAACTCGTGGCCTTGCGCACCGAGGGCAAGATTCGGGCGATTGGGGTCACGATCCACAATCGGACCCGAGCTGGCCGCCTGGCGGCCAATAGCGAGCTCGATATGCTGCAGATCCGTTACAACGCCGCACATCCGGGTGCCGAGCAGGACATCTTCCCCCACCTCGCCAGGGAGCGCCGCTTCCTATGTTGCTACACCGCTACGTCCTGGCGGAAGCTGCTCAAGCCGCACAAGGGTTGGGACGGCAAGATCCCAAACGCCGCCGATTGTTATCGGTTCTCCTTGACGCACCCGAGCATTCCCGTTTGCCTGAGCGGTCCCGCTTCATCAGAACAGCTGCGTGAAAACCTCGAAGGCGTGGCCAAAGGCCCGATGAATCACGAAGAGATTTCGTGGATGAGGTCGTTCGGCAAGGTCGTGCACGGCTGATCGCAACGTCACCGCCCCTTTTCAAAATTCCCTTCTGCGGTTTTCGCTGAGGAAATGTCTGGAGCCGACAACTTGGACGCCGAAATCTGCGACCAGACTCTGGTGCGGATTCAGCCATCAGTCTTGGGGTCGGATCCAGCGCCCACTCCATCTCCCGTTACTGCTGCGGGTTAATGGGCGCTGCTGGCGATGCAAACGCAACAACGTGTCCATCTGGATCGAGACAATAGGCGGCCTTGTCGCCCCAGTCCCTCTTCTTCAGTGGATCCAGCGATTTGGCACCCGCCGCGACTGCAGCGTCGAACATGACCGCAGGATCATCGACGTATAGATAGAGCTCAGCTCGCGGCGCACCGCCACCGCTTGCCGGGTCCGGCATGTTGGGCAGCAGCCTCTTGATCCCTGCCTCGGGCATCAGACCAAGGACGCTGGACTCTGTGAGCTGAAATTCGGTCATGCCGGGCACGTTGAGGCGAGGCAGCGTCGAAAGCGTGCGCTCGTAGAACTTAGTGCTGGTCGTTTGATCCCTGACGTAGAGAATGAAAAGGGCTTCGCGCATCGTCTTCGTCCTCGATTCCGTCGCCAACGGAGACTTACAAGCGACCGGCGCTCAAGGCTAGGTGCTCGAAAGCAACGTGATTTGTACAACGAACCAGGTCGAACGCAGGACAACCGCCCAGACAGGAGGCACGGCTGTCGCAGGATCGACAACCCTGACGTTCGCCATGGGCGGCCATACGCTCACGAAAAGTGTTGGCGGCTTCACTTCGCCAGATATCGAATAACGAGCTCTCTCGGAGAGAACCAACCGTTGTTTGGGGCAAAAAGGTACAAGGAACGACATCGAGATTGACACCGATGCCCAGACTGGAGCGCATGCCTGAACATCCCTCGAGTTGGTTGTCGGAGGAGAAACCCAGTTCGGATGCGAAACCGACCATGGCTGGGGTCAGACAACAGTCGTACCCGACTCGCGTCGTCTGCGACAAACGCAGAAACGCTGCGCGCAGCTTTTCGTGAACGTGCTCGGCAGGCAAGCTCGCAAGTGTCCGGTCGAACCCGCGCCCACGCCCGACCTCTTTGTAGGCGAGAAAGATGACCCCGTAGAGCCGTGACTCACCCGCGCAGAAATCAACGATTGCGTCGAGCTCGGAAAAGCTTTGCTGACTGAGGGTTACCTGCAACACCGTGGCAATGCCGTGGTCGATCATCTCGCCTAAACGTTGGCGAAAAAACTCGAACCCAGTTTTGCGCGTGCGACCGAATGCGTCTCCCACCCCTTCGAGACTCAGAGCCGCCGCACCGCAATAGCGCTCAATGGCGTCAAGCTCGATTGGACCGAGATGGACGCCATTGGTTGTTAGGTTTGGTACCAATCCGTACGCAGAGCTCAGCTCGAGTATTTCGACGAAGTGGGGGTGGACCAGAGGTTCCCCTCCCCCAATGGCCACCTGGGTGACGCCATTGTGTCGCAGGTCCCGAAACACCCGCTCGATGTCGGCGATATCGACCGACACACCGTTGGCCGAAGACGAGGCATAACAGTGTGGACACTCCAGTGGGCACTCGGTGGTGATCTGAAAATCGACAAGCGTGGGAGCGTTGAGCACCTGGAAGGGAAACGCACGTACATCTCGTTGGTAATCAACAACCCGGAGCGTTCGATCTGCAACGCGAACCGATCCATCTAACTCCGCGATTACCTGGTCGAGTACGTCGAGCTCTTCTTGGGTTGCAGCTAGACGACCATTTTCAATGTGCTCACGGATGAAAGTGAATGCCCCGTGATCGAGATCGACGTGAACGGCATCATCTGGTGAAAAAAGAATGCCGCCAAAGGGCTCACGCCGCAGAAGAAGAGTCGTCACCTTCTCTTCGCCCACATGCGCCGAAGAAACCGCGTGGCCGCAAACAGGAAAAAGACAACTCCGACCAAGACTCCCACGATGCCGATGTTCCCCACGGCTCTCGAGGCACCCGCAGCCGACGGTTCATCCTGTTGTGGGCGCGGTTGTGCGGCGATGATGGTGACCTGTTTTACCTCGGCGGGTGATGCTTCGACGCCTCGGTCGGTATGCTCGGGCAGAGTCGTGCTACCTTTGCCGAGATTGGCGGGTGGCACCCACTCGTTGGCACCGGAAGAGTTGGTCGTGTATCCCCGACGCACTCTGAGGATTCGCATTACTTCTCGCCCTCCCCAAGTCTCTCGAACTCCTCAAGTCGCTCGCGCTCCTCGCGGCGCTCGAGCTCCACAGCATAGTCGGGCCGACGCAATCCAAGGCGCACCCGTGCGCCACTCTGAAGCGGCATCTCGCCGACCACTCGCACCAACAATTCAACACCGTCGTCTGTACGCGCCATGACTGTCCAGTGTGGCCCCCTGAAGCTGGCGTCTACCAAGGTAGCGTTGCCCAATTCGGTGTCGTCAGAAGTCAACACGATGTTCTCCGGCCGAATCATGACCGCTTCGGATTGCAGGTGTGCGGCAAAGGTCTTCCTGGCCACATCGCCCGACAGGACATTGCACTCCCCCAACAGGCGCGCCTCCCATTCGTCCCGGGGCCGACCGTAAATTTCTGCGGCCGAGCCAGTTCGCACGAGCTCGCCGGCTCTCACCAGAAATATTCGGTGGCCAAAAGCGAGGGCTTCCTCGCGATCATGGGTCACCAAGATCGCCGCGGTGCCCCGCTCCTCCAAATAGGCCCGCAGCCTGGGAACAAACGTCTCTCGCCACGTACGGTCGAGGGCAGCGAAGGGCTCGTCGAGCAAAAGGAGCTTGGGCTCGACAAAGAGAGCGCGGGCTAGTGCCACCCGCTGTTGTTCGCCCCCCGAGAGCGTGTGGGCGACTCTGTCACGGACCTCTCTTAGGCCCACGAGGTCCATGACGAATGACAACCGCTCTTTGGCACCGGCGTCCCCTAGGCGCCTGCCCACGAGAATGTTCGTGGTGACCGTGGCAAAGGGCAACAGTTGAGGGCTCTCGAACACCATCGAGAAGCCACGTGAATGCGGCGCCACCAGTTGTCGCCCGCGTTTCGCGAGGGTGGTGCCTTGATAACGCACCTCACCCCCGTCGATGTTGTCGAGTCCCATGATGACACGTAAAAGACTCGTTTTGCCACTGCCGGTCGGTCCGAGCACACCGATGAGCTCGCCGGCTTCAACCCGTGCGCTCACACGTTTCAACAGCGCCTGGTCATCGACCGTTTTGCTGACGTTGTCGAGCTCCAACATCACCTGCTCCGACGCAGAAGGTTTTCGATGGTCAAGATGGGATACAACGACAAGAGCGCCATTGCGAGAATCCAGGTAGAGCTCTCGGGAAGCAAATCGATATCGATGTAGGCGTGGGTCTTGATTGCCAAGGTTCGAAAGGAGAACGGTCCCAGGACGACAGAGAGGGGAACCTCCCGCAAAGCCTGCACGACGACCAACAGGAGTCCCACCACGGCAAACGGGCGCAGCATTGGCAACTGTAGACGCAAAAAGCTCTGGGTTCGAGAGAGGCCCATCGCGACACCAAGGTCCTCGATGCCCCGGCGACCCAACGCCATACCGATTGACAGTGGCACGAGGAGAAAGACTGAGTATCTGGTCGCGACGGCAAATGCGAGAACGACAAACGAGGTGACATCGTTGTAACGTTCGGCGTCGGGGAAGACGGCGTTGACAAAGACCAGCGTGCCCACCGCGACGACCATCGCTGGCGCGGTGTACGACAGAACGAGCCCGCGCAACACCCACCTCCCACCGCGACCTGCCGCCGCAACCATGGCCAGGGCCATGGCCAGACAAATCAACGAGACCGACAACGTGAGAGTCGCAGACGCAAACGTTGATGCCCACAACGAAGAGAGATCGATGGTCGCAACTGTCTGGACAAAACCAAATAGCACGTAGGCTGCGGGTAACACGAAGCCGGCGAATACCGGTGTAGCGCACAAACCAAGGCGCAACCATCCGGCGGGACGTCCACCGTTCTGCTCCGGTCGCGGCGGTGCGACCGGCGGCCCCCAACTTTCCATTCTTCGCCCACGCCCCCAACGAGCAAAGGGGGCATAGACCATCACAACAGCGGCAATGAACAAGAGCGCTAGTTGTGCCGCGAGGTGCGGCATATCCCTTGCGAACCACAATTGGTGAATGGCAACCGCCGTCGTCGGCATCGACAAAAAGGAGGCGGTTGCCCACTCCCCCGAGGCCTCGACAAAGACCAGCAGTGCGCCGACCGATATCGCTGGGGCGACCACCGGCAAGACCAAGCGAGTCGAACACTGCCACAGAGGCAGTCCCACGCTCTTGCCCACCTCGATGCAACCGCGTCCATGGGATTGCAGTGCCGCCCGTGACAGCAAAAAGACGTAGGGAAAAAGAGCGACCGACATGACAAAGATGAAACCTGCACTGGATTCAAGGTCGAGTCGAACACCCACTGGCCGCCACGAAAAAGACAAGCGTCGGTAGATTGCCGCCAAAACAAATGGAGGAAACAAAAGAGGCAGCACCAGGAGTCTCTCCACCATGCGGCGCAACGGGAACTCTCGCAGAGAAACCTGGTACGCTACCGCTGCGCCAAGCACAGCAGCCATCAGCGCGGCGGCAGCCGCAAGCAACAAAGACCGCGGTACAGTGCCGAGCTCTACCGCGTGCATGGCCCACAAGGAAAGATCACAGGACGTTGTTGCACGTGCGACAATCGCCACCCATGGGGCCGCGACAACCGCGCACAATATCACCCAGAGCCATCGCATCAGGCGCGACTACTTTCCGTCAAATTGGGCGCGGGTGAGAACATCCAACACGGCATCACGCTGCTTGGTCGCCTCAGCCAAAGACACCAGATTCACTTTGAAGGCGCCGTCTTCAATACCTTGTGCTTTGCCGAGACTTGCATTCATTGCCGACGGTGGCACACCGCGTTTGACAGGATATTCGTCGAGGGCCTCTGAGAAATAGTGCTGTGCCATCTCCCCCGTGAGAAACTCCAATAGGTGACTGGCCCGCCAGGGTTGGCTTTTGCTGTGGGTCAGCGCAGCACCGCTTCGCATGGCGTAGGCACCCCGCCCTTCTTGCTCTGGGAAGACCACCTCCGACGCTGCGGCCCACCTCTTCTGATCTTCACTCCTGCGCATCAACCCCATGTAATAGGAGTTGGCAACCGCGAGGTCACAATCGTCTTCGAGTAGAGCTCGCACCTGGGCGCGGTCGTTGCCGCGGGGCGAACGGGCCAGGTTTTCGCGCAGCCCAAAGATGAACTTTTCCGTCGCCTCGATGCCCTCGACCACGGCCATCTGTGAAAACCAACTGACGTTGTATTCATGAAAACCGGAGCGCACACAGACACGACCCTTCCAGCGCGGCGCGAGCAAGTCGTTGTAGTTCTTCACTTCATCGATGGCGACTCGAGCTTTGGCAATGAAGATGGCGCGGGCACGAAATGACAAGATCACATAACGGTCATCGGGGTCACGAAACGCCCGCGGCACATTGTCGAAGACCGTTTGCGATGCAATCGGTGCCAATAGTCCTTTCGTTTTGGCGATCTCCAACAAATCGGCATTCTTGGTGACAATGAGATCTGCTTCCTGCGGGCGCTCTGTCAATCGAGCAAGCAGGCCATCGCCAGTGTAATGGGTCTCGACCTTCACGCCCGTTTCTTTTTCGTAGTACGCAAAGATGTTGTCGAGATGGCTCGAGGTTCGATCGGTAAGCACGCGGATGACCTTGCCCTCAGGGCTCGCGGGGGACGACTCCGGCCGCTGACAACCGACAAACATCGTTGTTGCAACAACGAGAAACATGAGCGATCGCATGGTTTCCTCCCAAGCTGACAGTGCGCTCGATTCGCTCGTCGAGATCATGAAAACCTGCATGAACTCTAGCACCGCTGAAACAGATGTTTATGGGAATGTGACATGTGGCATGGGTGCCCCCGTGCATGTGCACCGGTTTACACATACCACCAAAGCCTGTTCGCTCCTTGTTGTTTTTCAATGCTTTTTTGTCAGGCCCTCGTTGGATCGATTCTTGCTGAATGTTGTCACAGAGGCACACGAACGATGAGCACAAAGTTGGCGTTGGTGGATATGCAGGCGGGTGTGGCGAAGACCCAGCTGGTCGCAGCTCTGCACAATCTCGGCATCGAGACCTCAGAGCAGACAACCGCGCCGATGATCATCTTCAGTGACGGCAAACCCCTCCAGGTTGATGCCCCGGTGATTCAACTGTGGCCGGGTACTCGCACCCAGCGCCAAACCAATCCCTTCGCCGACCCATCGGTTCGTTGTCTATTGGGCACACAACCGGAGATTGATCGACAAGCCGTGGCTGCGGTTGTCGGACAGATTGCTCGACAAAATAGGCTCCTGTTTCTGGAAGACTTGGTTTCACCGAACGCGGACGTTCACGAGTTTCTCGGTCAACGTTCCGACGAAAAATCCGGCATCATCGCCCAGGCCGATCGATTGCTGGAAGCTGCCAATGCCCACCCGTTCATCCGCGACAACCTGTCGACGGTTCTCGATGAGCTCTACACCAACGCCATCTACAACGCGCCGTGCGCCAACGGTGAGCACTTCTATGCCGCTCGTAACCGCTCTGACAAGATCGTCTCCCCGCGCCCAGTGCGCGTAAGAATCGCGATCGACGAAACGTTTGCAGCCCTTGCTGTTGCGGATTCCTATGGGTCCTTGCCGCCGCAGACTGTGGTCAATTGTCTGAGTCGTTGTCACCAAGGAGAAAAGGTAGCTCCCGAGGACAAAGCCGGCGGCGCAGGACTCGGTTTTTTCATGTTGCTGCAAAATGCCACCCATCTCGTGATCAACATCGTGCCCGGAGAGCTCACCGAGATCATTGTACTGCGTCGCCTGGGAGAGCGACGCCGGGCATTCATGGCTTCAGCCCCAACCCTCAGCCTGTGCGTGGCCCAACCGTGCCGACAGGCCCGGCGGCAGCATGAACGAGAGGTCGTCAATTTCAAGGCGAGCTATTCCTTCGCAGGTTCCCACGGCACCGGCCGAATCCGCGACATCTCTCCCGGCGGAGTATTTCTGCAAACACAGGACAATGCTCGACTCAATGTCGGAGACCCGATTGTTGTCACCCTCTACTCCCCTGAGGGAGCGCCTATCCGCGTCAACTGCAACACTCGCTGGATCGGTTACAGCCAAGCTCATCGCTGTCATGGCCTTGGCATCAGATATGAGTCCTCGGCTCCGGATCCGACTCTGTTTCGCAAGACTCCTCCGGAGGGCAACTACGCCGTGCAGTAGCGCGCGGTAATGCTGAGGGCGAACCACTGTCGCCGTGTCAGATATCTGTCCCGTCAACGGCGGGAGATGCGAAGGCGCCCACGACCCACCGTGACAATCGCACCTGCTTCCAAGGCGGTCTCGTGTTTGTCGAGAACCTGTTGCATCAGGCCGATGCGTTGGCTTGCGGGCACATCTGGTAACCGGACCAGGCCGCTGTGGGGCATATCGTGAAGGTGGATGAGCTCACCAAAGTCTGAATCAATAGTCACCAAAACACGTTTGTCCTTTGCTGCCTGTTCGAGGAGTGCTTGGTCGCCAGGATCGGGTCCGACCTCCTGCGCATCGACGACATCGTGACCGATGTCACGCAGCCACTGGGCCAATCTGCGGCCCGCACAGCGGTCGACGAGAAAACGCATCAGCCAGCGACGGAGATGGGCTCGAGACTGTCGCGGGCAATGACAGCATGGGCGTAGGCAAGGCAGGCCTTGATGTCATCGGGCTCGAGGTCGGGGTAGTCTTCTAGGATAGCCTCGGTAGGTTCGCCTTGTGCAAGCAGGCTGAGGATAAGCTCAACCGAAATTCGCATGTCACGAATGATGGGCTTGCCGCCAAACACATCCGCTCTTGAGGTTATCCGTTTTAACAGGGCGGGATCGGTCATCGCGCCACCTCCAATCTTCAAGCTACAGCATTTTCACAACGGTGGCTACAGTGTCGCAAGGTTAGCGCCCGTCATTGTCCTTCTATTCGCTCGCTGGTTCCTGCAAACACTGCGGATCGAGTGTGTAGAGGGGCAAGTCTGACTCGCAAACCAAAACTGTGTCGCCACACGGCCACCATGACGGAAGCGCAGAAGGTTCAGCAAAATAGACGTCCGAGTGCGCCACCGTGAAACAGGAACAGTCTTCACACTCGAGACGGGCCTGTTGCACCACCAAGACCTCGACGCGCTCGGCGGTGCGGCACTGGGCGACCCGCAGGTCCGTTCCGTTGTCCAAAGACGATACATCGGGGATGTCCATGGCTTCGAAGGAGATTGCCTGACACTCAGGGAAAATCGGCCCGCAGAATGTTCCCGTCTCCAACGGTGTGTCCACAAATGCCGACACCCGACTGGTGGCAAAGATGCTCGGCGAGCGACTCCCATAGACGGCGCGCATACAAGCGAGGTCCATACCAGGAACCGGAGAGTCTGCGAGCCGGAGCTCGAGGGGCGACACTTCCCTGTCCATCAACAAATCCGCACCGTAAGCGATGACCCGCACAAACGGAGTGAAACGACGATCGGTCATGGCATAATACGTATCGGTGAACTCCAGGCCACCGCCCTGCAATGCACTCTCGAGGTCCGGAAGAAAGCATATTGAGCCGCCGTCACCATCGATGGCCACAACCTGATCTTCACCTGCGCCACCGAAAAAGGACGGTGCAAAACCGCCGGAGTGGTCATGGTCGAGATAGAGCAAAATCCTGGGACGATAACAGACCGTCGTCAGCTTGCCACCGAGCAACAGCGACTCCACCGGCATTGCCGCAGTCCACAACGAAGCGTCAGGCACTGATAGGGGAATGTCGAAGACCTCGGAGATCACCAACCCGTCGGCCACAAGGGCAAAACCTATCGACTCGTCCTCTGCGCCCTCGCCCTCTGCTCCCTCTGCGCCCGCTGCTTCCGCGACACGCGCAGGCCACACGACGGCCCAGCGAAGTGGCACCGTCAACCTCATGTCTTCGGGAATGCTCCACCGAACCTCGACTGAAGAGCCCACCATGTGCTCTTGCTCGGTCACCGCACAGGCTGTCGACAACCCTCCCAAGGCAACGACGGTAGAGACGGCAGCGACGGCAACGACTCTCATAGGAACACCTCCGCTTCCACGCCGATGAGCGGATCGTGATCAAATCGACGTGAATCTGGAATGGTGGCGTCGTAGAGGCTGGCGACGAACTTGTTTCCCGCAAACACACTCATTCGATGTGGCAGGTCCCCCCATGGCAACCAGCGCAGTCCGATCTTGTAGTAGAACTCGTCGTTCTGACCCGGCGCGCGACCAAATCTGTCGACATAGGCGACCCGCTTGCTGCCAGGCTTGGGATCGTCAAGCGCACGCAACCAGTACTCCGCTTCACCAAAAAGCTCCAGGTTGGCGAAAACGGAAACATCTGCCTCAGCCATGACCGTGTGGGACCATTGATCAAAATACTTCGACACAGCGAAGTACTCGATGCTGTTTGTGACATAGGCATCCTCACGCGTCGGCAGATTGGGAAGCCCGGTGGGCGTCACCAACGTATCGCGTGGACCAAATCCCCGTTGATAGAAACGAAACTGATAGCCCACATGGAGTGCCACGCGGCGCCAGGTCGGCAACAAGTCACGATAGAGCAGATCCACTCGAGCCATGACCGCATTCTTGAGTACTGGCGGTCGCACCCTTCCCGAATACTCGACTGCCACCCGCAAGTGTTCATCGAGCTCGAGCTCGGCAGACGCGCCTAAATAGTAGGCCGCAACACGTGGCACCGTAACCTCTGGGTCGGACTCAACCTGAAAGCTGGAGGCCATTCCGGGGAGCAGGTCGTCGGTCAACCAAATCACGGCCAACATCTCGATTGCACCATCGAGCGCACTCAGAGAAAGGGTCTGAACGTCATCATCAAACCAAAACGACCGCCCAGCAAAGAGCTCGCGCAACTCGACGCCGCGATAGTCGAGACTGGCAGCATGGCCTTCGAGGGGAACCCGCTCGATGAGCAGCCCCTGGCCGAGAGTCACCACATCGAGATCAATACCGACAAAATCGAGGGTAAGCGGCGCACCAGCGATGGTCGCCACTTCGCGATGCAGATGCAGACCAACTCCAGCGTTGGTTTGGCTACTGAAGCGATAGCCATCACTGGCGCTGGGATTGAGGATGTTGAGGTTGAGGTTGACATCGAGGCCCTGCAATACCTGCAACGCCCAGTAGGTATCGAGGAGAAAGAATCCGTGGAAGCGACTGAGTGCGCTATTGGGCATGGCGGCCTGGGCACCAATGCCACCGTCTGCCGCCACAGTAACAATTCCGAGATCGCGGCCGACTCGGAAACTCTGGTCCTCGTTGTCGATCTGCTTGCGCAACTGACGGTTCATCAGCTTCTGGTCATGCAGGGACCAAGCGTCACGCCCATCATTAAACACTTCCCCCACGGTGCTCGCGTTCACGGCCCCCTGGATGACACACAAGGTAAGAACAAAGCTCAACATAGGCCTACAAACGCCCGACGAAGTGGGTCCCCGCTTTGCCATCGAGGGCATCGACGAGGTGCTCCGGGTCGGTGATCAGTGCGCGACGCCCTCCTTGTTTCAAGAAGTTGTGGACGGCCACAATCTTTGGCCCCATCGAGCCCGGGGGAAAGTGACCCTCTTCGATATGGCGCTCGATCTCCTCCAACGTTACCGCCCCGAGGGCATGCTGCTCGGGCTTGCCAAAGTTCAGATAGACCTTCGGGACCGCAGTCAACACGATCAAGAGCTCAGCGCCGATCTGATTGGCAAGTACGGCCGCGGTGAGATCTTTGTCGATGACACACTCGATGCCCTCATAGTCATTCTTGGCGTTCTTGAAGATGGGAATGCCTCCTCCGCCGCAGGCAATGACGATGTGTCCTTGCATCGTTGCATCGCGAATCATCCGATGTTGAATGACCTTGATGGGCATGGGAGACGCAACGACCCGCCGCCAACCTCGACCGGCGTCCTCAACGATCTTCCAACCGTCGCGTTCGGCACGTTCTTCAGCCTGCGCCTTCTCGAGAAAAGGCCCGATGGGTTTGGATGGTTGGGCAAAGGCAGGGTCATCTTTGTCGACCAACACCTGAGTGACGACGGTGACGACGTAGCGCTTGGCCTCTCGGCGACGTAGCTGATTAAGGAGTGCCTGCTGGAGAAAATAGCCGAGGCTTCCTTCAGTCTCGGCGACCAGCACGTCGAGTGGCATGGGCGGCACTTCATCCCGCAGGCGCTCGGTGGCGAGCAGACGGTTTCCCACCTGCGGTCCGTTGCCATGGGCAATGACAATGGCGTAGTCGCGCTCGATGAGTGTCATCAGGCGTTCGCAGATGCTGGTCGCGTTATTCTCGTGGTCTTGGACGGTGCCGCGCTCGCCCTTGCCGATGAAAGC
>MGST01000093.1:7020-14207 GCA_001798605.1 Deltaproteobacteria bacterium RIFOXYA12_FULL_58_15 | reverse complement strand
CGGCACCAACCTGCATCACGCTTAGTTGAAGCCGTAGTTGTACGTGGGGCGCAAGCCGTTGCGGTCCACGATCGCCCAATGGAGCACATCGGAAAAATCGAGATGCAGGGCAAAGAGCCAGTTCGCATCCAATTGTTCTCCATCCTCGGGGGGAAACACTCGGTCGGGGCGTTCGCTCGGCTCTCGAATCATATCCTGTCGGCCCACGAGCTGAAGGAGGCTGGCACTTCGGTTGAGCAAGTCTTTTACTGCTTCCTCGGGATTTGTGAATCCGTTCAGGGAACCATCTCCTGCAATGATTTCAGTTGCCATCATGAGAGGGCTGTCTGAGCGATCTCCATCATGGAGAAAGCTTGCAAGGGCTTGGTCTACGGCTTGCTCGATGCCGACGGATCCTCCATAGATTGCTTGCTGCGCTGCGACTTCTGCTTCTTTGATTTGGACGAGGAGATTCGGAACGCCGTGGCTTTTCAGAATGGGGCTCAATCGAGCCGTCAAGGTTTTTCCGCTGCCGACGATTTGCCAAGGTTTTAGGGAAGGTGCATCGGGGATACGCTCCAGAAAAGCGCGATCGGCAGCCGCCGTCCATTTGGTGTTTTCGCGAATTCTTGCGACGGTATCTCGTTCAATGGCCGTATAGTTCTCACCTTGCCCTCGTTTCGCATCGAGAGCCAGGTTCGCAAGCTTTGTTGCGTCGGCTACGCTAATTCGGCCGTCTCTTGGTTTCTGGGTTGCTTCTTGAGCGGCATCAAGGAGAGCACGGTCATATTTTTTTCCGTCGATCTGAACATAGTAGTTGGCCACGGAGGTTCCTCTAGTGTTTGGTCGGAGGTTCAAAAATGACAGAGAATGCATGAGCAATTTTCTCTTGTCCAGAGGGATTCTCGTTCATAAGTCATTCAAGTTTCGACACTATCTCCGAGTGCGGCTGCGACCTCGCGCCAGGGATGCGAAGATCCCGATGAAGCACATGACAGCGCATGCGGTGAAGGTCACTCGCATGCTGTGGAGGAACTGTGGTGCGTTGCTGGAGCTGACCTGTGCCTGTCCCAGGTACATGGCAAAGACCATCATGACCAATCCCATGGAGAACATCATGCCGACCTGCCGCATGGTGCTGACCACCGCGCTTGCCACGCCATAGATGCGTTTGTCCACAGAGCCCATGATGGCGTTGGTGTTTGGCGACGAGAACAGGCCAAAGCCGAGGCCGAGGACGATCAGGCAGGTGAGCACGAAGGTCATTGATGTGTCGGCGCCGACGAGTGTGAGAAGGATGAGACCGACGAGGGTTGCGACCATGCCTGCGGTCGCCACCACCCTCGAGTCGATCTTGTCGGACAATCGGCCGGCGAGGGGCGAGAACAACGCTTGCACGAAAGGTTGGCTCACCAATGCGAAGCCAGCTTCCTGGGGGGAGAGGCTCTTGATCTTCTGTAAATAGATGCTGAGCAGAAAGCTCACGGCGAAGGTTGCGGCGTAATTGATGAGTGCCGCCAAGCTCGAGAATGCAAAGACGGTGTTGTGACGGAATAGGCCGATGTCAATCAGGGGTGCCTGGGTTTTTGTTTCCCAATAAACGAATGCAACGATACCCAGGATGCCCAACGCCAGCAGACTTGCGCCTGCGTAGGTCGGCAGCAGGGAGAATCCAACCATCGCGGCGAACAGGGCGGGGCCGAGAATGAGTGAGCCTAAGACATCGAATGGTGCTCGTTCTTCTGGTGCATCGTCTTTCAACAAGATGAAGATGGTGCCGAGAAGCAGCAATCCCACCGGCAGGTTCACCCAGAAGATGAAGCGCCAACCGAAATGCTCGGTGATGATGCCGCCAAAGAATGGCCCCGATGAAAGCCCCAGGTACACGGCCCCCGTAGTGATGCCCAACACTTTGCCGCGCTCGTCCGGAGCAAACACCGAAATAAGTATGGCCATGCTGGTAGCGAAGATCATCGAGGTGCCGAAGCCCTGCAACGCGCGAAACAATACCAGAGCCATGGGGCTGTGGGCGGTGGCGATGAGGACAGAAGCCAAGGTGAAGCTCGCGACCCCGGACATGAACAATCTTTTACGCCCAAAGAGGTCGCCGAGGCGGCCGAAGGGAATCGAGAAAGCGGCACCAGCGAGCAGATAGGCCATATTGACCCAACCCAACACGATGGCGCCCATGGTGAGCTCCCGTCCGATGGACGGCAGGGCGACATTCACCGAAGACAACATGAATGGGCCGATGAAAGACGTCAGGGTGACGACGAGCAACACCGCTCGCTTGGTGGCGCGGCTGTCGGAATGTTGCTCCACAGACATCAGACCCGAGCGCGTACTCCTTCATATGTTGAGTGTCCAGCAATCGAATGATGGCATCTCCGTTGACCACATCCGTTTCAACAGAGCGCGTTTGACTTCACACGTTTCTACGTTTATGGTCCAAACGTTTACGATGATTGAAGGTCAATTCACTGACAGCCGCGAAGAGCGCAAGATTGCCATTACAAGGGTGGCGAAGGACCTTTTTGCTCGCCTGGGTTTCAAACGCACGACCATGGAGGATATTGCCCAGGCTGCCGGTCTAGAGCGTGCATCCTTGTATTATTACTTCAAAAACAAAGAGGAAATCTTTGAGACGGCGGTTCGTCATGAGGCTGAACAACACCTAGAACAGAACGAGAAGGCCATCGCCGATGCGTGTACTGCGGCAGACCGTCTTAGGGCAGTGGTTGAGGTGACCTTTGACCGTTCCAGAGAACGTGAATTGTTGCGTCTTGCAACTAAAGACTTATCAGATCTCGCCGCAAGGATTCCAGCGGCCTTGAGTATCGTGGGCGAGCTGCATTTGAGGTTTACCAAGCAAGTTCAGTTTGTTTTAGATAGTGGTGTTAAATCAGGTGAGTTCCGGCCCATGGACACTGAGGCCATGGCTCGAGGGATGCACAGCCTGCTCATGGGTTTTGCCATGAATAGTCTTATTTTGGGAGATCTTGCAGGTAATTGGAGAGAGAAATCTCAAGGTATTCGAGATTTAGTCGAAGCGATTATCCGGGGTGCAACGGCGTGACGGCGACGAAGTTTTTTTCTGGATGTTCAACGTTTAATCAATATTCGTTGAAAGGATTACAGTCGTGAGGAAATGGGTGTTTCAGTGCCTGATGTTCGTCGCTTGGGCTGGCTGTTCCAATATCAGCGCCGAGCAAAAAGAATCTGGGTTGGTGCCCGAAGAGCCAGAGGTTGCCCCCAAGGTCGTACGCGGCGTAGGGATTGATGCCTCCACAGCGGCAAACGTCGAGGCAACGGGAACGGCTTTGCCCGTGCGCGAGAGCTATCTCTCAAGCCCCGTGCCAGGGACGGTCGACCGGATTTACGTCAGACGTGGTCAGCGGGTGAAGAAGGGGGAGGCGCTGCTTCGCTTCGATCCTGCGGGTTTCGTTTTTGGAGTAGAACAGGCCCAGGCGGGGGTGGACGGTGCCGAGGTCATGTTTCGCCAGGCCGCTCACGAGCTCAAGAGAGTTGGACGGCTCAAGGAGGCAAAGGTCGCAACTGGTGCTAATCTGGACCAAGTCCAGGCAGGGCATGACGGTGCCCACGCCCAACTCGCCGGTGCCGAAGCTGCCCTCAAGCGAGCCAAACAGGCCCTTGCGGACAGCGTTCTGCGCGCCCCCTACGACGGCACTGTGGACGGAATTCTCAAGGAGATTGGCGAGTATGCCCCAGCGATGCCGCCGACCATGTTGGCAAAGATCGTCGATTGTTCGTCGTTGACAGTGCAGGCGTACTTGCCAGAGGGGGACTCAGCCACTGTGATTGAGGGGCAAGAGGTTGAGGTCGAGATCGATAGCGTCAAGGTGACCACCAAAGGTCAGATCACATTCGCGTCGAATCGTCTGCAACCGGGGACGCGCACATTCGAGGTGCGGGTAGCCATCGCCAACCCCGAAGAGAAAATCAAAGCCGGTAGCTTCGCGCGTTTGCGCATCTCCCCTGACCTCTCTGCGGAACAGGTGTGGCTGCCGCTGTCGGCATTGCGAGATATCCAAGACGATGGTGCCGCAGTTTTCATCTCCCGTGACGGGGTGCTGGAGAGGGCCTTCGTCCAAATCGGACGACGAGAGGATGAGCGCGCCGAAGTGCTCAGCGGTCTCCATGCGAGACAGGTGGTCATCATCTCCAACGATCCAGATCTCGCGCCTGGCCAGCGGGTTGAGATCAAGCTCGACTGAGGGGTGCACCCATGATTCTCGCAGATGTATCCATCAGGAAACCGGTGTTTGCCACCATGCTGGTCGCGGTGCTCGTCGTCTTTGGGGCATTTTCCTACCCCAAGATCGGTCTCGACACGTTGCCCGATGTCGCCGTGCCGGTGGCCACGGTGACCACCATTTATCCCGGGGCCGATCCCGAATCGGTGGAGAACGAGGTAACCGAAAAGATAGAGGAGGCGGTCAGCAACGTCAGTGGCATCAAAAAGATCAACTCCATCAGTGTCGAGAACGTCTCCCAGGTGATCATTGAGTTCAATCTCGAGGTGGATTCGGCCCAGGCAGTGCAGGACGTCCGCGATCAAATCTCGCGCATCGTCCCTCTGTTGCCCAGAGATGTGCAATCCCCAGCGGTGGCAAAGCTCGACTTCGGAGCGGCACCCATTTTGACCTTGGCTATCAGCGGCAGGGGCACGGTCGCAGAGGTCACCCAATTTGCCCGCAAGAAGGTCAAGGAGAAGCTGCAATCGGTCCCCGGTGTCGGCTCTGTCGACATCATTGGTGGCAGGGAGCGGGAGATCAGAGTCTGGATCGACCCGGGCAGGCTCGAGGCATCGGGCTTGGCCATCACCGACGTGGTCGGGGCGCTGGCTGCCAACAATCTCAACTTCCCCGGCGGACGAATGACCTCAAAGGGCGAAGAACGTTCGATCAAGATCCACGGGCGGTTTCACAGCGTCGAGGAAATCGAGAATCTGAAGATCTTTGAAATGGCCGGCAGGGCCGTGCGGGTGCAGGATATTGCTAACGTCGAGGACGGGCTCGAGGAACGTCGCTCCGCCGCACTCTTTAACGGCGTCCCGGCCGTGACCATGCTGGTCAAAAAGCAGTCCGGGACCAACTCGGTGGAGGTGGCTGACCGAGTGGCTGAAGAATTGGAAGGTCTTCGTGCGACGTTCCCAGACGGCTGGAAGGCCGATGTGGTGGTAGATGGAACCACTTTCACGCGTGCGTCTTTCGCACACGTGCAGTTCGATCTCATCTTTGGTGCGTTCCTAGCCGTGTTGGTGGTGTTCATCTTCCTGCGCAATGTCCGCTCCACCTTGATTGCCGCAGCGGCAATACCGACTTCGGTGATTGGCACCTTCGTCTTCATCCGTGCCATGGGTTTCACCTTCAACATGCTTACCCTGGTGGCCCTTTCTCTGTCGATTGGCATCCTCATCGATGACGCCATTGTAGTATTAGAAAATATTTATCGTCATGTGGAACTAGGCAAAGAGCGCGGGCATGCGGCTCAATTTGGCACCGCAGAGATTGGCCTGGCCGTTCTCGCTACCACCTTGTCGATCGTCGCGGTGTTCGTTCCCGTGGCCTTCATGGAGGGGATGATCGGCCAGTTCTTCTATGAATTCGGTCTCACCGTGGCGGTGGCGGTGCTCATTTCCCTGTTTGTCTCATTCACCCTTACCCCCATGCTTTGTTCGCAGTTCCTCAGCCATGGCGGCGACAACGCTTTTTACAGACTCATCGAACGGGGGCTCACTCGTATCGACGTCGCCTACCGGGGTCTTATTGCAGTGGCCCTGCGGCGACGATTGGCGACAGTTATGGTCGCGGTAGCGGCGTTGGTGGTGAGCGTGATTCTCGCCCGCAGTTTGGAACAAGAGATGATGACTCCCTCCGACATGGCGGAATTCAATGTTGCGGTTCGTGCGCCGGTGGGCACTGCTCTCGACAAGACGGAAGCCCTGGCTGCGAAGGTGGCCGAGCGAATTCGCCAGCACAAAGACGTTGTGGTGGCGACGGTGACCTCTGTGGGATCGGATCCGCAGCAGAAGCAACACCTCGGCAAGATCTTCGTCAAGATGGTGTCCAAGGCCGATCGGAGCATGGGCCAGTTCGGGCTCATGGACGTTTTGCGGGGCGAGCTCAAGGACGTCGAGGGTGCCGAAATCGCCGTCGAGGATATTGGACTCATGGGTGGCATCGCCGCCAGCTCCGGCGTCCGCATGGCACCGCTGCAGTTTTTGCTTCGCGGTCCCGATCTGGAAAAGCTGGACTCCTATGCAAAGTTGATGATGAAAGAGCTCGCTCAAGTACCAGGCATCGTCGATCTCGAGTCGAGCTATGACGCTGGCAAGCCTGAGCTCAGCGTTCGGGTCGACCCAGAGCAAGCTGCGAGCCTGGGTTTGGTAACCGCTGCCATCGGCCAAACCATCAACGCCTTCGTTGGCGGCGTGGAAGCCTCCAAGCTCCACGATGGAGGCGAGGATTTTCCCATTCGGGTTCGCCTAGATGAACAAGCCAGGCAACGTGGAGATCAGATCGCTCGCCTCAAGGTGCGGTCGACTTCAGGCCAGGCGATCGCCTTGGGCAATGTGGCCACCATTTCCGAAGGTGTGGGCCCGAGCCAAATCAACCGAGCGGAGCGGATGCGCCAGATTACCGTCTACGGCGGTTTGGAGAAGGACCTACCCCTGGGAGCAGCCCTGACCAAAGTGAATGCGGTGGCTGCACGAATTTTGCCGCCTGACATCCAGCTGAGTTACATTGGCGCAGCGGAACAGATGGGCAAGTCCTTTGCCAACATGTTCATGGCGCTCCTTCTGGCCGTCGTTCTCATCTACATGATCTTGGCGAGCCAGTTTGAGAGCTTCGTCCATCCCTTCACCATCATGATGGCTCTGCCACTGTCTTTGCCTGGTGCCATTGGCGCGTTGCTCATCTCGGGGCAAGCCCTCAGTCTTTTTGCGATGATCGGCATCATCATGTTGATGGGTTTGGTCACCAAAAACGCCATCTTGTTGATCGACTACACCAACATTCTGAGGAGGCGAGACGGCATGGAACGGAATGCCGCTTTGCTCAAGGCGGGGCCCACCCGCTTGCGGCCGATTCTCATGACAACCGCGGCGATGGTCTTTGGTATGTTGCCGGTGGCGATTAGCAATGGCTATGGTGCCGAAATGCGGGCGCCCATGGCCGTGGCAG
>MGST01000093.1:1511-7013 GCA_001798605.1 Deltaproteobacteria bacterium RIFOXYA12_FULL_58_15 | reverse complement strand
CGGACTCATCGTCTCAACGGTACTTACCCTCGTGGTCGTCCCGGTGATCTACACTCTCATCGATGAGGTCGCGGCGAAACTCACGGGAAGCGGGGCTCAGACCGAAAAACCGGAGCCCCAAGACGCCAACGTTGCAAAGGCGGAGGCGCTGGCATGAAACCCCTTCTTGGAAGTCTCCTGATCTGCGCCTTTTCGGCATCGCCGGCCCGGGCCCAGCCCACGGCATCGCTCGAGGTGATCACCCTCGAACAGGCGTTGGCGCGAACACGGCAGAACAATGCCACCTGGAAGAGTCTGGATGAGTATATCGTTCAAGCCGACGATTATCGCTCCATCGGTGTGGGCCTATTTTTGCCGAAGATCATGGGGGAGGGAAAATGGACCCACTTGGGCGAAAGAAATGTTCCCGACTTGGCAGCCCTGGATCAGATGACTGGACTCATCGGGGCGCTCACCGAGGGTATGCTGGAAGCACATCCGGAACAGTTTGCTCGGTTCGCTCCCTATTTGCAGAGCGACTCCAGCGGGGGTGAAAGCCCATTCGAGAACTTCGTGCCGCGCCAGGATAAGCTGTCTGCGACCTTTTCTTTGTTCGTCCCGGTGTTTGACGCCAAGTCGATCGCCTTTGTCCGCGGGGGTTACGACCAATACGACTCCGCATTGCAGAAGATTGGCTATGCCCGCGAGCAACTCCTCTTCGGTGTCGCCAAGCTCTACTTTGGATTGTGTACCCTGCAGCGCATGGTCAAGGTTACCGACATGGCAATGGCGTCGGCCCAAGAGCATCTGCGAGGTACGAAGGAACGAGCGGCGGCGGAGTCTGCCACAGAGCTCGAGGTGAAGAGGGCGGAGCTCGAGGTCCGCAAGAATGAGGCCCGGCGTATCCAAGTGGTGGCGGAGCTGGAGAAGGCCAAAGCCACTTTCCGTTATCTCACCGGATTCGCGGGCGATTTCCTGGTCGTGGATCCGGAGCTCGCGAGTGACATAGAACAGGCGCACGAAAAGGATTGGTTGGACTTGGCCCAGCGGCAACGCAAAGACCTCGTTGCGGCCAAAATTGATGTTCTCGTCTCTGGACACGAAGAGGGAAAGGTATGGGCACAGTACTTGCCCACAGTGAATGCGGTTGGAGTCGCCATGTTCGACAACGACTCAGCAAGCAGATTCGACGACGATCCCTTTAGTTGGGTGGTGATGGCCACACTCAACATCAATATTTGGGACGGGGGTATCCGCGAGAGGCAGTTGGATATTGCCGAATCTCAGGCGCGACAAGCTGCCCTCGCGGTCACGGATCTGCAATCCAAGGTCAATAGCTCCGTATCTCAGGCTCGCCGCGCCCTCGATGACTCGACGGCTGCGCGTACGGTTACGGAGAAGCAGGTTGAGGTGGCGCGGGCCGCCCGCGACCTGGCGGTGGCGAGCGAGAAGGAGGGGATGGCAACGTACCTCGCGGTGATTGACGCCAACACCATGGTCGAGGGGGCGGAGGCGCAATTGTTGGCGGCAGAGTTGTCGGAGGCTGTTGCGCTCTTGGATTTGTGGGCGGCGAGCGGCAATCCCCTGATTTGGGTGACACAGTCCCCTTGAGCGCGCAACTTTGCTGGAGGTGATCTGTTTGACGAATGCAACCAACCGATCTGGTGCTGCCTTGGCGCGCCATAGGTATTCAACAGCGTCGGGAAGGGCAGCCAAACGAGGATAGGTCTTGTGGCATTAACAAAAATAAATACAGAGAACACGTTGCGGAAATGACAAGGGACTACATATTGGACCGACAAATTCGGGTTGTCTCACGGTGATGGTTTGCAGGTGAGAATCGCCGTGACGGAGATAGAAGAGAATTGTTGCACCAACCAGGAAAGTGAACGGTTGGCGAACAACATCGAGGGGCAGTGTTGAAGATGTGTGCTGAAGGGGAGAGGGTAGCTTAGGGGCACCTCATGCGCATCCGTTGGGCGGGGGTGGAATAACATCATGTCATCAGGGCTGAGCGATCGAGTCGAAAGGGGCCTCGGGACTCTAGCGGTAGGTTGTTTCAAACGGCCATGGTTGACTCTTGCTGTCATTGCCACTGTCACCGCAGCAGCGCTGGCAGGAACCATCGGAAGACTCTCACTCAATGCCGACCTGGTCGAGTTATTGCCCGAGAGTTTTGCCAGCGTTCAAGACCTTGAGGTTCTCAAAAAGCGTTTTGGCGGCATCGGCTACGTTGCGGTGGTCGCCCACAATGCTCCCCCCGAAGCTCTCGAACATTTTGCTGAGGATGTCGCGCCCAAGTTGGAGGCGCTCTCGACGGTTCGCTATGTCGAGTATCGGCGACCGACGCGGTTTTTCGAAGACCGCGCCCTCTATTTTCTCGACACCCCCGACCTAAACAAACTCAGTGAGTCGATCACCGAACGGGTAGAGTGGGAGAAACGCCAGAACAATCCGATGTACCTCGACCTAGAGGAGTCGGAGCCGCCAACGATAGACATCGCTGGCTTGCAACAGAAGTACTCGAGTCGTGGCGACACCAGTTGGGTGCAAACCCAGATGGGGGAGGCGTACTACATCGATCGCGACAATCGCATTATTGCCCTTTTGTGCAAGCCCGCCACCTTGTCCACCGATCTCTCGTTCACCCGTGAACTGGTCGAGCAGGTGAAGGGGCTCGTCGACAGCATCGACTTGTCGCAGTACCACCCCGACATGCAGGTTGCTTACGCCGGCAACTACACCAAAAAGGTCGATCAGCACGAGATGATTATCTCGGACCTGGCCCTCTCGACCTCGGTGGCCGTCTTGCTGATCCTCATCTATCTGGCCTGGCACTTCCGACGTTTAGCGGCGGTTGGCCTCATCATGGGACCTTTGGTCATCGGATTGGTGTGGGCGCACGCATTTGCGGCCCTCACTTTCGGCGCGCTCAACATCCTAACGGGTTTCATCGGTGCCATTCTTCTCGGCCTCGGTATCGATCACGGCATCCATCTGCTCGGACGCTTCGAAGGGGAGATCGGCGATCGTGAAGAGCACCAAAGTGCGGTGCGGCGGGCATTCGGTCACACCGGCAGGGCTGTGGCTGTGGCGGCGCTCACCACGACGGTGGGATTTGCCGGGCTCGGTCTCTCGGAGTTTCGCGCGTTCCGTGAGTTCGGGGTTGTGGCGGCCGCCGGCATGTTGCTCGTGGTCATCGCCTACCTCACGGTCTTGCCGGCGATGTTGGCGATTGTCCTCAAACTCGGTTGGCGCCCACGCCACAGGGATGCCGAGCCTCAAACAACCTGGGCGTCGTGGGCGGTGGCTCACGGCGGTAAGGTGATGATCGCCTGCGCCTTGTTGGCGGTCCCGGTGATCTATGGATTTCGCCAGGCGCGGTTCAACTACAACTTCCGTGCCCTGGTTTCCTCCGATTTGCCTTCCTTTCGTATGGACAGTCTCGTCGACGGATTGTTGGGCTACTCGCAAACGCCTGTGGTGGTGCTCACCAACAGCCAGGAAGAAGAAAGACAGGCGGCGGCGGCCTTACGGGACAGGCAGGACGAGCTCGGTGATGCGACCACCATCGACTTCGTCGCGGCCGGTGCCGACTTGATCCCCCTCGACCAACCGGCGAAGTGGGAGATACTGCAATCGTTGGACAAAACCATCGCTGGGGTTAAGGCGAGCTGGCTGCCTAAGGACATGCGCAGCCGATTCGCCTTGTTGCAGAGAGCGACCAAGATTCCACCCTTCGGTGTGGAAGATTGGCCACCGGAAGTTAGTCGCCAGTTCCGCGGACCCGATGGCACGGCCGACGATGGTTTTGTGTTGGTGTTTCCCGGTGTCGATCTCAGTGATGGGGCGAACGTCAGCGCCTTTGCCAAGGAGCTGCGGGGGATCACTCTACCTTCCGGGCAGAGGGTGGCTGCCGCAGGGGAGCCAATGATTCTGGCGGACATCTTCGACATGGTGGCACGGGAAGCGCCGCGCGTGCTCAGCATCACCCTCGTTCTCATTTTTCTAACCATGTGGATGCTGCTCGGCAGTCTGCGGCACGCGTTCTTGTGTTTGGTGCCTGCCCTGCTCACTCTGATTGGGACCATTGGCCTTTTGCACGCCATGGGACTCGAGCTCAACTACATCAACATCGTCATGGTGCCGGTACTCTTTGGCATTGGTGTCGATGGTGGCGTTCATCTGGTCACCCGTGTCGCGCAAGAGGGCGGCTTGACCGCGACTCTCACCGAGACGACACGGGCTATTGGTGGCGCACTTCTCACCACCAGCTTCGGTTTTGGGGCGTTGATCCTGGCGGATCACAAAGGCCTCGACTCCCTCGGCGAGCTGGCGGTGCTCGGACTGGCTGTGAATCTGTTGGCATCCCTGGTGGTACTGCCAGCGTTATTGGGGTGGCGACCATCGTTGGTCGCGTCCGATTCGAGGTGAATATGGCAACTCAAGGAAACAATGCACGGGTCGGTGTGGTCTTGGCTGCAGGAATGGGAGTGCGGTTGGCGTCTCAGGGCGCGAGCTCGTCGGTGAAACCTCTTATTCAGATCCATGGTGTGCCGCTGTTGTTGCGAACCCTGCGTAGTCTTGAGACCGCAGGTCGCGAACGCATCGTGGTGGTTATCGGCCACCAAGCGGAGACCGTCCGCCGTGGCATCGAGAACCATTACAAAGGGCCGATGCGCATCGAGTTCGCCTACAACCACAACTTCGCCTTGCAGAACGGTATCTCCGTTTTGTGTGCGCGGCCTTTTGTCGACGATGAGTTTGTACTGACCATGGCAGACCACATCCTCGACGACGACATTATGCGGCAGGTAAGCCGGCATCATCCGCCACGGGGCGGCGCGACTTTGTGTGTCGATTACAAGGTCGACGAGATCTTCGACATCGACGATGCGACCAAGGTTCTGGAGAGAAATGGTGCCATCGTCGCCATTGGCAAACGACTACAGCGTTACAATTGCATCGACACCGGCGTCATCGTCGCGACGTCAGCATTGATGGACGCTATCGAACAGGTCTTTTCCGAAACAGGTGACGCCTCGTTGTCGAATGGCATTGCACTGCTCGCTGCATCTGGGGTGATGAATGTCCTCGATATTGGTGATGCGTTCTGGCAAGATGTCGACACCCCCGAAATGCTCGCCCACGCAGAGGAAAACGTGGCACTTGCAGCGGCAGGCTAGCCGAACAGCCGATTCTCCGAGGTGGCTTCGAGTTGTCATGGGGAGATGGGTGTCAGCATGACGCTGGAGAATCCAGGGGGCATCAGGTCGGACAGCGGGCCTGACCGCAAATCGGCGCTTCGCCGGTTCCTCCCGTGGATATTGCCGGTGCTCGGTCTGTTGGTTGTGTGGTATTTCGTCGCCGAGCTCGGCGTGGCGAAACTCGCTGCGGCCTTGAGCGACGCTGGCTGGGGATTGGCACCGCTGCTCACGTTGCCGTTGTTTCTTTTTTTCGTTCACGCGGTGGGGTGGAGCTATACCCTGTCACCTGAGAATCGCCGGAAGATTGGATTGTTCC
>MGST01000093.1:0-1443 GCA_001798605.1 Deltaproteobacteria bacterium RIFOXYA12_FULL_58_15 | reverse complement strand
GAACCTTTGAAGCTTGCATTTTTGCGCGACACCGACTTCGACAAGGAAGACTTTGCCGGCTCCTTGCTTATCGACAACACCATCAACGCCATTTCCATCTTTGTGATCGGTGCCGCCGGCCTCATCTATCTCGCCCTGTTCGGGGTCGTCGAGCCATGGATGCGGCTCATGGTTGCCGGCACAACGGCGTTGGTGACCCTCGGTTTCGTGGGGTTCATTGCCCTGCAGAAACGTGGCCTCTTCACCCTATTGCTCGAACTGCTCAGTCGCATCTCATTGTTGCAGGGCTTTGCCGCACGCAAGCTTGAACAAGCAGGCCGCGTTGATGGCATCGTGCGCCGGTTCTACCGCAACGACAAACGGGGTTTCTACTTGGCCTTGTTCTTCCACATCATTGAAAAGGCACAGGGCGTCGTTGAGTTATGGATCATCTTCCATCTGTTGGGAATGGAGGTTTCGTGGGGTTCTTGCTTCTTTGTCTTCTCGGTGGTGAGCACCCTCGATAACGCGTTGTTCTTCATGCAGGTCGGCGGCATGGAGGCGTGGATGTCGTCGTTGCTCGGGTGGATGCAACTCTCTCGAGACAGCATGAACATCACCGCCGCGTTGTTTCGCCGCATCCGTTTCGTTTTCTGGGCTTTGGTTGCCGTATTGCTCATTCCGTCTACCCGACGGCTCCTGTTGCGCGGCCAAAGCGGCTCAAGCAAACATCGCGGCCAAGGCGGTGACGTGGTGGGCGTGAGCGTGGCGTCGTCGAACAGGTAAGTGAGGGGAATAGGTAGTTTGACAATGGCGTTGCCTCCATTTGCTCAGGTCATCAAGGCGCGGGATGTAGAGGATCCAGTGAACATCTGGATACACCGGCCGCTGGCCTACGCGTTCGTCGGCTTGGTGCATAAGACTCCGCTCACCCCCAATCAGATCACCCTCACGGCCATGCTTTTGGGCATCGCTGCTGGAACATGTTGGGTATTGGGGACGCCAGAGCTCATGCTCGTGGGCGGTATCCTGTTGTGGTCGAGTTCCATCCTCGATGGTGCCGATGGCATCCTCGCTCGCACCAAAAAGATGCAATCCGAGCTCGGTCGCGCCCTCGATGGCACGGCCGACATGGTGGTGGCCGTCGCCACCGTGTTCCCCGCCATGTTCCACATCTGGCAGACCAACGGAACTGGCGTCTACCTGGTGATGGTGCCGATTGCATTGGTTACGGCGATCATTCACATCAATATCTACGACTTCTACAAAGAGCTCTACCTCGGCTCCCGCAATCTCAATTGGCAGGGGACCAAGAAGAATCTTGAGGAAGTGCAAAAACACGTTATCGAAGCCGACGAGCGTGACTCGCCGCTGGTTGTGCGTTTCGCTTGGCGAGCCTATGCCTCCATGCTCAAGGCGCAGGCAAACTACGTCCGCCTGACCAACCCGCTTGCATGGCGATCA
>MGST01000092.1 GCA_001798605.1 Deltaproteobacteria bacterium RIFOXYA12_FULL_58_15 | reverse complement strand
CGACTCAGGGCTTCGGATCGCAGGGCGGGGGCATGGGCGACTTGTGCACCGCCACGGCGGCGTACGCGGAGGCGTTGAGGTGTGCGATCCATTTCGGGCTGGTGGCGACAATGCGCAAGGTCGCGGTCGGCCAGGGGGCCTCCAGCGCGGCCTTGGCCGCGGCGAGCGTGAGCCCATCGAGAGCGAGCGGCTCGGTGGCGGCTGGCCCTTCGAGGTCGAACGCCGCGACGTACTTTTTAGCGATCTCGTCGAAAATCTCCGCGATGCGGTGCGCGCCGGCCATCTCGCGTTCCTCCAGGTCGGCGTAAATGGCCCGACCGAGCGCGCAGTCGATGGCGAGTTCCTGTTCCCAAGGCCAGATCATCATTGGCCAGACCAGGAGCACAAAGGCATCGGTCTCGCTCTCGAAGGGTAGGTTACGGCCATCGGGTGGGACGCGGAGGGTGAGCTCGACGGTTCTGCCCTTCTTCTTGACTCGCGAGACAGTGACGTCGGCCGCTGACAGGATTCTCTGGTAGGTCAGCCTCGACCCCCGCCGACCCGGCTTCGGCAAGAGCCGCTTCATCTTGCTTGCCGCATCGCCGCGCAGGCCGCGCAAGCCATCGGAGACGACCGCCATCGTTGCCGTCCCTCCTTCCAGGAGCGCCAGCGCACCCACGCGCGCGCCGAGCAGGATGGGCGTACCCAGCCACTGGCTCGGCTCGGCTGTTTTGCTCCACTTCTTCCCGGCCGTGTAGGCGCTGGTTGCGTACGCTGGCATGAGCATCAGCTCGGGCAGCACCGCACCCTCGGCCAACGAGACAAAGCACTCGCGCGGGACCCAGACGAACATGTCATTGTCGTCGCCCGCCTGGTCCTTGCCAGCGGCTGTTTGGGGCGATGGGTGCCTTTGGGCTGCGGACAATCTCGGCCTTTGAAGCTTTGCCATTGGCAACATCCTCCGTTTCCTCGCGAAGCCAGATGCTGTTGCAGCGCCCCATTGAACTCACCTAGCATTTGTTCGTTCATCGGGATTGCGTTCACGCCCCACCGAGGACAGTTCGAAGAAGGAATACCTCACAAACCACGGCGAACGCCATCAGGAGAAACATGGAGACCTTGAGCAGCGGTTGCGAGTGAAAAGCACGGTGGTCAGGGCAACTGAGATGAACCGACGCTATTCGCCTGTATAGATCCACGAGTCTTGCTTACCGGCGACCCTCACGTCGATTCGCATGGGTGCAACGACACTCGTCGCTTCAATGTTAAGGCCCGAAACTTCGTCACCCGCAAATGATTGGTTGTCGCGCGCTCCGACCTCACTCGTCACCGTTGCAGGCTCTGGGTCCAACTCGACTACCGCTTTGCCCCAATCGAGATCGACGGTGTCTCGACAGTACTCTGCGCAGTCCCCAAACCCGCCGCATCCCTCGAAACACTCCGTGCGAGCGATTCGCACAAACAGGACGTCACCATCGACGGCCTTGAACGCCTCAAAATTGAGAAAATCACTGTCGCCGTTCGTCAAAAAACCCACGGAATCTTCGTGACCGCAGCCGCCGCCAGCCAGACCCAAGCAGGTCAGAAATACCAGTGTCTCTTTCGTTAGCATTGAGTCATCCTATTTGGTGGACGCATCATGAGTGCCGTCTGGGTTTCTGTCAATCCCACTTGCACAAGCAAACGCCGTGCCACGGCGCCCATTTGAAATCCCACGGGATTCTAGGCGGACGGTTGCGCAACGCAGTTCTCACTGGGAAGCGGGTTGCGCGATCGTGATCCGCGATTTGCGTCGAGCCGAGGTGGGGATCTGCAAAGCCTTGCGCAGCCCCGATACGGTCCGATGGGCAATGTCGATTCCGCGGGCACCAAGAACATCAACGAGCTCTTTGTCCGTGTAGGGTTTGTCCGGGTCTTCGCTGGCGACCGCATCTCTGATAGCCGTTTGCACCAGGAGCATCGATGCCTTGGTACTGCCCACGCTCGGGGCGTCTTCGGCGGTCAGATCTTTGTAGAGCAGAGTGACGGCGGCGAGGTCCTCGGCCCATTTGTCCGGGTCGTATACATCGGCGCTAAGCTTTTCGAGATGGGGTGTCAGCCGCTTCACGGCGTAGTCGTCGAGTTTTGGATCGAGCTTCTGCAGGCCGGTCCGGCCCTTCGACTTGGCCGCCTGGACCAATAGGCCGAGCAGCATCGCCATGTGCATGAATTGGATGATCGTTGCGTTCGAGACCTCAATTCCGCCATCAAAGTTGATAGGCCAGCCATCGCCGTCGACGTAAATATCCTTGCCGTCGACTTCATAGACCGCAGTGCGGCTCTGAATGAGCGGATTGTCTTCTGGGAGAATCTTCTTGCTGGTTGCAGCCGCGGTCAGCGCGTCCATCGCTCCTTCACTGCGTTTCGATGCCGCCGAGGCCCAACGAGCGCCGGCCTTGAGGAGTCTGAAGCGCGGCATGTCCATGCTCAGACCGCCGGTGATGCCAACCACATGGTCGGCCTGACGCAGAGCCTTCTCCTCGGCGGCGTTGAGCGAATGGTCGGCATTGGCGAGGACAGTGGCGAAACCGTCCGATTTGGCGCGGTCCAACTGCGATTGGCTGGTGTCGACAATGGTTACCACCATGCCGGCGTCATTGAGGTACTTGGCGATCCAGGTGCCCATGTTGCCGTAGCCGTGGATGACCATCTTTTTGCCCTGAGGATTGTCACCAGTCCGAAGAATCTTCTGAACGATCTTGCCGGCCACCGCCTGTCCACTGGCACGATCGGTCATCGACTTGATGATCGAGCGGGCGACACTGATCACCAGGTGACAGAGCTCCTTGTTCTCCGCCAGCATGATTCCCTGGGTGGTCAACTCGACGACCCGGATATCTTGGGCATACTTGGCATACTTCTTCGGTTTGCTGGCGATAAGCTTCGAAACCAGGCCACCGTCGTCCATGACCATGATCGGTTGACCCCTCTTGTGCAGCTCAATCGCCTTGTCCAAGGCTGCTTCGACGGCCTGCGGATATCCAGCTTCATCGAGGGGGGCGAGAAAGGTTTGCGTTCCCAATTGACTCAAGGCTTCTGTCACCAGTGGATTGGAACCATAGGGGGTGGCGCAGACAATCGTCTTGGGCCCGCTGGCACCGGCGCGACGTAGTATCCGAGCAACGGGCACATTGTCGCCGAGCGCGTGACTCACCCACAGGACGGTCTTGTCCCAAAGCGGTTTGCCGTTGACAAGATCATCGAACATCGTCTCAAGCTCAGGTTGCAAGAGCGCAATCCTCAGGGCCTGGGAGAGAACTGCGAGCTCATTGCGGCTCGAGCTGTTGGTGGGCACGAGATCTCGCTGCGAGTCCCAGCCGCCCATGAATTGGCTGTTGGCGACAACCGACGTTGTCGGTTTGCTCGGACGCGACCCTTGCAACTGCAGCTTGCCTTTCGCGTTGAAGTAGCCACTGAGAACAGGGTAATCGCCAGGACTGCGTTCCCATCTCTTTTTCAGTTGTCCGAAACGTTTCGGGTCGATGGGATAGTCGTGGAGGATTCGCAAACGAATGTCGTTCTCGCTCGCTGTCCGCGGCATCGACTGTGCGTACGCCGCGACGATCTCGGCAAACACCTGGGCGCGATGCTCATCCCAGGAGATCTCGCCAGGATTGTTGCAGAACTCGCCCAATTGCTCGACGGCATTTTTGGGTAGATCACTGCCAAGGCCGGCACGCTTGAGAAGCTTGGCCCACACCGCGGCAATCTGATCACGCTCAGCGGTCGGCGGAGCACAACGAATAGCGAGCTGCAGCAACGAGCGGCCAATCCGGTTGTTCCGTTCGGCAGAAAACTTTTGGACCAGGGTGACAGGCCGGAGTTCGGCGAAATAGTCGTCACGATATCGGCTCACCAAACTCGAGACGGTCGAGGTTGGGCACTCGATGCCCTCCCCTTGCAAGGCTCGAGAAATGTCCTCGCTGGTCATGGGCTCAAGCTCCAACATCCCAGCGATTCTTTTCGCCAAAGACCGGGCCTGTAGCCCCGTGCGGCGGTTGTCCAACCATGGTTGCGGCAGATTCGGATAGAGACAAAACAGCTGGCGCAGTCGACCTCGAGTCATGCGCGGGTGAAGTTTCTTCAGCTCGGTAACAGCGTGTTGGAGACTCAGGTCGGCAAACCGATCGACGAGGGCGAGGTATTCTTCTTTGACTGTGGGCCCCCAAAGGAGGCGCGACCCGAAGTTGGGGAACTCATCTGCGCCGCTTGCCACACGAATGGCCCGGTAGCGGTCCAGATCCATCGCTCCCCATTTGCGAACGAACTCTCCGTTGCCATTGATGAGCTCGACGACCTCGGGAACCGATTGCAGTACATCGCGAGCAAGGATCTTCTGCATCATGGCAATGGTGTCGGCGGCCAGTGCCTGTTCTCGACTGTCATCCGGGGGGACGTGGGTGATGGGTTGAGGTTCTTTAAACAACTTGCTGCTGCGTCGCAACCATTTGATCCGATTGAAACGAACCCCTTCCTCACGGCAGAAGGCACCAATCTCCATGCCCCCATCAACGACCTTCTGATTCCACTTGTGGGCAAGTTCTTCCTCGGTGACATGAGTTGCTTTGCTGCGGTTTTCGCCAAGGGGCGTGAGGCTATCCCCCTCGCAGAGCTGCACCTCAAAGCGATCCGGCAAGGCCACACACAACTTAAACAGATCGTACTTGTCGATACCGGCAGCTTTGTAGAAATCGGTGGCGTCGAGATCGCCATCCACTGCCATGCCGTGGAGGTTCTCGATTTGCTCAAGGGTGGGCTGCGGCAAAAGCGCTTCTAGGTGCGGTAGGATCCGCACCTTTTGTTTCCACAGGACAAATCCGTTTGCTTCGAGCACCAGCGAATAGGGCTCACCGTTCTCGACAACTCGCTGCTGATACTCGACGACAAAACCATTCAAGGCCTCGGATGCCAATGTGGCAAACAGGCTTTGATAGCGGCTGTCGCAGTATCGACCATTGAGTCGATCCGCGTACAGTTTGTTCTTGAAGAAGAACGCCTCAACCGCCGTTGCCAGATGTAACTTGATCTCGTCCAGGGACAATCGGCGACAACCGGTGGCCTGCCAGATTTGCGCGAGAATCGCAGCGAGATCCGCGGGGGCCTTTTCCATATCGCGCTCGGCAAGGCTGTTGGCTTGGGAGGCGCTGCTTTGGGCGAATTGGCAGAATCGCTGATACAAACCCGCGAGCGTGATGCTGCTCGGATTTTGAAGTGTTTTGTGAATGAGGATGCGGGATGGTTTTAGAGTGGCCGCCTCCTTGATCGACAAGAATGCCTGACGGGGGCGCTGTGGACGTCGGGCGGTCAACTCCGCGAGATCGAGTCCCCTCGTGGTGACTTCGACTTTGTTGTCGCCGCGGGTTACCTGATAGTCGGTGCCTATCCGGTGAGCTTGATCCGCCAGGGTACGACGCAGGCTGAGAATCTTCTGCGCCGGGAGAAAACCTTCGGGATAGGTCGCCTCACCTCCGGGACCGACAGTAATACCCGTAAGGGCTTGCCATTGTTTCGCCCCAGCGGCGTCGAAAAAACGTCCGTACAACTCCGAGACACGCACCAGGTGTTCTTTGGCACGGGCGAGACGGGCCCCCCGCAACTGCTTGTTTGCGAGGTCAACTTCACTTTGGGCGTAGTCGTAGATCTCCCGGGCTCGTTGGGCATCCAGGCCCGCACTGAGGCGGGTCTCAACAAATCCCTGGATGAGTCCGGCATAGGGCATCCCGAGGATTATCGCACCTTTGGCCGACTCGTTGCGAGCCCAAAAGTCCAACAAAGCTCAACGCGCCCCACGAAGCTCAACGAACCCAAGCGCTTTCACGTTCACTCGCCATCCACCGACTCATCGGTCCATTCTGCCTCGGAACAGGTCGGCTCGGTATCGTAGCCCAGGTAATAGTAGCTGTGCCACAAACGTTTGCTCTCCCCGACCGGGCCTGACCAAACCGTTAGGTGCAGACCTTCACCCGTGGCGCAGCTCGCAAAAACCTCGTGCACCCCATCCCCATCGAGATCGACGCCGGTGACACCCAAGGTGCCACGATCCGCTCCGGTCCTGTTGCAGTTGCGCGGCAGGTCCCCAGCATGCCCCGGACCCTCTTCCCTGTTCAGGATGCAGCCCTCAGCCAAACCGATGGCAATGGTCTCGATCTTTTCGATGCCATTGTCCCCCTTCAATCGGGTTCGATACTCAAGTTTGACGTCCATCTGCCGGTCAGCGTGCTCGGCAGCACACGGCTGGCCCGTAGACTCGAGGGTTGCGACCGGTTCACTTCCATCCTCGAACATCAGCACTACCTCCCCCGGCTCGAGATGGCGACCAGCGAAGCACAAGACCGCGTCTGGATTGGTGATTACACCAAAGATCTCTGCCGCGGCAATCGCGCGCCCTGCGGTCAGGTCATTCCCAGAGGCGTCTTTTGCCGCCGGTGCTCCCGTGTCGGCCCCTGTCATCGACTCCGCGGTCGCGCCCCTGTGTGCCACCTCCTGTCCCGGCCCTGCACACGCTGCCAAAACAATGAGCAATCCCACGCAAACTTTCATTGAAGCTCGCTTTCTTCCTCTTCGCGAATCCACCGAACCAAAGCGGCCATCAAACCGGGCACCCATCGCGCACCCATGGCTCAACAGGTGGCGTTGTTAGAAATTGATGTCGAGCGAGAAGTAACCACCATAGCCGACACCCGGGTTGAATTGCCCGCCTCCGCCGAGGCGGATTGACGAGCTCGCCCCCAGCTCGAGGATGGGAAGGGACAAACCCGTGCGGGCGCGGCACCACGGTGCATCCTGCTCGTACAAGAGCTCAAGGTCGAGGTGTTGGTCGCGCACCTTGGCGAGATTGAAGGTCACGGCACCGACGATGTGGTCGAAGCCGACCATCCTACCGAACTCGAAGTTCACCTCGTCTGGGAGAAAAAACTGGTCATTGCTCGTGTCGGCATTGAACCGAATACCCCAATCGAGGCGTGAAGTATTGGTGGGCCCGACCCACAATCCTATTGAGACCGGTCCGAGCTCCCTGGTCATCTCCAGGTTGAGTGCTTTGTATGCCCCTTCCGGATCATAGTATCCCTGCGCCCTCAAGCCAATGGTGAGCTTCTGGTCGAAGACACTCTTCTCGACGCCGACCTCCAACCAATGGGCGGGGCCCCATTCTTCATAACGCACGCCGTTGAGGGTCACGGTCACGCCGCGTGGCAACGTCAACGAGCTCCCTACCTCGGTGAAAAGCCCGTCTGCAGAGAATTCCCCGTGTGCATGCCCCCTAAGCGTGACGGGTCGGTTGTTTCCCGCCAACTTGATCCCTGACTCTTGGTTGGGTGTCAGCGCGTCTGCTACCGAGATCGGTGGCACGGGAACCGAGTCAGGGGCGCGGGGAATCTCTCCATGCTCCACCCAGTCGCAAATCATCGTGGTCTGCTGTGCGGAGAGCGGCGTGTCTGGGGAGAGGTCCTCGAAACCGAGCGTGCGCGCGTAGGAAATCACATCGAATGGGTTTACACCGAGTCCATTGGCCAGCTGACTTAAGGTGTCCATGGCGATAGACTTTATCAGTGCAATCCTTCCCTGTCACCTCGGGTAATGCTATCGGGCAATGCTATCCGTGAAGGAAATCGATGAATGTGTGTGACAAGAGGCGAGCTCTTCTCAATGAAATCGCTCGCCGCTGTCGTGCCGGGCGTTTTGACTCGGCTCGTGCCCTGCTTGACCAGGAAGTACGCCGGGATGGCGCCTCTGCAGCAATTCGCGTCGCCCTGGCCGAGCAACACCTCGTCGCAGGAGATCTGGCAAGCGCTTTCAGAGTCGTCGCGCAGGGTCTGGTCGATCAACCGGCGAACGCCCACCTCATTGCCTTCCTCGCCTCTGTCCAGCTCGCCGTAGGGCAACCGGCAGAGGCACAGACACTGCTCGAAAGCAGCCCGCACCCGAAGACCGAGCTTTGGAAGGGCTTGCTGCTCGCGAGTGCACACATGGGGATTGGCGACCACCCTCGAGCGGCAGCGCTGCTGCGCGCGGTCGTAAAGGAGCATGGCGCCATCGAGCCAGTCCTCGCACTCTTGCTGCGGACTTTGGAGCGGATGGGGGATTGGCAGGCGTCACTCGACGTGGCCCGGCAAATGTTGGCGCTCGGAACCAGCGACCGCGAGGTGTTGGTGGTTCTGTCTCGCGCCGAGATGGCTGCAGGACGGCCGGGTCGAGTGGTCACGGCTCTGAAAGAGTCCGCGGCAATACAGGATCCCACCCTCGCTGCGCTGCGCTGCGCTGCCTTTGAGATGCTGGGCGATGTGGAGGCCAGCTCGCGTCACTGGCGTTGGGTTTGCGCCGGCATACCCCGTTGCTTTGCATCGGAACAGAGCGCCCGCCGGTTCATTGACACGGTCAAGCAGCTACCCTGACACCACGGTTCAGGCGACACGGATCATGATTCTCACGGCACTCGATCACGAACGTCAGGGGGCACCGCGTTGGTTCGTCCATCCTCACCCATCATCATGACCGCTGGGCACTGGCACTGACGACATCCGCGTTTGTAGTGTGCGAGTTGTCCTGTACCGTCAGTCACACCCTAGAGGCCGGTCTCCACAATTTGAGTGCGAAGTGGCTCTCGATGTTGTCGAAATCCTTGTCGGTGGTGAGCATGGTGAGTTCTGCCCGAATGCACATCTGGGCGAGTATTGCGTCGATGGTTCCCACTTGTACACCGTGGCGTCGGCAAGTGTTGCGCAGCTCGGCAGCCCGTACGTGATCATCAAGATCTGGGACCAGCAATGGCAGCACGCGAAAACGTTCGAGAATGGCTGCTCTCTGCTTGGCGCCATCGAACCCCTGAAGCAACTCTTGCAAAACCAAACCGGTAGTGAATACCTGCTCTTCACCGGCAATCGCGCTCCTGAGAAAATCGAGATACGGGGACTCGACCACGGCATCGCGACGAAGGGCGAGGGACCAGACTGACGTATCGACAAAAAGCTGCATCCTCACCTGCGCGAACGCTCCTTTTTATAGTCGTATTCCGGATTCCAATCGAGACGGCCAAACAACTCGAGGATGCGTACCTGTTCACGCCTGGCGACAAACTCACGCAACGCCATGGTAACGGCAGCGGTTTTGGTTTTTTTTCCGCTGACAGCCACGGCCCGTTCGAGGAGATCAGCATCAATCGCTAGGTTTGTTGCCATGTGCAGATAGTCGCACAATGACTCGCACAATACAATCATGACGGCGTGTAGTTTCTGCCTCTCGTTAGTTTCAGAAGGCCGTCAAGAATGGTCAGCGGGTGTGGCGGGCAACCCGGGATCCACAGATCAACCGGCAGAACCTCCGAGACGCCGTTGTGCGTCTCACTGTGGTCGCGGTAGGGGCCGCCGGAAACTGCACAGGCACCGACGGCGATCACCAGGCGCGGTGGCGGCACGGCTTGATAGGTCTTCTCCAGAGCGTGTTTCATGTTCTCGGTCACGGGGCCGGTCACCAGCAGACCGTCCGCATGCCGCGGCGACGCCACGACCTGGATGCCAAAACGTCCGAGGTCGAAGGCAAGAGTGCCGAGCACGTTGATATCGGCTTCACACGCATTGCAGCCGCCAGCGGAGACTTGACGCAGCTTGAGCGATCGCCGGATGAGGCGCAGGCGTGGGTCTACGGGCTTCTTCCTGGTTGCGGACATCTTTGCGGGCATCTTTGCGGACAACTTTGCGGACATTTTCGCGGACATCGTTGGTCCGATGATCAAGTCCTCCCGGTCCCACACAGAGAGTCGATGTTCCAACGTGAAGCTCAACGCGGCCGCCGGGCACGCCGTTGCACAATCCGCGCAGAACAGGCAGCGGCCCATGTCCAAAGAGGGCTTGCCCTCCCGAGAGATTATGGCACCGGTCGGACAGATGGCTTCGCAAGCGTGGCAGCTCGCCTCGCACAAGGAGTCAGGCAATCTCGGACGGCCGCGAAACCGATCGGGCATCGCCGGTGTGTCATTCGGGTAGGGCATGGTCCTGTAGCCCTGCCGGAAACGTTCGAGCAGTTCCTTCAACATGGCGGCCTCATAGGTCGTGCCCGCAATAGGAGAGGTTGAAGCTCTTGTTGCACAGCGGAAAGTCGGAGATCTCCTGATTGCGCATGGCCATGGCCAACCCCATCCAGTTGTGGAAGGACGGGTCCACGATTTTGTAGTGGGCGAGTCGTCCTATACCGTCAGTTATCGCGACGTGACAGATCTCACCGCGCCAACCCTCGACCATGGAAACGACCAGCCGCTCTGGTGCCAGATTGGCATAGGCGGATCGCAACGGTCCGTCCGGGAGCGCGCGAAGTTGTTCCCCAATGAACGCCGCCGAGCGTTGGATCTCGAGCCATCGTACCCAGGCTCGCGCGAATACGTCACCACTTTGCCAAGTGGAGACCGGGATCTGGGCCATCCGGAAAATGCCAGTGGAGAAGTCGAAGCGGGCATCGCGTTCCAACCCGCTGGCCCTGGCGGCGGGGCCCACCAGGCCCAGCTCCGCGGCCATCTTTTGTGAAACAAAACCAGTGTCTTCAAAGCGGGCAAGCACCGACGGCGTTTCCCAGAGTAGATTGACGGCACCTTTGACGTCCCGCATAACCTTCGTGAGGCGCGCCAGCAGCTCTTCTGCACGGGATGGTTCGATGTCGAAGGACACGCCACCTGGACGGACCAGCGATCGGCCAAAGCGACTGCCGCAGATCAAGGCGCTCATGTTGAGAAACTCGCCGCGCAACCGGCCACAGAAAGACAGGGTCGGCAGGTAGCCGACGTCACCAGCCAGAGCGCCGAGGTCTCCCACGTGGTTCGCCAGGCGCTCGAGCTCGAGGGCGAGCCCGCGAATCACGTCTGCCCGCGCTGGCACCGTGCAATCGGCCAACGCTTCGACGGCTTGGCAGTAAGCTGTCGTGTGGCCGATGGTGGTGTCACCGGCGAGCGTCTCGACGTACGGGAGGATGCGAGGGTGCGGCTGGGTCACCAACGCGCGCTCGATGCCGCGGTGCTGGTAACCCAACGCTACCTCGAGATGCAAGACCCGCTCGCCATGGCACTGAAAGCGGAAGTGCCCGGGCTCGATCACGCCGGCATGTACCGGTCCCACCGCGACCTCGTGGATCTCCTCGCCTTCAACGCGGAAGAAATCGGTGACACCTGGCACTATGGGCGCAAGTGCGTCGCGACCCCAGGCATCGCGACCGGGGCGATAGGCCCGATGGAAACGTATCGGTTTGTGCCACGGATGCCCTTTTGGCGTCACTGCCCACTGCTCGGCGATCTCGCGTTCGAACCAGTGCGCTTGCACACAGTCTGGGGTAATAGCCGGGTAGTTGTCTCTAACCCCCGTTGACGTGAGGGCAAACTCGCCGCTTTCCGCATCAGCCAACACGGCGACGATCTGCAACACCTTATCGGACAACGGAATGCCAAACAGCGCATCAAGGCGCGCCCCATGCTCGACAGAGAGAACCACCTGTTCGCGAAACTCGGCTACCGATACGCGCGGCAAATCTGAGCGTGCAATCGGCTGCCCGTTGCCCAGACGAAGAGTCGGACCCGAGATCATGGCCCACCTCGTATGATTTGCGCCGCGGACTCCATCGCCTCGCGCAGCGGAACGGGTAGCCACAGGCCGAGTAGAAGAAGCAGGCCCAAACCCGCAAAGACCAAGAGAAGGTCACCCAGCTCCGCCGGCTGCGGCTTCGGTACAATCACCTCTCGGCCCCACGCCGGTGCGAGCACCAGTCTCAGCGCGCCGACGAAGACGATGCCGACTGCGCCCAGGAAGATCCCCAGGATCACGTAGGCATGCCCGTCGACCGCCGCGCGGAGGATTTGCAGCTCGGACATAAAGATGGCAAATGGCGCCACACCGATGAGCACGAGTACACTGGCGAAGAAGCTGAAGCCCCAGACCGGCGAGCGCCGCATGGCACCGGCGATCCTCCCCAGATCGTGCGTCCCATACATCTGACCCAACCAACCCACCGAGAAGAACGCGAGGGTCTTGCATACGGAGTGGTTGAGGACATGCCAGAGTCCGGCGAAGGTGCCTAGGCCGCCGAGGCCGAGCCCGAGGGTGATGATGCCCATGTGCTCGATGCTGCTGTATGCGAGCAGGCGCTTGCCGTCATGTTGAAACAGGATGAACGCCGCTGCAACCACCATCGAGGCGATTCCCAGGACCACCAGCAGTTGGCGTCCCCAGCCGATCTCGCCCGTGGCCGCCTCGACCAGCGGCAGGTAGCGCATGATGCAGTAGAGCGCCGCGTTGAGAATGAATCCGGACAAGAGGGCCGACACAGGTGCGGGCGCTTGGCTGTGGGCGTCCGGCAGCCAACTGTGCAAGGGTGCGAGACCCGCCTTGGTGCCATAGCCCACCACCAGGAAGATGAACGCGACTTTCATGGGCCCGGGCGCGAGGCCACCAGCGTCCGCCCTGAGGACCGTCCAAAGCAGCATGTCGCCCGCATTGTGCCCTAGAGCCTGCGCCGCAGAGGCAACGAGCAGCGTGCCCACGAACGCAAAGGCAACGCCGACCGAACAGACCACCAGGTACTTCCACATGGCCTCTAGGGACAGGGGCGTGATGTGTACGCAGATCAAAAAGGCAGTCAGCAAAGTGGTAGCCTCGATGCCCACCCACATGAAGCCGAGGTTGTTGCAGAGTAACACCGAAGCCATCGCAGCAACCGAGCCGAACCACAGGGCGCCGAACTTGCGCGCGGCACTCGGCGATAGTGTTCCGGCCGAGATCTCACCTTGGAAATAGCGGCGGGCATAGATTGAGCTCGCGCCAAAGACCACGGCCAACACCGACATGTGATAGGCCGAGAGTGCATCCAGGAGCAGCCAATTTCGGGCAGCGGTGATTGACACCGAGCTCAGCGCCGTGCAGGCGACGGCGCCGGCAAAAACGGCCCAACCGCCTCCACCCACGGCGACCACCCACATGATCCGTTTCGGCGAACCGAGCAGCAGACACAGGCCCGCGGTCAGCACCGGCAACATCAAGATCGACCAGAGTGCAAAGTTTGCCACCATGGTTCTCAGCCCTTCAGCTGGTCGAGTCGATCGACGTCGGTGTGATCGAACTCTCGGCTGATGTGATGAATGGCAATGCCCATGAGAAGCACAGCAACGAAGGCGTCCATGAGCACGCCGAGTTCAACCAGCGCCGGTACGCCACCGACGAGGGAGACACCAAAAACATAGATGCCATTCTCGACGACGATGTAGCCGAGGACCTGGCTTACGGCCTTGCGCCGGGTGATGATCACCACGAGGCCGATCAGGATCGTCGCCAGGCCCGCAGGGATCATCAAGGAAGACGCGGATGACGTTCCCGGCAAGGTCACGCGCGACCCTACCCAGAGCGAGAAGATCAGTGCCGCCACGCCCGCCATGAGGGACGAGGTGTAGCCAATAAACGGCTCAACCTCTCGGCGCACGCCGACATCACGAAGAACCCGAAGCAACAAGAGGGGGAAGACGACACCCTTGATGGCCACGCTGCCAGCGGCCAACAACCAGGCTCGTAATGGGTTTTCAGCGTGGTGGAGCAGTATGGGCAACAGGCCCGCGACAACACCTTGGATACCCACCATCCGGATACACGTTCGCAACCGGCTGGAGCCCAAAAGCAGCAGGTCGGTGAGGATCACGGCGATCAGGATTCCTTCGATGGCTACGAGATTGTTCATCGGTTCATCTCACCACCAGGACAAGTGCCAAAACCGCGAGAGCCGTGGCTCCCACCAGAAGATTGGGCACGCGCAGGAGTTTAACCCGCGCCATGATGGATTCGACGACGCCGATCATCACCGCGAGCAAGAACATGCCAGCAAGACCCGCGGTAGCGTCAAGTAACGCCTGGCCCGTACGCATCGGCACGACCACGCCCACCAAGAGCGCTGCCAACACCCACAGCTTGAGAGCGGACCCATAGGAGATGAAGGCCAGATCGGGTCCCCCGTGGTCGAGGACCATCACCTCGTGGATCATCGTCAGCTCGAGATGCGTGTTCGGATCGTCCACTGGAATGCGAGCGTTTTCCGCGAGGGCCACCACGAGCAGGGCGGAAGCAACGAGAGCCAATGCTGGACCATGCAGGAGCCAGCTCTGCGTGTTGATCTCGGCGAGCATCCCCGAGATCGAAAGGCTGCCTGTTTGGCGCGCCAGCGCCGCCAAACCGAAAAACAATGCCGGCTCAGCAAGCGCCGAAAAGAGGACCTCGCGACTCGATCCCATGCCTTCGAAGCTCGAGCCGGTGTCGAGCGCCGCCAACACCGTAAAG
>MGST01000091.1 GCA_001798605.1 Deltaproteobacteria bacterium RIFOXYA12_FULL_58_15 | reverse complement strand
CCTTTGAGCTGCCTTTGAACGCAAAGTTTGACCTTTTCAAGTCCGACGAGGAGATCTTCAACCTCGGCATTGAATTTTGCCACGCAGAAATTCCTGCGAATGATCGCCGCATCCAGGACGATGCGTTTCGCGCTTCCTTGGTGGGTGAGGCCATGCGCGACAATCGTGAGCTGCATTGGCTCGAGACTATGGGTGAGCTTAGGTTACGCAATGACTTTTATCCCATCAGTACGCCCAAGTCGCCGGTGACATTTCAGGCCGGTGTTCGTGCTGGCGGCAATGTCAGTTTTGCCCTGCTCCTTCCCTGGGAGACGGAGCCCGGTGCGACAACCGGCAAAGCCATTCGGGAGATGACTAAGCAATCCCGCAAAGCGGTAGCCCAGTTCGTCAAAGCGGTGTTCACTCGCAAGAAGAAACTTATTCAGAAGGCATTTCCGCCGGGCACCACTTTGGTTCTGCAGGGAGCGCTTGGTACTTCGTTGCTCGCTCGCCTCAGCGCTGGCGGGCGCGTACCCGTGGGTTCCAAATTGGAGCTCGCGGCATCGGCGGGAGTCAACGTCGACCTCAAGGGGCATCACGATGAGCTTGAGGTCATGCTCGAATGGCAGCGGGACGGCAGTATCAGCGTCGAGGTGCGGGACACACAAGTCTGGTCGTCGCGAATCGCCCTGGGTGGAGAGCTCGGCCCCAAGGTTGACAAAGATGAGATCCTCGACGAGCTTGCCATCGAAACGCTCGCCGATTGGTTGAGCGTCGACGCTTTGAGTCACACGGCGGCGGAGCAAACCATCAGTCAGCTCGAGCGCCTGGCTCGCCTCAAGGCCGAGGTCCTTTGGGATCGGCAGAAGTGGAACACAGACCAGGCGCTCTACGGCACCTTCGATCCTGCGAATGAAGAAGATGCCGACGTTCTCCTCGATTTGGTCAATCCTTTCCTCAAGCCGGAAGATCGTCCTGACCCGAGCATGGTTATCAAGACCCGCGAAGAGCGAAAACTCGACGGCACGAAGATTAGGGCTCTCGGGGTGGGAGTCGATCTCACCACGCGCCGTACGATCACACTCATGGAGTTTCGCGCCGTCGAAGGGACCGAGCTGGTTGGTGAGGCCCACGATGGGCAGAAGAAGCGCAAGATATTGTCGCGCCACATCTTCCCCGAGACCAACTCGTCGTTTTCTGTGGTGAGCTACCAGGTTGATCCGGAGCTCATCGGTGGCATGAAGGTGCCTCCCCATGGGCTCGAAGATGGCCAGCTCACCTACCTCGAGTTCACCCATGACGGTCGCGATCCCCGTGTGAGTCAACAGGAGATCGATTTTTGGGTGCCAACTCTGGCGATCTTAGGTGGCAACGTCTGCGAGGAAACACCACTTCCGGACCGAAATGTCGGGGGCTACTTTTCGAAGTACGGGGAAGGCGAATTCAAGTTTTGCCTTTACGTCTCGGAAGAAGGCATTCGTCGCGTGGCCCGTGCCGATGAACAGCGGATTATCGATGCCTTCGCAGAAGTCCTTGGGCAGCAACACCCCACAGAGATCCCGGCTTGGGCAAATCCCGACCATCGCGCTCTCGCACGTGGATATTACGCCCAGGCCCAACGGTTGCTCAACTTCAACACCGACGCGGCCCGGCAACAGCTCACCGATCTTCAAGCACAATACCAAGCCAAGTTCGGCTGTCCTCTGCATCGAGACATGCGCTACTTCGAGCAAGCCAAGACCCTCATTGATGCTCTGGCGGGGTTTGACGACGACGCGCTCAATCCAAGCAAGGTGCCAAAAACTATCGACCTGTTGCGTGAGCTGGGTGAGCGCACCATTGGCCGCAAAGCACCCGGTTTTCGCCGGAAGGAATTCTTTTTCACGGCGGTGGCGACCTTGGCTGTTATTGCCGGCAACGGTGCAATGCTTCGAACTGGCGAGGTACGCACCAAGACTGGCATGCATGCGCGCAATGGCATGGCACCGGAAGGTTTGCCGGAAGATTGGCGCCGGATCATCGAACGAACCCGCGACGAAGCGCGCCAGGCAGTCCATCCCTCGAGCCGATAACACCCCGAGCCCATTCGAAAGAGTCTTGGCGGTCACGGCATTTTTTGCCGACCCGACGGCTCAAGGAACCGTTGGATCAATTGCCCAGGGGTCAGGGCGTCCGTAGACGCCACATTCTGCATAGGGGCCCATCACAGCACCGCGGTATTCATTGGTGGTGGTGCGTGGCATGTTGCTGATGTCAGGCTGTCTCGGTGTCTCGTGCAAACCTGTGAGACGCTCTTCAAAGAGGATGGCCGTACTCTGCAGGTGAGGATCTAGCATTTGACGATTATCGGGCGCACAGAAGATCAACCCCAGGTTGCTTTCCAATAGAACGGTGTTGCCTCCCTGGTCGGGCGTCACATTGGTTCCTTTGGCAATGAAGGTGTTGTAGAGGACGGCAGCCGACACCGGCAGAGGGTTGATGGTGGACAAGACGGCATGCGGATAGACGAAGATGTTGTCGGTGATGGCATCCCCGGTTTGGAGGTTCATGCCAATCAGGCCGAACAAGCGTGTGGCGTCAGCCTCGGTGGCGCTGTCGTAGACAAAGCCGGTGTTGAGGGTGAGGTTGACAGGGTACTCCGCTGCGTCATTGATTAGCGCTGTATCGGCAGCCAAAAGGTTGCTCGCGATGATTTGCATGTTGCCAGAGGCGTTGCCGATGAGAGAAATGGCGTAGGAGTGCCCCCCACCGGCCAGACCACCATCGATCCAGTTGCGCAATATCTGATGTACTTCACCGCCGTTGATCTCTATTCCAATTCCTACCTGGTTGGTCGCGACCAACGGCAGGGACGCACAGGGCGACCCGTTTATGATGTTTCCTGTCATCGCGCCCCCGGCGTTGTATTGCAGGATGCCGGTGCTGCTGCCCCCACTGCCCGCGCAGATGAGGTTGTCTGTTGCATCCATGGCCAGGTTGTAAACCCGAATACCGATGGCATTGTTGACCATGGGCGGTTCGCGCGGGCAGGTGTCAGGGTTGATACGGTTGATGGCGAGCGAGACGCCATTTCCCGCCATTGCAGGGTCACCTTCGACGTCGAAGCCCGTGAAGGCGGTTCCTTTTCCGTCGCCGCAGATGAGGTTTCTGCTCGCGTCGAGCCTTCCTGCCGAGACTAGATGAATGGCCTTGGCGGTACCACCTTCCCCGGACAGGGAGGTGTGGATTTGGTTTCCCTCCAGGGTGACTTTGGCGGGACCGTTGACGCGCAGACCCACCACGCTTGGTCCGATGGCGATGAGACGATTGCCGGTAAGAACGATCTCCTCGCCGGCTGTCGAAATGAGATCGAGTACGGCGGTGTCGGCATCCAATGTGTGAGTGCACATCGTCGACTGGTCGACTCGCAGATTTCCGGTGTCCTGTTGTTTGTAAAGGAGAACGCCGCTGGCCACTCCTGAGCGCAGCACGCAGTTGTTTTGAATAGCGGAGCCGTCTGCCAATGGGCCCTGCAGGGAGATGGCGTTCTCTGAACCGCCGCTGCCTTGTATGTTGATCCCCGTTTCCAACACGCGCAGTCGAATAGGGAGGGAGCCGGCAACGTAGAGGGCGCTGGCTGTCTTTTGCTCGGTGTAAAAATCCGATTGGGTGATATCCAGGGTGGGAGTCCCACCAGAACCGGTTGACACGACCTGGGCGAGCACTCCCACCGAGTCGGCGTTGGATGATTCGAGCCACAACCCCTGTAGGGTCGTCGGTGGAGAGTCGGGGAAGAGCGCGACGTTCACCAAGCTCATCGAGAATCCGTCGCGGGGAATCAGCGCCAGTCGATTGGCAGCGCACGACGCCATTGACGGGCAGGCACCGTCAGAGCCTGTTGTCGTTGAACATGCACAGTAGGAAACCGACCAATCGTCGCCCATGCCACCCACCACAATGGTGCCCCCAGTTATCGACAAGGATGCGTCCTCGAGAGTCATCGAGCCAATCCGGGAATAGACACCGGCGGAAGCCGTCCCGTCTTCTTCCAGCATGCTTGAAGTCCTTACCAGGGCGTCGATGAACGTGGTCGGCGAGTCGGAGGTGCCTTGGCCGGCGTTCGTGGCGTTGGGATCCGCAAAGAGGGATCGAACGGCAGAGGTGGGCAACAGGGTCACGGTGACCGAATACGAAATCACATCGCCGTCGTTTTGCGACACCTGGTAATCGAGCACCACGGTGCGGGCGACGACCAATTGGCTGAAGAGGAAGCTCAATCCTGTTCCACTTGACGCATCCGGATCTAGGCTTACGCAACCGGGAACATCCGCAAAGTTGCACATGAGCGCGTCTGCTGGCATCCAGGTCGCGGTGCACCCCAAAGCGTTGAGTTTTATGGTTGGCTGTGCCCCTGTGCCATTGCTCGGCGCAAACAACAAAAGGTTCTCCGCAAATTCAATCGCGCCGTCCGGGAGTACGAGATCGACCGTGCAGCTAATGGATGGATCCCCGTAGCTCGGATCCCCGTAGCGCGGATCACCCGGGTCGCCAGCATCTCCCGCGCCATCTGGATCGCCCACGCCTGGATCACCCAAGCCTGGATCACCCAAGCCTGGATCACCCAAGCCTGGATCACCCAAGCCTGGATCACCGGCACCGTCCGCGTCGCTGGAGCCTGGATCACCCATGCCCGGATCGCCGAGATCTTTGTCGCCAGGTTCGGTGCCATCGACTTGCCCATCCCAATCGGCGGGATTCGGACCGCCGTCTGGAATCGTGAGCTCAACCGGCTGATAGGTACAACCAAACATTACAACGACAAAGGGTGAGATGAACTGGCCAATCTTCACGGTTGCTCCTATGGTTGTCGCGGCTCGGCGCACAACTTCGGTGTTGCGGAAAAGGTGAGCGCCGCATCGGTCATTGTAGCTCAGTTTCCGTCGGAATGCTGGTCTAGAAAACAAAACGAACAAGACTGTTCGACTCGAGCAGTTCAGAAACGCGGACGCCCACCGGAAATGTGGGGGCTTGGGCGTGGGTGTAGGTGCAGAGGCAATCGCACATGGAGTTGCAATTGCAAGCGTTAGGGTTACGGTCCTCGCAGTGCGAGCTCGGCGAAGACGCTGAGCTTCTGGGCCCGCCGCAGCGCCGTGAGCCACCGATTGATATCGGGAACATCGAAGTACGCCAAAGAGCCCTTGAGTTTGCTGAGTACCTGCGCGTCGCCACAGTAGAGGTGTTGGTAACCCTCGACCAGTCGGGGCAAGAAGTACCGAATCTCATCCGCCCGTTCGCTGCTGCTCGGTTTGGGTGACGCTCTGCCGCGAATGCGCTCGAACAGCATCGGATCGCCGAGGGCACCACGACCGAGCATCAGTCCCGCGGCTCCCGTCTCCTCAAGCACTTGGTGCGCTTGCGCGGCAGTGGCGATGTCGCCGTTCGCGATGACTGGAATGGTTGTTGCCGCCACGAGCCTCGCGGTGATCTCATGGTCGGCGTGGCCATCGAACTTTTCTACGACCGTGCGGGGGTGAATCACCAAGAAATCCACCGCCGCAGCCTCAAAAGCCTCGACCAGAGTGAAGACCTGCTCCTCATCATCGAAACCCGCACGCGTCTTGACCGACAGTGATCCACCCACAACTTCGCGCAACCGCAGCAGGAGCTCATCGAGATGCTCGGGGGCCTTGAGCATCCCTCCCCCCGAGAGCTGACCCGTCATGCGGCCATAGGGACAACCCATGTTGATGTTGATGTGCTGCACCCCACGCTCATCTAACCGGCGTGCCGCGTCGACCATGCGGTCGTGGTCAGCGGCGATGATCTGAACCACCACAGGCGCTTCGCCAGCGCCATCCAGTGCCTCCGTCTCGTCCACGTCCGACACCGGGGGTCTACGTTGCGCTGGGCTCACCCGAATGAACTCGGTAAACACAACATCCGGCCGCACCCAATCGATGAAGACCCGCCGCAATGCTCGATTGGTGAGCCCTTGCATGGGTGCAAGCATGAGGGGAACGGTTGGCGGCGACCATGGCAGCTTCGTCGTGTTCATCGGCGGGGGATTGATGAATCTGCGATCCAGAGGTCTAGAGATCGAGAATGCGTCCCATAAAGAGAAGCGCTTGGGAGTGGGTGTCATGGATGACTACGACAAACGGTCGGTCTATTCGCATGGTTTCGGCGATGCCGGTAACCCGCATTTCCACCGAGGTGACCGCCGCCGCCTCGGTGCCCACTTCATTGACCTTGATGTAGGTCTTGTGCTTGACCCGATCGATGTAGAGATCGAGTGCACCGTTGATTCCTGAAAAATCGGCGGTACCGGGCACGAAGGCCTCCTGCATGCCGAGGGCTGTCAGGGCCTGTTTGAGATCGGCTTCGTAGGTCAACTCAAAGCGCGGCATGTACAGGGGGATCTCCTGTTTGCTCATCGCCGCCTGGGTTTCTGCCCAGCTGGTCTCATCGAGACTGGCGACGACGTCGTCGACCGTCGTGCCGTCCCGTGGCAAGAGGATGGTCATCGCGAAGTTCTGGTGCCCGTAGGGCAGGCGTGCTGCCTGGAACCTGTCGTTGTTCATGTAGGCAATCTTCTGGTCGCTTGCGGTACTCATCATGTCGATCGACACGTCACCGCTGGCACCGTGGAAGGTGTCGGCATGGGTGTTGTCTTTGTCGAATTGCGTGGTCCAGTCGCCTTTGAAGTAGACCGCATTGATCAAGTACATCGTTGCTGCGGCATCGATGCCGTCAACGATTGTTTTGATCTTGCCATGGGTCTTCTCATTGACCCAGTTGTTGATCGCTGCTGCCCCATCCACACTGTCGAAGGCGGAAACCGTGGCGTCAAAATAGGTTACACAGGCGTCGACAAACTCAGCAAGGACCGTCAGTCCTCGTTGGTACCAGATGGAATTGGCAATCTCTAGGACGACCTCCGCATCCATGGTGGTCAGCAACTCGATGAGGGAGCGACTGCTGGCGTTGGCGGCGGCGAGGTCCATGTCGCCAAGGGCGAGGGCGGTTGCCATGCCGGTGGCAGTTTCACCGCGCGCACCATTGTAGGTCATGCCGAGGGCCATCGACACACTCAAGGGCGACACAAAGACGTTCTCCTCGGCAGTGTCGCTGACGACCTGGGCAAAAAAGTCATAGCCAAAGGCGTTGCTGGCCTGCACGAGGGCCTTCTCGTCGGCGGTCAGCGGCCGTGGGGGGCTGTATTCTTCATCGTCGCCACATGCGGCCAGTATCACCAAGGTACAGCATGCAAACAGTGACCTTCTCATATTTGCCTCCAATTGCTTGCCAATCATCTTATTGAGCTTAAGCACGTAGCATGCCAAACAGGGGGCGGCAATTGCCTCGATATTTCAGCACGACTGCCGAGTCTGTTGCCATCCCCATGTCTCGGTATCAGGACAGATCGCCAATTGTTGTATCTTCTTGGCGAGCATTGCGCCCACGCGGTGGCGAAGCGAGCTCGTCGAGCTGTTCGACGAGCTGTTCGAATCGGGAATCGGGAAACGTGTCACCTGACCATCTACCAGGCACATGGTAATAAGTCTTGACCAACTACCAGGTTGGCAGATAATGGTCGGATGGACCGCACGTGCGAGCACCTCTTGTCCGAGCATCACTTCGTCGACGAGCGGATGGCCTTCCTCGTCGGACCGCGGCAGGTCGGCAAGACCACAGTTGCGCGCCTGCTCCTCGACAAGCGGAGATGCCCCGACCTCTACCGCTCGTGGGACGATCTCGAGTGGCGGCGGGCCTTCGTCAAACAGCCGTACGCTTTCATCGACGAGTATCGTCCGCGACTCGACAAGGTGAAGCCGCTCGTGGTCCTTGATGAGATCCACAAACACCCCCGCTGGAAGAGGTATATCAAAGGCCTTTGGGACACGCGCAAGGAGCGGGTCGATCTCTTGGTGACCGGCAGCGGTCGCCTGGACGTCTACCAGCGCGGTGGCGACAGCATGCTGGGGCGCTACCACCAGTACCGGCTTCACCCCCTCTCGGTGCACGAGGTCCTCGAGCCGAAGGGAACCGTCCTCAACGACAAACCGGAGGCCACGCTCGAGACACTGTTCAATCTTTCCGGAGAGCCGCCACGGCAATCCAGAGAGGCCGTTCAGGCACTCCTTCGCTGGGGCGGATTTCCGGAGCCGTTCTTGAAGCAGAACACCCGCCAACATCGTCTGTGGTTACGGGAGCGCCGCGACCTCATCGTCCGCGAAGACCTCCGCGACATCAGCCGCATCCAGCTCTTGTCGCACGTCGAAGAACTCGTCGAGCTCATCGCGCTGCGAGCCGGGCACGAGCTGTCGTACAACGCGCTCCGCGAAGACCTCCAGGTGGCTCTCGACTCCGTCCGACTCTGGGTCGGCTACCTGCAACGACTCCACTACCTGTTCATCGTCCGCCCCTTCACTGGGAAGATCGCCCGAGCGCTGCGGCGTGAGCCGAAACTCTACCTATGGGACTGGTCGGAAATTGAAGACCCCGGAGCGCGGTTCGAGAACCTCGTGGCGAGCCACCTGCTCAAATGGTGTCATTTCACCCAGGATTGGGGTTTGACACCGCTCGAGCTTCACTACCTCCGGGACAAAGAGAAGCGCGAGGTCGACTTCCTGATCACTCGCGACAAGAAGCCTTGGTTGCTCGTCGAAGCTAAGCTGAGCGACACCCAGCCGAGTCCGGCTCTGATGCATTTCGCCGAACGGTTGGGCGACGTGCGGAAGATCCAGGTTGTCCTGAACTGTCCAGCGCCTGGTGTCGCTGGCGGTGTGTTGGTGCTCGACTCCGCGAGCTTCCTCGGCGCGCTGCCGGTCTGAGACGCCGCCGATTCCACGCGAGTTGCGTCTTCTGGTGCATCGACGATGATGTCGCCGAGAAGATCGTTGTCGCGACCGCCGACGACAACCCAGAAGAACCCCGTCGTAAGTGATTAAAAATTGGAGCGGGCAAAGGGGCTCGAACCCTCGACCCTCAGCTTGGGAAGCTGATGCTCTGCCAACTGAGCTACGCCCGCATCCGAGCGTTGTCTTACAACTGTGGCGTCCGATGGGCAAGAGGTGCGGTGGGCGATTTTTTTGCGAGTTTTGTCGCGCAATGGAGCAGGGAATCCTGCTGTCTGGGCTGTCTGGCTGTCTGGCTGTCTGGGATCGAGTGTTGACCTCCTCTTTGGGGTTTGCTTGCCTAGCTGTCCCTGATTGGGCGAAAGGCGGAGCGCATTATGGGTATGCAGTTGTCGGAGCGTGGGCTCACGAGTATCAAGACCGACGATCTAAAGAAGCTCGTCGCGGCGTTGTACAAGAAACACATTGAGGCACCCCTCGCCATTGAAGGCCTGACGCGGGTCGGGTTGCAGCACTGCTGTACCGATTTGATGGCCCACCTTCGTGGACTCGACGAGCGCGCTGTTCGCGCCGTTGCCGTGGCTGTTCTCGCCGAGCGGGCAGCCGCCGAGAATTGAAGACATCTGTCGCCGCAGCAAGCAAGCAACACAAGTCGTTGACAATTGCGGGTGTACGGTGCTACGAGGGGCGCGACATTTAGTGCGTTGCCGGTAGGTGCCGGCACTTGCTAAGTGGGCTCGTGGCCCACTTTTTTTTTAGGTGCCAGAGGAGTCCGAAGCGTGTCTGACACGGGTGAGACAATTGCCGCCAAGATCGAAGCGGCTGTTTTGCCTCTCTTGGAGCAAAACGGGTATGAACTCGTTTTGACCGAGTATGTGCCACGCTCGCGTGTTTTGCGGCTATTCATCGATCGCTCTGGCGACGAGAATAGTGTCGATCTCGATGACTGCACCCAGGTGTCGCGCATGGTTAGTGACATGCTCGATGGCGAGGGGTATTCGGACCTCATCGACTCGCGATACACCCTGGAGGTGTCATCGCCAGGTCTCGATCGACCGTTGGTCAAGCCAATGGACTTTCAAAGATTTGTCGGTCGTACGGCGAAGGTGAAGACGAGAGTGGCGAAGGACGGCCAGCGCAATTTTAATGGTGAGCTGGTCAGTGCTGACGAGCAAGGTATTCGTCTTGAGGTGGAGGGGGAGCCGCGCACAATTTCCTACGGGGAGATTCGCAGCGCGCGGCTGGTGCCTGATCTGTAGCCGGCACATTTAATGCCCGGTACGTGCTTGGTGCTCCAAACGGGGTATTGGGCCGGAGATGGAGGATAGCGTCCATGGACACGAACTTGAACTTGGTGGTGGATCAGGTCAGCAAGGACAAGGGTATCGAACCCGATGTTTTGCAGCGCGCCCTTGAAGAAGCCATCTTGGTTGCGGCCAAACGGACCTTTGGTGCCGAGCGCAACTTGAAGGCGACTTATAATGTGGAAAAAGGCGCGGTTGACCTGACTCAGACAATCACCGTGGTCGCGAACGTGGAGGACGCGTTCAACGAGATTAGCGTCAACGACTGTGTCGAGCGCGAAATTGAGGTTGAGGTGGGCGACGAGATGGTTTTTCCCGTCTACTATCTCGACCAGGATGCCTCTGCCGCAAAGGAACAGGACGGGGACTACGGCGACATTCTCAAGCTCAAGACCTACCGTCGCGGATTTGGTCGCATTGCCGCGCAAACGGCCAAGCAGGTGATCATCCAGCGGATTCGCGATGCCGAGCGCGGCATGGTGTTTTCCGAATACAAGGATCGCAAGGGTGAGTTGGTCACTGGCATCGTGCGGCGCTTCGAACGTGGCAACCTGATTGTTGATCTTGGCCGCGCCGAGGCGGTTCTGCCACTTCGCGAACAATGTCCGCGTGAATCATACCGTGCTGGCGACCGGGTCCAGGCGTTTGTCATTGAGGTTCAAGAACACTCCCGCGGGCCGCAGATCATCCTGTCGCGCACCACTCCAGATTTGTTGATCAAGCTTTTCGAGCTAGAGGTTCCAGAGATTTACGAAGGCATCGTACGCATCGAGAGCGCGGCCCGCGAGCCTGGTGCCCGGGCGAAGATCGCTGTGAGTTCGTCGGACCGTGATGTTGACCCAGTGGGCGCATGCGTCGGCATGAAGGGCTCGCGAGTTCAAGCGGTGGTACAGGAGCTAAGGGGCGAGAAGATCGACATCGTGCCCTATTCGGAGGATCCTGCGACCTTTGTGTGCAATGCGCTGCAGCCGGCTGAGGTGAGTCGTGTCCTTATTGATGAGGCGAATCACGCCATGGAGATCATTGTCCCCGACGACCAGCTTTCTTTGGCCATCGGTCGCAAGGGACAGAATGTTCGATTGGCGAGCCATCTAGCCGGGTGGAAGCTCGATATTCATTCAGAATCGCGAATCCAGGAGATCAAAGAGCGCGCGTGGGCGAGCCTCTCGAAGGTTGAGGGCTGCAATGAGTTCTTGATTCAAACTCTCTACAACCATGGTATTCGCTCGGCGCAGCAGCTGCTGGAGTCGGAGCGTGAATACCTCATGCAGTTTCCAGGCGTAGGCGAAGAAACCATTGATGCCATTCTTCAATCGGCCGTCAAAGTTGCCGAAATGGAGAAACAAGAAGAAGAGCATCGTCGTCTCGATGCCCAACAGGTCGCGCGTGCCGCAGAGGCAGGCCGCAAGCTGCAAGAGCTCTTGGGGCTCAATGACGATGGCCGGTTGCGAAAGATCCGCGGCGTCGGCGAGAACACCTACAAGCAGCTCACTGAGAGTGGCTTCGACAAGGTTGAGCTCATTGCTGAAGTCGAGGTGCCTGAGCTCGCCGAACAGGCCGGAATCAGCGACAAGAAGGCAAAACAGCTCAAGTTCGCTGCGATGCAGTGGCTCAAACAAGAGGGCGAGATCCAGAGCGAAGCCGAGGAATGCGGCGTGACTGTGGTTGATGGCATGGTTAGGATTCCAGGACAGGAATTGGACGAAGAGCCGGAGGCATCGGCACCTGCCGTTGAGGAGCTCGCACCCGTCGACGCAGAACCAGCGATTGCAAATTCGAAAGAACGGGGAGTTTCCGCAGAGAGCTGAGCGGAGATGAACAAGGTTATGTCGAGACCTGCATCACATCGCGAAGGCGACACAAATGACGTAACCTCGCCGTTGCGCACTTGTGTTTCCTGTCGCAGGCACAGACAGCCTGATGGGTTGTTGCGCCTCCAGTTGATGCAGGGATCTTTGGTGATGGCGGCCAAGCGTGGTGGCCGTGGCGCTCATGTTTGCGTGAAGCGTGAGTGCATCAAAGGATTGACTGCGGGTAGCTTGAGCAGGGCGCTGCGGGTGCCGGTAGCGGACCTCGATACGGATGCTCTTTTGTGCGATGCCAACCGGCTCGCACAGCGGCGTTTGCTAGACACCATCGGATTGGCGCGGCGCCAAGGGGCGCTAACACCAGGTGTGGAGCGGATCGTCAAGCGCAACGACAGCTTTGTCGTGGTAGCAAGCGATCTGTCGGAACGTGGACGTAGAACGCTCAGTGGCGTGCCGTCCTTCATAGAGGGTCATGAGTTGGGGCGAGCTGCCGGCATGGGGTGGTTGGGTGCAGTGAGCATTGCCGAACCGCTTGCGAAGCAGGCCGCATACTGGCTCACGTTGTGGTACGAGAGTCGGTCCGCGCAGGACGCATCGCGGTGCGGGGTAGCCCCCACACCAGAGCATTCAAAATGCTCGGATGGCGAGTAGAGGTGGATGATGGGCAGAAAACGTGTGCATGAGTTGGCCAAGGAGTTTGGGCTCGAAAACAAAGACGCTTTGTCACTGCTGCAGGGCGCGGGCATCTCGGTCAAGACGCACTCGAGCTCCGTCTACGAGGACGAGGCGAGGGCTGTTCTCCAAAAGGCGACGAACAAGACTGCGATGACTGAGGAGAAGCCTGCGCCAAAGCGACAGCGGCCCGGTATGATGATCGTCCGAAAGCGCAAGGAAGATTCTGCTGAGGTTGATGCCGACGAATCGACGGTGGCTGACGGGGAGGCACCTGCCGTCGAGGTAGAGGGCACAGATGCCGATGAGATCTCGGCGATCGGGATTGACGAGTCGGACGAAGTGTACGAACCCGAAGATGGGCCGCTCGAAGCGGCGATGGACTTCGACGTGTCTGGGGCGCTTGGTGGCGAAGCGACTACTGAGGAGTTTTCTTCTGAGCCTGCCGATGCCGATGCCGATGTCGATACCGAGCCAACGGTTGCGGCCGAAGCGAACGAGCCACATGCTCCGGTTGCGGATGTCGCGCCCAAGGGTGGGCAGCCGCAGCAACCCGGACCCGTGAAGACCAACAAAGACAGGCCCAGGTCTGCCACCGTCGTTCGCATGATCGATCGTGAGAAATTGCTCGAGCGTGTACCCAATAGGCGTCTCGGCAATCAGCCAACTGCTCAGAATGGTCAGAATTCTCAGAATGCGCAGAATGCGCAGAACGCGCAGAAATTTGGCAAGGTCACAGAGCTGCGCGTGGTGACCGACCCGTTTGGTCGCGGGCGTGAAATGGTTGATGTCGGCCGAGACAAAAAAGGCCGAGCTGGTGCTCGTGTAACACGCCGGACTCGGGCTCCAACCAAGCGTGAGATGATGGAGATGCGCGAGCGGGCGATGCATCCGTCGCGTTTGAAACGCAAGAAGGGCGCCAAGCGGGTCACACGTAAGACCGAGGTGACGCAGCCCAAGGCGTCGAAACGAGTCATCAAGATGAGAGAGACTATCAGCGTCTCCGATCTTGCTCACCAACTCGGCATCAAGGCTGTAGAGATCATTCGCAAGCTCATGGACATGGGCATGATGGTCGGCATCAATGCTCCGCTCGACTATGAAACTGCGGAAATGATAGCCCAGGAACACGAGTATACAGTGGACTCGGTGGCGTTTGCCGAAGAGGTGATCCTGACCGGCGGCGCTGACGAGGACAAACCCGAGGATTTGGTGTTGCGGCCGCCAGTCGTCACTGTGATGGGCCACGTCGATCACGGCAAGACCTCGTTGCTGGACTACATCCGCAAGACAAAGGTCGCCAAGGGTGAGGCGGGTGGTATCACTCAGCACATCGGTGCCTATCAGGTGAAGGTGGGCAAGAAGGGCTCTGTTACGTTCTTAGACACGCCTGGCCACGCAGCCTTTACATCGATGCGTGCGCGGGGTGCTCAGGTGACGGATATCGTGATTCTTGTGGTTGCGGCCGACGACGGTACCATGCCGCAAACAGAGGAGGCGATTCGCCATGCACAGGCCGCGGGAGTGCCGATCATTGTTGCGATCAACAAGATAGACAAACCAGATGCCAACCCTGAACGAGTGCAGCAGGAGCTGTCCAAGTTCGAATTGGTCCCAGAGGCCTGGGGCGGTCAAACTTTGATGGTCAACACCTCTGCAACCAAAGGCACTGGCATCGATGAGCTTCTCGAGACGATCGTGTT
>MGST01000090.1:5256-14162 GCA_001798605.1 Deltaproteobacteria bacterium RIFOXYA12_FULL_58_15 | reverse complement strand
CAATCAACTCGAAATGGCTGGCGATGATTTGATCCGATGGCATCGTTTACGCTGTGGCAAGAGCGAGGAAATCCATGCGGTCATGAAGGATGACCTTGCCGGCGGCCGATTGCCCAGTGGCAAGTTTGGTGCCAATGCCGCTTGGTGGGACATCATGGTGATGCCCTTGAACGGTGGCGTTTATGACCTGATACTGGCGGTGCGCCAACGACTGTTGGCACTCGTTCGCCTACCAGCGGGGTAGCTGTCGTTGCACCACCGACTCCCGGGTGATTCCAACCAGGGCGTTCTGCGCCCCTGTCGTACAGGAGCACCCAAACCCCAAGCACTTGGCGTTTGGGCGCCTCATCTGGCCACAGATGGTGGATCGTGGGAGACACGGGCGGTTGAGATCGTGTAAGCTCGCCGCCATGCGATCACCCGTGACCTCGATTCTTCGCTTAGCCTTGTGTCTGCCTCTTGCCTGCAGTCAAAGCGGCGGAGGCGGGTGCGCTGGCCAAAGCGAGTACGAGTATCCACGCGATGATCCAACGGCGGCATTGTCCCGACAAACCGCACGGGTGCGGTTGACCCAAGCGGGGTTTGATACCATCGGCAAGGGTGTGCCTGGCTTGCTTGCGGCGACCTGCGCCCCAGGAACAACCTGCGAGAGCGACGGTAATGCGGTGAAGTTTGTGTTGAGCGACCCCAATGATCCCATCACCTTCAATGTTCTCTCCGAGGGCGAGATCCGCGGCGGTGCGAACATGGCCCTCAGTCTCGATTCGATGGCCGGCAATGTGCACATGGAATTGCTGCCCGTCGAAGATGGCCCCGACGGTATTCAGATCACCCTCGGCTGCAATGCCGACAACTTCAACGATTGCTTTCCGACCTGCGCCTGCAATGACCCAGCGACCACCCTTTGTGATCCTAGCTGCGCTTGCGATCCGCACTGCGCCTTCGTCGAAGGTTCATTGGACATGGACCTCTACATGGAGCAGTCAGCCATCCCTTGGTTGCGTGACGACCCACCGGCGGGGTGGTTTGACAGCGTCTGCTCGATCCACGATCGCGCACCGCCCGTTGCGGGCCTCGTTATTCAGTCTTTCCGCTTCACCATTTTTCCGCGCATTACGCTGGTCAATCAACGCCCGTATTTGCTGCTCGAAAATGGTGACGTCAAGGTCGACCGCGTGGAAATAGCCCTCGACGTCGGAATCACCGAGGCTGCTGAGGACCCGGTGTGTGTCGACCCTGCGCCGGGTATTGATCACTGCAACTTGTGCAGCAAAGCGGACTGGATTGTCGACCACCTGCTCGAGCCGACTCTGGAGAGCAATGCGGTGTCGAAATACCTGGCGACTCTCATTGCTCGGGCCATCTTTGGCTCCATAGAAGACCAACCCCTCGACTTTGAGGGTGAGGTGAGCACCCAGGATCTTTTTGCGGGTGTCGCCAACCGCAGAGCCAACCCCGCTGGATTCCGAATTGCGGTCAATACCGCGTCGCCAGCGGTGACCGGCTTCGAAGCATTGGGTATGAACTTCGATATCGACTCGGGTGCCGTCGCTTTGTCCAACGCCTGTGTACCTCGTGTGGCAGAGCCATCGTGGACACTGCCGGCGACTCCAGACCCAGGGACGACCGTAACCGCGCCCGACCCGGCCACCGGTCAGCCGGTTACGGAGAACTTCGACATGGCCTTTTTACTCAGTGATGTCCTCATCGAGCGCGGCCTTTACGAGCTGTTCGATGGTGGCAGTTTCTGCCTGTCGCTCAATGCCGACACGGTGGCAGATCTGAGCGGCGGCTCGTTCGTCCCCACGGTCGATACCTTGGGCTTGATGATCGCCGGCCTTCCTGATCTCGCTCCTGGAAATGCGCCAGTTGATCTGTGGCTGGTGCCACGGCTGCCTGCCGTTGTGATGTTCGGCTCTGGCCAAGGGGAGGGCGATGATCGTGACAGTCACATACAAATGGTGTGGCCGAGCTTGAATTTGGAAGTCTATCCCCTGGTTGACGACACGGTGACGCGCGCCTTGGCTTTCATGTTTGATCTGGAGGTTGGTTTGAGCGTTGAGGCCACGCCCACGGGCAACGTGTCCTTGGACATCGACAAGTTGGCCGTCACCAACGTCGCACCCACCTACAATGAAATGAATCTGCGTTTCAGCGCCCAAGACATCGAGGATCTGGTGGGCACCTTCGTGCCGATACTGTTGCAAGAGACCAACCTCGACGTCGATCTCACAACTGCTATGATGGGCTTCCCCTTTGTGCCCAAGCTTCGGGCCGCGGGCGCCGCCGACAGCGATGGCCGTTACCTCAGCATGTACTTCCGTTTTTGTATGCCCGATGACATCACCAATCCCAACCATGCGCTGTGCTACGAGGAGCCCCAAGAAGATCCGGGCTCATCGTTGTCACCGGTCCTAGGGGTTGAGCGGATTGCCGGGCCGGGCGGCTTGCTTGCCAAATCCCAGGTCCAGGTGCGCCTCTTCACCGATGACATCGCTCCGGAGAATCTGCAGATTTCCTATTCGGTAGACCGTCTCGGCCCGATGTTCTCATTTCGGGGCGGTGTCGGGGACGGTTCCTTTGTCCTAGAGCACCCGCTCTTGTCGGTGGAAGGCCCGCATGTCATCGAACTCATAGGTCGCGATCGCCGTCGACCGGACAAGTGGACCCGAACGGCGAGCCTAGAGGTTGTTGCCGACCATCGGCCGCCTGCACTGAAGGCGTTGCGCACGGCGGGCGGCGTGAGCATTGTGGCCACAGATCGGATGACCCCGGCCGCTCGAATTGGCATTGCAGTTGAGATGGCTGGCACCGTCTCGGCGTTTGTCCCGAGAACGTTCGTACCGGCTTCGCCCGAACAACCGGTGATTCTGCGGGCTCGTGACGACGTCGGCAATGTCTCCGAACCCCTGGTGCTCGCGGCACGCAATGTCGTCGTGGTTGACGAGTCATCGGTCGAGTCCCCGGGTGGTTGCGCTCAGGCCACCGCTGGCTGGGCAGGGGTATTGGCGGTGGTGGCGATGGCATGGCGTCGGCGACGTCGTTTCTTGTCCTGGGCCAATTGACCTGGCGTTGCCGCAGGTGGGATAAGAGCGCGCCATGATTATGCAGAAATTACTGGCCGTGGTTTTCCTCCTCGGCTTTTTCGCGAGTTGCGCTCGCGACCTTCCTGGTGAATCGCCGCCAGAGGGCGCTCTCTACTTTCCCACTTCGGTGGTCGTCGACAGTGCCCACCGCTACGCCTACGTGGTCAACACGAACTTCGACCTACGTTACAATGCCGGCTGGATTTCGGTGGTCGACCTCGAGGCGATTGTGGCCGCTGCGAACGATGGCGCAAAGGTTACCGCCGACGTCATTGGGACGAAAGTCAACGTCCTGTCCCTTGGCGGCAACCTATCTCTCAACGAGGCCGGGGACATCGGCGTGCTGGCGCACCGGGGCGAGCGGAGTCTGACGCTTGTTGAGATCAATGGTGAGACCATCGGCTGTGGCAACGCCAACGCCACCAAGGGGTTGCAGAGAGTCGAAGAGAACACCGACTGTGATGCCGAGCACATCACCCGTCTCGATCCCGAGACCACGTTTGACGACGCGCTTACAGCCAACGCGCTCAACGACCCCTTCTCTACCGTGATGTTCACCCACCGCCCCGAATCCGGGGATGAGCGCTCGCTCTTGGCCGTTGGACATCTCTGGTTTGGCACCTCTGGCACCTATGTCGGCCTCTATGAAATCGATGGTACTGAGATCATTGCGCTTCGTGCCATCCGTACCGAGACCAACACAGGCATCACCATCAACGCGGGAATATCTTCGCTGGCGGTACATCCGGATCCGGGCGGCCGTTTCCTTGTGGGCGTGAGCCAATACATTCCCACGGGCAGCGGTGGCACTGACAGAAGCTCGATTATTGATTTCGATGTTGAGCTCAATCTTGCGAGTCGCGAGAACAATTATCTGTGGCCGGTTTCTCTCTCTTCTGAGGTTGGCGGTGTCGAGATCGGCGACGTCGTGTTCTCACCCGACGGAACACGCGCCTTTGTCTCGAATCAATCCGGTGACCGCGGTTCAGGTTCTAACCCCGATTCTGTGGTCATGTTTGACACCCGCTTGGTGGTGGTCCAGGAACCCCGCGCTGACGGCACGGTTTTCCCTGTTTCTCGACCCCTATTTGATGTGATTTCGGCAATTGCATTGCCAGGCCGCCCCACTGGCATTCACTACATCCCCCGATCTGAGGGTCCCGATTTGCTCGCGGTGACGACCTTTGAAGATGACGTCATATTTTTTCTGAGTGTGTATGCCGCCGAGTTGCGGATGGCTGGGCGCATCGATTATCGCAACCTTCCCGGGAGCGAAGGCGAGGCTGTGGGGCTCGGACCGTACGCGCTTGCCCACGCGAGTCGCAGTGGCCGAGAGTTGCTGTTGGTGACAACCTTCTTCGATCATGGGTTGTCGGTGTTTGACATCACTGCCACCGAGAGCAATGGCTTCACCCTGCTCGGGCACATTCGCTCGGACAAGACGCCGGTCGCCGAGGAGGCCCGCTAGCCATGCGCATCACTCAACTCACGTTTGCCGGCGTTGCCCTCGGTCTCACCTTCGGTTGTTCGGATGATTCGGGTGATACCTCCGCCGCCTTTGACATGCCGACTGGTCTTGCTGTTGCAGGCACCGTCAAGAACCGCTTGTTCGTATCCAACACCGCACAGGACACAGTGCAGGTGGTTCAACTCGCAGATGATCTCACCGACATGACCTTCGTGATGGCCCCGGCTCAACGCTTTCCCTTGCGCATCCCGGCAGGTCAGGGGCCTGGGGATCTCGCAGCCACCTTTGACCGCCGCTTTGTGGTGGTGCTCAATTTGGTCAGCGAGTCGGTTCGTCTCATCGACGCCGATTCTTTGCTGCTGGTGCGTGATGCCGTAGGTGCAGTTCTGCAGATGCCTTTGGGCGAAGCGGGCACCCGACCAGCAGCGATGGTTGCATCCCCCGTTGCCTGCCCCGAAGCCAACTGTGCAGGTCGCGTCTACGTGGCGTTGGCGGGTGCAGGTGCCATTCTCGCTGTCGATGTGTTCAACGATGAGAACGGTGTTCGCCTGTATGCATCCCAGGTTTTCGCCGTCGGTGGTGAGCCATCGGCCCTGGCCGTCAATCCGGCGGGGCCAACATTGTTTGCCACGGATGCGAGCGTGGGTGCCGTCATCCGCGTCAATCTCGACACTGGCGTCAAGGACAGTCGTGACATCGGCGGGATTGGTGGGGCACTTGCTGTATCTCGAGATGGCACCATGGTGGTGGTGGGGCGACCGGCCTTGCGCGACGTTGTCGTTTTCGGCGCGGCCGACGGTGCAGAATGGGGCGTTGTCGACAGCAATACCAAGTACGCACCCACGCCGAGTTGTGTGCGTGGCTGTGATGCGACTGTGACCGAACAGTCCTGTGAGGGCGGGCACCCGGCCGACCTCGAGATTTGCGCCGATGACACAGGCCTGCATTCGCTTGAGGATGTTTGCAGAGCGGTGTCCGATCCCGACATCGCGGTGTGTGCCGGTGACACCACCCCGTACCAGGCGATCTATCTGGATTCCGTTCCAACCAAGATAGTCACCCTCGGCGAGGAGCAGGTCGGTCGTCATCGATTGCGCGTCGCTTGCTTTGGCGATGATCCCGTCGACTGTGAGGTCGATGCCAACTGCAGCAGCACCGAGGTGTGCGTGAGTGGTCAGTGTGCTCGAGAGCAGACCCACGGTGAAATGGCGGCTGTTGCCCTGCTCGACGGCAACGTCGTGTTCATCGGCCTCGCAGACGAATCAGGCGGCCACCCGGAGCCAACTCTCATCGAGCAGAAGTGGTGTCTTGCCCCCAGCGTCGACGACGTTCAAACATTCGAGCTGCAAGATCGACGGTACATCCCGAGTAACATCAATGTCACCTCCGCAGAGTTGTCGGACTGGCTCGAAAGGTGTCCGGATCTGCCCGATCGCGCCCGCTACACATGTGTGAGCGACGGTGTGGGTGGCGTCGGCGTGAGTTTCCACAATACAGGCAAAACCAGATGGCGGTTCATGTGGGAGGGTATTCGCTTGTCCTTGAGGGGAATTCTCGAGGAGCGGGCAATTCCCGGCGGCACCTGCAATCCCGGTGATTGCCCGGCGAGCGCCACCTGCAAGGGCGGCCAATGCTTCGAGTCGTGGTTGTCCCTCGATGAAGATGCGAGCCGTACGTTTGAGGCGAACGCGCAGGTGATTCACGCCTGCGAGACGGTCTCTGGCGGTGCTTGCGATGGCAACACGGATGCAGTCGACAAGGCGGCGTGGGGCGACATCGTTGCTCTCACCGACAATCCGTTGCCCGATTGTACGGGCTGCAATGGGGAAAGTGGTGCGGACTGGCGGGCTCTGGAGCGACGGATCCTCACGAAGGCGGCGGGGGACATTGTCGCCTTTAGGCTCGACAAGTACCTGGACGCAGGCTGTTTCGATAGCGCCGAGGTGGATTTCGATATTCGCGTGGCCGACCAAGTTGTGGCCTACCCCTTGTGGTTGGGATCGAAGGAGGATCTTGGCAAGAGCGGAGGAGAGATTCACCTTTCCCCGGGTGATTTGATGGGTCCAGGATCCGCCACACCAGGTCGTTTTCCGAGTGAGTTGTTTCAGATCCGCGATGATCTCGACCCGCAGCCAAATCTTAGCAGTTGTGAACGTTACAACGCCGATGGTTCGCCTCTCGCGCTCTCCGAGCAACTTAGTCGCAACCGTGGGTTCTGGTTCACTGTGGAGGCGCCTTTCTCCCTGTTCGAGTCTGGCAAAGGTTTCGACTCCCGTGGCGATCCGATTTTGGACGGCACCGCCGGTGTGATTCCTGGGGCGATGATAGTTTCCGATGTCGGCGTGCGAATTTTGGAGGCTGTGGCGGGCAGTGACAGCAAGCAATGGGTCCCATACCCCGTGATATTTTTGACCTACTCCGGGAGCAACGAGCTTCTCGGGTTTGTTCCCTTCGATGTTGCCCGGCAGTTCAAGAGTGAGAAGAAATACAGATTATTGAGATAATTGGCTTTTCTGTTGACAGCAACCCGGAGAGTGGTGTTATAGGCCCCGATTCGATGCCTGGATTCAATCTGGGTGTGTGTGTCAGTGAAAGGATTCTGAGCCAATGGCAGTAACGATCAGACTTGCGCGACGCGGCGGAAACCGCCGGCCTTTTTATCATATTGTGGCAACAGACTCGCGCTACAAGCGGGACGGACGCTACCTAGAGCAAGTGGGTTTCTACGATCCGCGCGGCACCACACAACTCGCCGTAGACGAAGACAAAGCCAGGAAGTGGTTGGCTGTTGGCGCGACCACGTCGCCCACCGTCAAGCAGCTCCTCAAACGAGCTGGTATTGGCAAGCAGGTGGCAGCTCAGGCTGGCGAATAGTAGGGCACGTTGCCCAAGCCCGACGCGCTTTTTGTTTGAGGTGGCGTCGGGCCCAATTCCTCAACTCCCTGTTGTCGACCAACGGTTTGGTTGACAACGAGAGACTGAACGGACGGCACCATGGTGAAGCTGGTCGAATATATTGCGAAAGCTTTGGTCGAGGACCCCGAGCAGGTCGAGGTCGACATAGTCCGCGACACAGATACAGAACAAATGATTGAGCTTCGGGTCGCGCCGGACGACCGGGGTCGGGTGATTGGAAAAAACGGGCGCACCGCCCACGCCATCCGCAGTTTGCTCTCAGCCGCCAGTCCCGAGTATCGAACCGTCAGCCTCGAAATCGTCGACTAGGCGACACGCGAGGGTGAGTCGTTCCGAACCCCATTGGATTTCGTTTGGCGTCGTCGGGCGAGCCCACGGTGTCCGCGGTGAGATGCGCGTGGTGCCCGGTGCCGCCGGCATATCGATGCCCGAGGGAATCGAAAAGGTTAGAATGACCTCTCCGCGCATCGGGGAGCGACTTTTCACGGTCGACAAGATTCGCCCGGTGCACGATGGGTTGTTACTCACTTTAAAAGAGATCAACGACCGCGACCAAGCCAGAGAACTGAGCGGCTCCATTTTGGCGGTTGACGCTGCTTCCTTGCCTCCCCCGGTCGGTGATGAATTCTACGTCTATGAGATCGAGGGTGCCCAAGTTTTCGATGAGTCGGGAAAACGCATAGGTGTTGTCAAGGCTCTGGTTGACAACAACGGTCAGGACCTGCTCGAGATCAAGACCGATAACGCGGGTGAACAGCTGTTGCCATGGGTAGAAGGGGAGACAGTTATTCGGTTTGACCGCGATGCCAATGCCATCGTCATTCGACCCATTCCAGGGTTGTGGGAAGACGAGTAGCGTCGGCCCCAACGGATCCGGGCAGTGTTACAGTTCCAACACCGCTGTTGTGTTGCACCTTGGAGTGAGTGAGTGTTCGCCGTTGAAGTCATAACGCTGGTTCCCCAATTGTGGCCGCAACTGTTGGCACCCGAGTCGGGCCTGGTAGCCCGCGCATTTCATGAGGGTGCGGCCGACCTGCGAGTCCGTGATCTGCGGCCATACGGCAAAGGTCGCCACCATCAGGTGGACGACGCACCGTTCGGCGGGGGGGCCGGCATGGTGTTGTGCGTCGAACCGCTGCACCGAGCAATTAAAGATGCCCGCGAGCAAACCCCAGGCCCGGTGGTGCTCTTGACACCTCGGGGTGAGCCCTTCGGCCAGCAGGTTGCCCACGAGCTCGCGGCTTCACCGGGTATGACTCTCGTGTGCGGCCGGTACGAGGGCATCGACGAGCGGGTCAGACAATACGTCGACAGGCAAGTCTCGGTCGGCGACTTCGTTCTCTCTGCAGGTGATCCCGCCGCGTGGTGCGTGGTCGATGCCATCGTGCGCCTGTTGCCCGGTGTCCTGGGTAACCCGGAGTCGTTGGCCGAAGAGT
>MGST01000090.1:0-5249 GCA_001798605.1 Deltaproteobacteria bacterium RIFOXYA12_FULL_58_15 | reverse complement strand
GTCATCGGTTTTGGAATATCCTCAGTATACAAGACCTGCTGAGTACGAAGGTATTGCCGTCCCCGATGTTCTGCGCTCCGGCGATCATGACGCTGTCGCCCGATGGCGACGCGAGCAGGCCCTCATGTTGACCCGTGAGCTTCGGCCCGACTTATTGAAAGACTGAGTGAGCCAGTCGCCTACAGGCTCTTGAACATCTCGCGGTTGGGTTGGTAGCCGTCACGGCTGTAAAAACGCACTGCGCGTGGGGCAGCGTGAAGGATGGCGTGGCCAATGTGGTTGTCACGAAACCAGTCTTCACAAAGGTGCAAAAGCTCACGGCCGACTCCGCGGTCGCGGTGATTTGCTCGCACATACATTTGGTCGACGTAGCCACAGCGGTTGTCGTCGCGCAGGCGAAAGATGGGGTCCTCGGTGAGGATGTCGGCGCGGCTCAGGCCAATCGGCATGCCGTCGTACTCTGCAATGAAGATCCGGACCCGCGGCGTTTGAAATGCGCGGTCAATGTCGGCGTCGAGCCGGGGTATGACACGATTCGACATCTCGGGTGGGCCGAGTTCCTCGACGAGTTCTCTTAGGAGAAGTACCACCGTCGCCCTGTCGGCCAGGGTTGCCACCCGGTAGGTCACGCTATTCATCGCCGCGCACCATATTGAATTTGCGGCTGTCGGACAACCGGCCCACCGCTCTCCTCGTCCGCCTAGTCAGCAGCATTCCGCCACAGGCGTTCGCAGCTGGGCCTGCGCAAGAACCACAGACCAAAGACGTGGAAACCCACCTTACCGAGAATCATCACCCCACCCATGACAGCGCCAGCGACCATACTCGCCTGCATGATCCCTTGCATGGTGTTCGCAAATTCTGGGTCCACCTCTGGACCTGGCCGAAACAGCTGCGGCATGTATTGTTCCATGATAGCGAGGTTGGCTTTTTGCATTGCCCAGGCAGGGACTGCACCAATGGCTTCGGCGACCACGCCGACGCTATAAGCCGCAAGAAGGACGACACCCGCGGGTTTGCGCACTTTGAGCGCGAGTGTACCTCCGACCACGAGCAGGGTGGCGAGGAACAGGTTGAGGACTGCCGCAGTCTGCAACCAGGCACTCCACGAATCCACAACGGTCTGCAAGTCGGCCTGCATGGCCCGCTGGATTTGTCGCACTTGTTCTGGTTGGCCGATCTCGACCAACGATTGAAATGGATTGGTGCCAGCCGTGCCGGCGGCGGTCATTGCTGCACCCAGCAGGGCAAAGGCTGCCAGAGCAAAACCGATGATACACACACTGACCAAACCTTTGGGTTTGACCGTAGGATCGTCTTGTGGGACCGCGGTGTTCATGACGCTCGGGCTTTCAATGTTCTATAACGCAGGGATTCGGTAGCGGATGGACCACTCTGGAGATTCCGCACCGATATCGGCATGGGGGTCCTGTGCCAAGCGAGTGCGGCCGTCACGGCCGGCAAAGAAGGCTTTGACTTGCCACCATGCCGCGGCGGACATTTCACGGTCGCCGATGGCCACGGCATGCAGGTGTGGGACCTCTGAACGATCACGGAACCAGGCGGCGAAACCAGCGCGCCGTAACTCTCCCACCGCGCGACGGATGGCCTCTTGGGTCCACGGTGTTGAGATGCTGAGGTCGACGACGCCACCACCGACGTGAGGATGGGCTCCGCGGGTACCGACTTCGATGTAGGAACCCTTGATGACTCCGAAGGTCATTCCCTCTGGCAAAGACGCTTCGGCAGACTTCACCATGGTGACGGTTCTGCGGTTTATTGTGCGCCCTTCATGGGTGTGGCGAGTGTAGTTGTGATCTGGCTCATCGCGACATAACACCGCGTCGGAGACGAATTGGGCCATGCTCTCGTTGATGTCCGGCGAATCGACACCTCGGGCTTCGGCGATCTTCTCAAGGCCGCCGCGATCGAAGGTCCAACCATTGCCATGTGCCCATTGCACCAAGCGCTCGGCGGTGACACTCCCGACCAGGACCATCCCGTCAGGTACTTTCTTCGACCCCCGCACACCGAGGGCTTCGCGTACTGCGATGAGTCGCTCTGGGGAGCGCCCGACAACCATGAGGATACGGACGCCGGTTTGGGTCTCAACGTCGAGCCTTTCCCATTGCTGTGCGGTGACGTTGACCCGGGTTTCCATGCCGTTGGCGAATCGAGCATAAGCCTCTGCGACGTCCGGGCCTATTCGCACCACGTCGGAGAAGCCCCGTTCCATCTTGAATAGCCGAATGCCTTCGTCGGTCAGCGGATAACCCACGTCTCGCAGGCGATCGGCAAGCTCATGGCAGTCGGACAGGCAAACCGTCACCATCCCCTCGGCCTCGACGTTGGCACGCCGTCCGGAGAACGAGAGAAGGGCCCGACTTGGATCGCGACCCGATGAGGCCAACGCTTTGAACACAGCAAGCGCCCGGTGGCGCTCGGTGGCGATGGTCTTCTCTCGACGACTACGATGCAGCGGCTCCCCCAACCGCGCGGCACCTCGGTTGTCTGTGCTCATAGATAGTCCTCTCCTGCCCATTATCGACACTGAAACGATGGAGTTGCTTTCTCAATGGCCAATTGGACCAATTGTTTTCGTCGCATGTACGTCCTGCGTAGGTTGGGTCATGGGAGTAACTCCCCTGGTGCATGAAGCCAACTCCGGTTATGGAAACGCTAGGAAGGTGCGATGAAGGACGACATGCGTTTGTTGAGCGACACGACCGAATGCGCGCAGGCGTTTTTGGGGACTTCACAACCCGAGTGGACCCCACATCTCAACGCCCACGATCACGCTGTCTGGAACGCACTCGGTATGGCGACGGAACCGCTGGTGGCCGAGGTGGCCACGGACACGGCTTGGCAACGGTTGGTGGTGGTGACCGATGCCCCGTCCTCTCAACTCGACGCCCTTGGGGCGGCGCTGGGTCAGGGTTGGGCGCTCGACGGCTCGCTCGCTTGCGTGGCATTGGATGGGCGTGGCTTTCACGGGCAACGGCGACGGGAGTGGGCAACCCAAACGGGCAACCTCTTTCTCACGGCAGTCTTCGCCCCCCAACGCACGGCGTCGAAGTTGCTTGCCTCCTTGGTGATGCTCCCAGCGGTCGCCCTCGTGGACGCTATCCGCGAAACCACCCATCTCGACCCCTCTATCAAATGGGTCAACGACGTACTCATCGGTGAAAGCAAGGTCGCTGGGGTGCTGACGGCCACCCAGTGCAAGGGTGAATTGTTGGAGACGGCGCTCATCGGCATTGGTGCCAACGTGCTGTGCACACCCGAGGTGCCGCCGACGGTGTTTGTGCCGAGCGTGACGAGCCTGCGAGAGCAGGGGGCCTCGACGACATTGCCGGCCTTCACCCAAGCAGTCCTGGCGTCTCTGTCCAGACGCTATCGTCAGCTGTTAGTGGATCCGTTCGGGTTATACAGCGCCTATTGTGCTTGTTCCTGTGTCCTCGGTCGCGAAGTGTCCCTATGGGACGAGAACATCGACGCTCTCGGGCATGGGGATCAATGTCCGGAGCCGCTGGTCTGCGGCGTTGTGGATGCCATCGCACCTGATTTGTCGTTGACGTTGTCGAACGCTGACACGCCGGTGACTCGAGGTCGCCTGGCGTTCCAGTCGGTTTGTCGCGATCTCGATAACAGAACAAAAAAGCCCCATGGGGTACGAGAATAATTGACCTCAGGTGTCCGCGACGCTAATTACCCCTTCCAAGGGCGGTTAGCTCAGTCAGGCAGAGCATCGGACTTTTAATCCGGTGGCCCGGGGTTCGAATCCCCGACCGCCCACCACCAATTCTTCCCACCTTCAGAGATAGCGATGACCGATACCAGCCGGGAGCTGATTGAGCTCAAAAAAGAAGTTCTCGAGACACGCAATCAAGCGATCAAGACAGACAACCAGGTGAAGAACCTCGGTCTGGATATCAAGACCTTCGACAAGAGGTTCGACCTCCTCGAGCGGCGAACCCGCCTCGCCAGTGTTGGTGCCAACATCATCGTTGCGGTGGTTATCATCTTTGCCGCATTCCTCCTGCACAAGGTACGTACGGGGTCGCTGACATCTGCAGTGGAATCGAGCAAGGAAGCGGCAGAGGCAGCAAAAAAGGAAGCGTTCGAACGAAATGAGGATCTCCAGAAGACGAAAGCCGCGCTGGAGAAGAGTGTCGCGCGACGCGATGAGGTCGAACGCGCCATCGTAAGCTTTCTCACGAGCATTGATGCAGGCCAGGAAAAATCTGCAGAAAAGGTCATTGATACCATTGACCTTGATGCCGTCGGTCCCGCCCTGAAAGCAATGGCTGAGGCACGGGTGGATGAGTTTCGCTCTCGCGTTGCCGAGACCACCTACAAGAATGGCCGCACCCATGCGAGTGCCAATCGGCACTCCCAGGCTGTTGGGGAGTTCGAGAGATCCTTGCGGTTAGCACCTGACGGTAAATGGTCCGAGTCCGCACGGTACACATTGGCGAACAGTCTTTGGAACTTGAAAAAGTATGAACAAGCGATCCCAATCCTCAAGGAGTTGCTCGCGACATCAAAAGACCGCGCGCTCCTCGAGGAGCTTCGTCATACCCTCGGTGCGTGCCTTGCGCGTGCAGGAAATAAAGACGAGGCAATATCGGTGCTCAAAAAGGTAGCATCCGCGAACACCCGATATACCGAATCAGCCCTCGAGTATTTGACAGCTCTTGAGTCAGGTGGCGAGATGCCTCCCTTGGTTGCGATCCGGCCAGCACCGCCGGTACGAACGCCTCGAACGACAACTCCAACGCCACCCACCACGGGTGCGCCGGCCACGCGGTGATGACTTGCCCAAACGGTGCGTCGCGCCCTATGGTGCGAAGGTAGGAGAGTGCGTGCCGGTACCCATTCAAATTCTGAAGACATCACCGTTGTTCGCCGGCTTCACTGACACCGGCCTCAACATCATCGGGCAGATTGCGCGCCTTCGTGATTTGCCAAAGGGGATGTCGCTATTTTTGGAGGGAGCGCCCGGCGACGCTATGTATATCATCAAGGATGGAACCATCGAGATCCTGGTGGGGCAGGGTGATGCCGCCAAGGTTGTGTGCCAACTCGGTGCGGGGGAACATTTTGGTGAGTTGGCGCTTCTGCGCCCAGGACGCCGTGCCGTGAGCGCGAGAGCCCAGGGTTCATGCCGTTTGGTGGAGCTCAAACGCGCCGATTTCGGCGAGCTCCTCAAACAGAAACCGCAGGCTTGCATGAAATTGATGCTCGCG
>MGST01000089.1 GCA_001798605.1 Deltaproteobacteria bacterium RIFOXYA12_FULL_58_15 | reverse complement strand
AGAGATCGATGATGGCCGCAAGATAGAGCCAGCCCTCTTGAGTGGGGATGCACGTGAGATCAGTGACCCACGCCTGGTTTGGGTGCTCCCAATGGAATCTGCGGTCTAGGACGTTGGGGGCCACTGGGTAATGGGCGACAAATGGCGGGTGGGCGACGAATAGCGGGGGGTCGCCGTAGGTCGCCGTAAGTCGCGGTTGGTCGCCTTGGGTCGTGGTTAGTCGCCGACCTTTTGCCCCTTGGGGAAAGCGAGAATCGCGAGTAACCCGGCGACGCCGCAAAGACCCACTCCCAACAGGACTCGGCCCAAACCCAAAGCCAGAGCGTCGCGGATGAGTGAGATTGATTCCGCTGGCACGCTGTTTCGCCGTTGTGGATCCATCACCGCATTGGCGAGATCGAGAAGCTCAGGGGAGCTACCGAGCTCATGGCGCAAGGTGGTGGTGAGGACCGCACCCATGGCAGCGACCATGATGGCACCGCCGATGGTGCGTGAGAACTGAACAAGGCCGGTGACGGCGCCGCGTTGTTGCCAAGACACCGACTCCTGCGCGGCGATGAGTAGGGTCGTGGTGGCGAAGCCCATTCCCAGACCTACCAACAGCATGGTGGCGAGCACGAGCCAGCGTGGGGTGTCGAGACCAAAAGTGAAGAAGCACACAGCACTGAGCGCCAAGAAACATCCACCGATGATTGCTGAGGGACGATAGCCAAAGCGACGCAGCGTCCAACCGGTGAGGTTGGAGCCGATGGGCCAGCCGATGCCCACCGGAATGATGGCGGTGCCCGCGGCGGTGGGGCTGCCCCCGAGGGGGCCTTGCACAAATGCTGGAACGTAGCTGCTGACGCCGAAGATGACGCCACTCATGGCCACGCCCGCGATGCAGGTTACCGCCACGACGCGATCGGTGAGCAAAGCTGGCGGCAGCATGGGTTCGGGGTGCCGGCGCTCCTGAAACACAAGAGCCACGGCCGAGACAAGGGCAACAACGAAACTGCCGACGACTTCGGGGTTGTCAAAGCCGACGTCACCGCCGCGCAACATAGCCCACATGAGCGAGCCCGTCGCAACGGTGAGCAGCGCGCCGCCGACGAGATCCAGTCGGCGCGAATGGCGCTCGATGTTCTCGTGCAAGGCCAAAAGCATCAGGATCGCGGCAAGTACCCCAAAGGGTGCATTGATGAGGAAGATCCATTGCCACGCCCAGTGCTCGACCACAAAAGCACCGAGAGCGGGGCCGGCAATGCTGGAGATTGCCCACACCGCGGAAAACAATCCTTGGACTCTGGCCCTTTGGGCCGCGGGGTAGAGGTCGCCGACGATGGTCAGGGTGATGGGAATGACGCCGCCAGCTCCAATGCCCTGGACGGCGCGCCACAACACCAATTGCCCCATGGTCGAGGCGGTGGCGCAAAGAACGGATCCCGCGACGAACAAGCCGACACCAAGCAGGTATGTGGGCTTACGACCAAAAAGATCGGCACCTTTGCCATAAAGAGGAACCGTTACCGTCGAGGTCAGCAGGTAAATGGAGAACACCCACGGGAAGAGTTCCAGGCCGCCGAGTTGGCTGACGATGGTGGGCATGGCGGTCCCCACCACCGTTACGTCCACAGACGCGAGAAATGTCCCAACGACCGCGGCGGCAAGAACCAGGCCCCTGCGTGTGTGCTTCATCGTTACATCCAGTCATCGCTGATAGGCACCCAAAGTCGTCCTTGGGTCAAGGGATCTGTCACGACTGCCACGACTGCCACATTTCAGAGGACGACACACCAGGCCTTGCAGCCTGTCACGAGTTTCCGAGCAGCGACGTTTTCTCCTACTCGTTTTCTCTGCTAAAAGTTGGGCATGCAAGACAAAGCACGCCGTTGGCTGGAGCAGGATCCCGATCCCGACACCCAGGCTGAGCTCGAGAAGCTCATTCTTGACAACGCCACCCTGGAGCTAGAGGACCGCTTCGGTTGCCGACTGGCCTTTGGCACCGCGGGCCTGCGTGGCGTTCTGGGGGCGGGGTCCAATCGTATGAATCGACTGGTGATACGGCAAACGAGTGCCGGGCTTGGCAAATATTTGCTCGAGCAGGTTGAGGACGCGGCAAGCCGAGGTGTGGTTGTCGGTTATGATGGTCGACACAAATCGGAGGTCTTCGCTCTGGACACCGCTCTGGTGATGGCAGGACTCGGTATTCGAGTGCACCTCTATAATGTACGTGTGCCGACGCCTTTGGTGCCCTATGCCATAGGTGAGCTTGGGGCAGCCGCTGGCGTCGTTGTCACTGCCAGTCACAATCCGCCCCAGTACAACGGCTACAAGGTTTTTTGGGAAAATGGGTCGCAGATTATTCCTCCCCACGACTCTGGTATTGCGGCGTCCATTGAACGCGCAGCTCTCGTTCGGCTGCCGTGGTGTGAGCCCGAGAAGGCGCGCGACGACGGTCTGCTCGTCACCCTTGGCGATGAGATCATCGCCAAGTACGTCGAGCGTGTTTTGGCCTTGTCCCTGCACCCGCAGTCGAGCGCCCGAGCAAGCCTGAGAATCGCCTACACACCGATGCACGGTGTCGGTGCGCACATCGCCGAAGAGGTGATGCGACGCGCCGGTTTTGGCCAAGTGCACACGGTGACAGAACAACGTGAGCCAGATCCCAACTTTTCCACGGTTCAATTCCCGAACCCCGAAGAACCAGGTGCCTCCGATCTCGTTTGGGCCTTGGCCAAGAAGATTGGTGCCACACTGGCGTGTGCCAACGACCCTGACGCAGATAGATTCTCCGTGTCAGTGAAAACAGGGAGCGGCGAGCTGCGGCAGCTTAACGGCGACCAGATTGGTGCCATCTTGGGTGCCGACTTTCTCGACCACGCGCCGGACAACGCTGTGGTGGGAAACAGCGTCGTCTCCTCGCGGTTGCTCGGAGTCATCGCCGCGGCGCGCGGTGTCAACCATTTCACCACGCTCACCGGCCTAAAATGGATCGCCGACGCTGCCCTGCAGCACGAAGCCAAGGGTGAAGAGTTTATCTACGGCTACGAGGAATCCATCGGCTACATGTTTGGGGCTCTGGTCCGTGACAAAGATGGCATTGCCGCACTTCTGTGCTTCTGCACTCTTGCCGCAGACCTAGCCGACCGCGGCAAAACCGTGTGGAGTTATCTCGAGTCGATCTATCGGGAGCACGGCCTCTATCTCACGCGGCTTCAGACCAAGTGGCTCACTGTGACGGGGAAGGGTCCGAGCGCTGGAGAGCTCTTGCGACAGAGTCCTCCGTCCACAATAGCCGGTCATAAGGTGACCTGCGTCACTGACGTTCTGACGGGTATTCACGGTTTTGCCGACGGACGCCGAAAGCCCGTGGAGCTGCCCAAGAGCGACGTCCTCATCTATACTCTAGAAGACGACACCCGCGTGATTGTCCGGCCATCTGGCACCGAGCCCAAGCTCAAGTGTTACTACGAGATTCATGGCATGATAGGTGACGACGAATCCCTCGACCTGGCTGATGCCCGTGGTCAAAGATTGCTCGATGATTTGGTGGCTGCGCACCAACAAGAGCTGGCCGGGTTGTCCAACTGACCACCTGCGGCTTACGAGTCATCAATGGTAGTTGGTTGAATGTGTGTTAACCAACAACTTGTCGCCGCCCGTCACGCATAACATGTCGGAAATGTTTATGTTTTCTGAAACCAGAAATGCCTTGCCAAATGTTGGCGATTGAGTGTAACAAGCAAATGGGAGTTGATGTAGCTGTATGGGGGGAGTCTTCTCACATTCACGCGCACACAACACCGACCTTGTAACACGGTCGGGGGGGAAACTCTCGACCTAGCGCTGCAGTAAAAAAGGCAGCAGGGGAAGTTAGTATGGAAGAAGAACGGCAGAACGGTACTGTGAAGTGGTTCAATGACAGCAAGGGCTTTGGGTTTATCACACCCGAGGATGGGGGAGAGGATGTCTTCGTTCATTTCTCAGCCATTCTGGCTGAAGGCTTCAAATCGCTCGCCGAGGGACAACGGGTCGAGTATGAAGTCGTGCGCAGCGACAAGGGTCTGCAGGCCAAGTCGGTGCGACCTGTCAACTGAGTTCCTCGGTTGAAATCGCAAAGAAAGGGTCGCGTTGCGGCCCTTTTTTGTGGGTCTTACCTGTGTGGCTGATTGACTCAGGCCCATCTTTTCGCCATCTTTCGGCGCAAACCAAAACCTCAAGGGGGTATTGATGAACGCCATTCGATTGGGATGTATTGTTGCGCTCTTTGCCGTGGTGACAGCATGTGGTGGCACCAAGCTCTATGTCCGGCCAGGCGCCGTAGCGCCACAGCCGGCCACTGACAAGTTTGTCATCATGCCGGTCAAGATCAACGGCCTCTCTGGCGACACCTTGGCACAACAGGCGGCCCTGTTCGGCGGCCTTGTCTCTGCCTTTGGCGAGTCGGCTGTACCGCTGCAGCCGATTCAGCCAGCCCTCGAAGCGGCGGGCTTTGGCAATCTTGGTGAGCAGATCGCCTATGGCATGCACCACATGGTGTCTTTCCATGACTCATACGACTTCAATGAGGATGCCGGGTTCCACGGTGGCAATTCTGAGTACCAAATGATTCTCGAAGCGACTGGCAAGCTTATTGAGCTTGTGGCGACCGAGCTCAAGCTCGACTTCAAACCCAAGTACATTGTCGTGGCCGCCATTGACTCTGTGAGCTCGTCGATTCCCAAGACAGCCAAGTATCGCGTGGTCTCGGGTATCTACAACCTCGAGGAATCAAAGCTCGACGAAGTCATTTGGTTCGAGTCAAGCACCGCCGATGATGCTGCAGCGATTCTTGCCGAGATGGGAACCTTGGGCGGCAAGCTCAAAGGTCTGCTCATCGTTCAGTCCGAATCCTAACCAACCTCCATCAACTCGTCGTCCCCGAACACACCGGGCAATTCCGTAGGGTCCGAGCTCGAGCAGCGGTAGGATATCGCTTCCTCGAGGTGCTGAGGTAACACGGCCTTGCCTCCGTCAAGATCGGCGATGGTGCGGGCGACCTTGAGGACTCTGTTGATACCGCGCGTTGATAAGCCATCGACGCCGACGGCCCGCTCGATGAGCCCCATGCCTTGCTTGTCCAGGGGCACATCTCGGCGAAGCTCCGTCTCGTTCATGGCGGCGTTGGTTCTGCCAGCGCCGAGTCGCTCCGACTGCAGGCCTCGGGCGTTGCTGACGCGGTCACGTATGCGGCCACTGGGTTCTTCATCCTCCCCGCGGGCATAGTCAGCAAAGGGCACCCGCTCGACTGTGACGTGCAAATCGATGCGGTCGAGCAGGGGGCCAGAGATCCGGGCGCGATAGCGATGGATTTGGTCAAAGGAGCACATGCACATCGGGCCTTGCTGTTCTTTGTGGGTCGGCTCGCGGAAATGGCCGCAGGGACAAGGGTTCATCGCAGCCACCAACAGGACGTCGGCAGGAAATGAGAGAGACATGGAGGCTCGGGCTACGCGAATGGTGCCTTCCTCCAGGGGCTCGCGCAAGGATTCGAGGGCGCGGCGCGAAAGCTCGGGCAGTTCGTCGAGAAAGAGAACGCCGCGATGGGCCAGGGTAACCTCTCCCGGTCGCGGGACACTGCCCCCCCCACAAATGGCGGCTTCGCTCGCTGTGTGATGGGGAGCGCGGAACGGACGGGCTTGAACCAGGCCGGGGCGGTTTGTCAGCAATCCCGCAGCGGAGTGAATCCGCGTGACCTCGATACTCTCCTCCGCGCTCAGTGGCGGTAAGATCCCCGGCAGACGCCGCGCCAGCATTGTCTTACCGCTGCCCGGTGGGCCGACCATGAGGATGTTGTGCGCACCGGCGGCGGCAATCTCGAGTGCCCGCTTAGCGTGTGTCTGTCCGCAGACCTGGGAGAAACAGCTCTGGGACTCCCCTGCCTCGTTGACCTGTGGTTTAGCAGCGCCGAGCTTGAGCTCGCCACGCAAATAGGCGACCAACTCCGTAAGATGGGAGATGGCTACCACCCGAACGTTGGGAATGACAGCCGCCTCTGCAGCGTTGCAACTCGGCAGGAGCACCTCTCGGTCGCCGTGACTTCTCGCCAGATCCGCTATCAGGACAGCACCACGCACGGGCTCGAGGCCGCCCCGCAGATTGAGCTCACCGAAGAAGCGCCGTCCCACCGTCGAGTTCGTTGGGACGATTCCTGCCGCTGCAAGAAGCGACACCGCGAGCCCCAGATCCAACGCGCTTGCTTCTTTGGGCAGCTCTGCGGGCAGTAGATTGATGACACGTTTTCCAGGTAGCAGCTCAAGGGCGCACCCCTTGATTGCAGCCGTCACGCGAATGACAGCCTCGCGGGCTGCTCCTCGTGCGAGGCCGATGAGGTGCGTGGTGGGAATGCCGGCGGTGTCTCGGGTCTCAACGATGATTGGATGGGCCTCGATACCAATGACTGTGCCCGTGCTTGCTTGTGCAAACATGTGTCTCCCTTGCCCACGTCGCCATCGAGCTGCGAGTTGCAGATGGCAGTTGCGAGGATGCACACCTCGAGGAGCAAATGCCGAGCCAATGTCCAACGCGTTGAAAAGTTGAAGATTGGACTTGCGAGAGTGTCGCCGTGTCCCGTTTTGGGACGCAGGAGTTGGATGAGGCATTCGCAAAGTGAGAGGCACCCCACCACCGCCCTAGTTGAAAACCACCTCGAGGACTCTGGTCGGGTTGTGCAGCAGATCATGACCCGGAGTCAGACATCGACGGTCGCACTGGCCAAGGAGTGTCGTGAGGGCATCGAGGTGGTTACGGCCGCCAGTCACGAAGATCATGGGACTGTCCTCCACAATCCCCTGCAAATAGGTCGCGCCGCCTTTGGCATCGTTGACCACACTCTGCTTGCGGGCACCCTTGTGAGTTCCGACAACGAGATGCACCCACCGTTCAGGACGAACTTCCGCAATTCGACATGCGTCGTTGGTGTCAACGATACCTTTGCGGATGGTCTCGGTTGGCGGGCGAACCCATTCAATGTTCGAAAACCATTCCGTTGCTGCCCTCGCCAGACGAAACTCGTCGGTGAAAGGCAGACAGATGACGTCGCTTCCTTTCTTGTGCAGGAGCACATCGTCATCGGACATCAACTGCCAGCCTTGGTTTAGCAGGGCATATGCCGTGGTCGACTTGCCAGCACCGTGGGAACCTGTGAACAGCCAGCCTCGACCCTGTGGGTCTCTCAGGGCAGCCGCGTGCGCGTAGAAGAGATTCTTCCGGGCGAGGTGGAAGGTCAGCGCCAAGGGAATCAGCGCCCTACACACGGTAGGGCTGCAAAGCCAAAGGGATGAGGGTGCGAAGACACGCATGATCCCCTGTTCGGTGCTGCCTTGCACTCCCCCTGCACCGAGCTGCAACCAATATTGGTCCACAGAGCAACGTCCACGCAGAATTTCATCATACTTCATGAGAATGGCGACGCCATTCTCCATGGCACATGGCGGCAAGGGTTCGTTGACGAGGGTCATCTCAACGGGATGCGCGATGTCTTCCAACGTTGACAGGTGTCGGCGTAACGCGAACAACAAATCGGAGGGAAGAGGGATATCGCTTGCGGCCCGGAAACCGACCCCATGAAAGTTCCAGCAAACAGAGGGAAATGGCTTCATCATCGCCGTATCGTTGGAGGTTTGACCTCAATGTTATCGTGAGCGTCGCCGCTCGACGTGGCTGCACTCGACTCGGTTTGATTTGAATTCGGGCCCAGAAGTTTCGCGAAGAACAACTTCTTGTCCGCGCATCGCTTCTCGTCCCAACAAGAATCGTAGCGATGGAGGATGCGACCGTCGCGAATCAACTCCACTCGGTAGGGGCGAGCACCCAACACCGAATGAACATAGGAGGTGAAACCTTCGGCAAAATCATCAAAAGGATTTGTCGCACCATAGAGTGTTGCAAAATTTGTTTGCTGCAATTGTTCATAGGCGGTGATGGCTTGCGTCATGTCCAGTGCGCCTCCACTGTTGGTGTAGTACTTGAGGTGGTCTCTGAGCCCAAAGTAGCCATCGAAACGACTGCTGTATGCTTTCTCGTTCGCCAACCAAGAGAATTCGAAGTACGGATGGGATGATCCGCTCACCGTCGAAGGGGACACGTGCCATGATGGATTGTACCGTTCCCCAACCTGCATGACATGTCCGAGCTCATGAAGGAGCAGAAACCGAATGGCGTTCAACTGCGTGTCGCCCGCATCGTCCTCAATGGTCCCAACAACCATCGTGTTAGGATCGCGAGCAAAGGGCGAGCCCTCTCGCCAGGTGAACCACTCATTGGCAGTTTTGGCGATGGACTCTGAATCGAGAACCACGAAAGCGCCCAGCTCCTGTCCATCGGATACCATGACACTTTGGGCGAACCCGCTGGCGCCGAGATGATGAACAAGGCAGACGCCTACCAGTTTCTCCGCAGCCATTCTTTGCACTGGGTCGGGCAGCTCTTTGAGCACCAAGCGAACCGAGTCGACGATCTCCCTATCCTCATGGCTTTGGATTGGCATGGTGTCGAGGTGATAGAAGCCACTGTGCTTCTGCAGATAGTCGATCAACTCGGGAGTGGCCTTTGACACTCTGCGATCCAGAGGGATTTCCCGGAAGTTACCCCAGTAGTTGCTCTGGCGGACCGCGTGGTTGAAGATCTCGGCGTACCGATCCTTGGATTGGCACGAAACTGCCATCAGGCACAACCAAAGGAGCCAAACAGCCATCCGCTGATACATCACCCGCATGTTAAGTTACTGCACCGCATGGGTCGAGAGCTGTTTGAGGGTGCTATGAGCGTCCTAAGAGCGCAGAGCACAGAGTCACCCGAGCGCAAGGACACAATGCCAGCTCAATTGATCTCGAGGACCTCGTCCAGTCCGTCGCTCGCCCTGATGCGAACGGCGTCTCCCAGTTGTGTGTCGAGAGGAATGGCAAATGACCCATCGGATCTGGCGCGGCGCGCCAATTCTTCTCCGGTTCGCTCGTTGGTTGCTGTCACCATTGCGAGTCCAATCACCGCGCCAGCATCAGCTTCGACAGTCCCCTGTGATGGTGCGAAGTTACTCAATGCCGCGAGCTCCTCGACGCTCATTCCTGTCATGTCCGGTTGCCCGACAAGAGCGCTCAAATGCTCGTGCAGCGCCTGTGGGGAACGGGAGGTCGAAAGCGAGACATAGTGCAGAAACACAAGCGATTTTCCCGGTGGCACCACGACCTGATTCCAAGCGAAGGTGATTTCATTGATGCCTCCACCCGCAGTCCCAGGTACTCGCAGATCTGACAGTGGCAGCTCTCCCAGTCCGTCTTGGAATGCGAAACTGATGGTGGGCCGGTCTTGATATTCATCGAAGGCAACGACAAAGCGGTCTGAGATCGATGGCCCGGCCGCTGTCATGACCGAATCAAATGTCAAAAGAGCCGACTCATTGCCCGTCGCGACAAAGGATTGGACCTGAATCTGTTCCACGGTCCGTTGGGTATCTCCGGTGTTGGTGAAGATCTCCAAGTAGCGAACAAAGTCCCTCTCCATGGGCACGTAAATCTTACGCGCAACGGTGAGTGTGTCTGGAGCCGGGGGATCGTCCTCGCCCATGGGCGGTAGTCGCACGGTGTAGGGTCCCAATACCAACTCCCGTTCCTCTTCCAAGGTCACATCCATTCCTGCACCGGGAAAACCGTGACCACCGTACAGGTGGTAGACCTCAGTGGGAGTCACCAATCGCACAGAGCCCTCGTTGAGAATGTTGTCGAGCATGTCGCTGGCGTCTCCGCAGAGGGTGCCGTCGTCCTCGATGTCGAAACGGAAACTGCTTCCTTGAAACAAATAAATCGGTGCCCCAAGAGGACATACCGAGGGATGCACCGTAAAGCTTGCTGCTGCCGAGCCGGAGCCCTGCTCGAGTGCCGAGGACGGTCGGACGCGGAGATGGCCCCCAGCAGCCACAGCAATCTGCCGGCCAACGGCACTGCGCAGCAATTCACCGACAGCCAGCGAATCCGCAAGCGTCACCTCACTTATGTCCAGCGCCATGAGCGTGTCACCGATATGGCGGAGCTCAGATGTGGAAAAATCTGTCAGGCTGCGCCCTCCGGGAGTCTTGGCAATGTCGACCACGAGGTTGACGAGGCTGTCTGTCAAGGGATGAATCGGCAGCGACTCGGTGGCACCAGCCAGAAATCCACGCAGGGGTTGGTCGGGGAGCTCGGCCACCACGAGCAGTGAGCCACCAGGTTCGGAATCGAGCTCGAAATCGAAAATGCCCGAACCATCGGCAATGGCCACGGCCAGGGTGATGACTTCTCTGCCACCATCGTCAATCGCAACCATGCGTACGGCCACTCCGCCAATCGGCGCGCCGCTCCAATCAAACAACCTGCCGTGCCGTTCGAGAGGAACATCGAGTTCGAGAGGAACATCGAGAGGGCGCTCGCATGCCGCTGCGTCGAGCAACAGAGTGACCATCATGCATCGAAGAAGCGTTGAGCTCTGAAATGAACACATGGGCACTTTTCCAGAATACTAGGGGCAGGGTCCAGAATCAGTGGCAAAACACGTCTTCAAGATGTCGGCAACTGGGGTTTGTTCTCCCCCGGCACCGTCATAGGGGTTTCCACCGCCGAGATCTCGAATCGCCGTCGAGGCTATGATGGTGAAGTTCCCCGAGCCCAATGGACTCAATGGTGTCAGCGATACCTTCCTAGCATCTATGGATAAGCTCAGACGAACGCTTACGCGGTTGCCTGCCTCGTCTAGGAGAAAAATGGAATTCCCAAAAACCGTTCGCGGATCAATCGCCTCACTGAAGGTGACCGACGGAACAACATTGTTGGCCATAGAGACTGTGCGATCCTGTGGATAGACATCGCTGAGACTACTTACGGTCGGCTTGACGGCATCAATTCCCGTATCCACAGTGAAGTTGGATTTCTCGTCCTTTTTGACGGCCTGGCCCTGCTCTGCCTCGCAGCTCTGGTTGGCACTGACGTTGCCGAAATCCCTCACCGACGTCTTGATGGTGATCGTGTCGTTCCCCGTGCCCCACTGATTGATGCAATTGACAATGGCATAGGTGCCATCGCCGGCAGCGTAGACGATGGGATTGCACAGGTTGACAAAAAGATTAGCGGCGGTGAGTGTCGACTTGTCCATCTCTTCACTGAAAAAGACCAAAACGCTACCGTTCTGATACATCCTCCCCCTAGCCGATGGCACCACTCCGAGCACTGTGGGCGGGGTAATGTCCGCGGACACAGTGAAGGTGCTGCTCGCATCGCTGTTGAGTGTCAGAGCTGCCCGGTCCTCCACGCCTGCGAAAGGAGGCGTCGCGACGGTCTTGGAAACTTGGATCTTCCAAGCGCCATTTCCCAACGAAGAGTTCGCGATCAAGCGCACGTGCATGGCGTCGTCTGAAATCTCGAAGACCGTTGGTCGCGCGAGCCCGGTGGCGACCTCGATGAGCCGAATGGTGCTCTGGTTGAGTGTGTGAACATTCATTGGCTCGGAAAAATAGATGTCGAGCATTGGACATCGGTCTGCCACTTGAACGCCCGCACTTGGGCTGAAGGAAACGACGGTGGGCACAACGGTATCTGCAGCGCTCGTGGTGAAACGGCCGGTTTGGGGTGCCAGCATTGGATTGCCCGAGAGGTCGGTGGCGCTGCCGGTTGTCGTGGGCACGTAGGTGGTGGCGGCAGCATAGGGAGCGGCTATTTCGAATGTAACGACTTGCAGAGAAGTGTCGGCCGTTAGCGTGAGAGGAACGCGGGAGGTCTCACCGAACGGGGTGACGAAGAAATTATTGCCGATGACAGTGGCGGGATCTAGGGGCTCATTGAACACCATGGTGGCAAACAGCGTCGGGTGTACATCCGTTGCTCCAACGGCAGGGGAGACATGGACGAGCTTGGGTCCTTGAGTGTCGAGAGTGCCTGTGAAAAAAACGTTATAGGTGTTGTAGGTGAAGTCAGCGCTGCCGTAAGCAGCCACAGTACGCTGACCGCGGCTGGGAAGCTCATTGCCTGTGAGGTCAGCAATACAATTGGTGACCACAATCCCGTAACAATTGTTCACCTTCAACAGAGAGCTGGGTGTGAAGGTCGCGCGAGTGCCAAATATATCCAAGGTTGTGGTGCCGACGACGGGTTGGGGATTGTCGTTACAGGAATTGAGCTCGAAAACGAACACCGTCGGCAGACCGACGCCGTCGAGATCGCAATCGGGATCAACAACGCTTCCTTCAATGGTGGCAGGGTTGATCGGCTCGTCGAAATCGATGGTGAAGACGGCGTCGGGTGAAACACCTGGCGCGTTGTCAGGGGGAGTGAGCCCCAAGACCCTTGGTGGTGACACGTCTTGCCCTGTTGCAGCACCGGCTGTGGTGAACCGTGCCGTAGAGGTTTCGGCCAGGGCATTGCCGGCTCGATCCAACAAGCCAACGAGCGCATTGCATTCGAACACATCCCCACCGGTGAGCGGCTTGCCGGTGGGAGCAATCATCGCCTGGGAATGGTCCGCCGAAGAGGTCACAAAGTCGGTGATGGTCCCCCCGCTTTGGACATCGACAAAAGTGAGATTGTCCGGGGTCAAGGTGGTGGGATCCATGGGCTCGCTGAAGGTGATGACGCAGTTGGCGTTGGGATCAGCCGTCGGGTCGCCATTGGCAGGACTCATTCCCAACACCGTTGGCGCAATCTGATCGTGATTGATGGCCAGACTTGCAGCACCACTGGTCTCGCCATTGACCACTTGGTACACCGACAGGTAATTGACGCTGTTGCTGCGCAGATACACGGCGACTGCGTAACTCGCATCGGCTTGACACGTTGTCGACGCAGCCGCCTGCCCCCCCTCGACCCAGACAACCCCGTCCGGTGTGCAGTTGTCGCCACTGAGGATGATGTTGTCGTTGACCCAGTCCCCGTTGCTGTGGCTGGTGACCTGCGGCGTGCTTGGCATCAATGGAGATTCCTTAACCGCCAGCATATCGAAATACAGGGTGAATGATTCATGGACAGACAGGCTAAACTGCATGAACACGACGCACCCCGTGTCATCGCCAGGGGCCATGCGACCGCTGGGGACGAAGGGCGTGTAGTCATAGTGGGGGTAGGGAGCGGTTGGGTTGTAGCGAAAGTCCGGCCAGATGCTGTCTATCCATCCGTTGTGGTCGGCATCGCTGTTGGTAAGATTGATGCCACCGCTCGCGGTATTCATGCCAACGAGGATGTTCGGTTGTTCGGACACCGGATAGAAACCAGTGATGGGCATGTAGAAGGGACCGAGGAAAGATGTGTTGGGAGGGTAGTTGACCGGATCAGTGTAGACGTATGGTGCTCCGTTGTTGGCCAAGTTCGAGCGATTGACGATCTTTGAATAGAAGGAAAGAATCCCCGTGCTGGCATTCCAGTCGGTGGTACAACTATCAGGATCCAACAGTCCCATGTATTTGTTGATCTGGCCCACAGCCAACGCTGTGTTCTCGATCGCACGCGCCGTTACGCCGGTGCTGTTGTTCTCGACGGTCAGAGCGTTTTCGCCCACAGATGTTCCACCGATTGCGCCAAAATCTGCGGGCTCGAATCGCAGCGATCCGGTTGCCGCGTCGTAGTGCGCGGCAAAGGTGCCTATGTTGTCAAAACGGGTCGGTGACGACGGGCCCTGATGACAACCAGACGCCGCTACAACCAATGTGACCAGCCAATGCTGTCTCATTTTTCCCACCCTTTCTGACTGCTTCGATTGTACCACTACAGGTCCAAGGATCAATTCGAAGACAAGAATTTACACAGTATTTCACAGGGATGGGTGGATGGAGGGCCATGTAGGCTTCGCCAACACTTGCGACTTGCGGCAAGTCGATCCCTTATCCTTGACAGTTCGCACAACCATCTATTTGCTAGACGAATGTCGAACTCCTCGTCCGGTATCGCCATAGGGTTCGAGCTCACCCGGCACTGCAATCTCCACTGTACCCACTGTTTGCGCAACGACACCGCGACCGCCGAAGAAATCGGTTTGCCACTGTTCAAACGAATCCTCGATGAGGCGAAGGCCTATGGACATCCATGGATTCTGCTGACCGGCGGTGAGCCAACGTTGCACAGCGAGTTCTTCTCTGTCCTCGATGCCATCGGGGAGCGGGGCTATCCCTGTCAATTGGTAACCAATGGCACAACCTTCACCAAGATGGCGGCGCGGTTGCGGAGTCACCAGGACTGTTTGCGCACCGTGACATTCAGTATTGATGGAGCAGTTGAAGCCACCCACGATGCCATACGAGGGCGCGGTACCTTTCGCAAAGCCATCTTTGCGCTGGCTTTGGCGCGTCACTTTGGATTCCGTACGGCTCTACAATTTGTCGCCAACAAGACGAATTGGCACGAAATCGACCTTTTGCCCAAATTGGCTCAGGAGCTCGGTGCTGGCATTCTCCACGTTTGCCATGCGCAACCGAGCACTGGGCTGTACAGAGCCGGCCAACAGCTCTCACCGCAAGAATGGCGAGAA
>MGST01000088.1 GCA_001798605.1 Deltaproteobacteria bacterium RIFOXYA12_FULL_58_15 | reverse complement strand
GTTTCGGACGCCATGTAGGGTGCCTGTTGCACCACACCGAGGGAACTTTGCCATTCGGGGAGAAAGTCGCGAATGTCTCGTCCACCAACGCAGATGCTGCCCGAAGTTGGCGTTAGAAGTCCGGTGATCAAGTTGACGAGTGTCGACTTGCCAGATCCAGACGAGCCGACAAAACCGACAAATGATTTTGAAGGCACTCGAAGAGAGACATCCACCAACGCTGGTCTTCTGTCCTCGGCGCTGGCATCGCTATTGCGGATGGTGGGGTCATAGGCAAAACCCACACATTTCACTTCAATGTCAGCGATGGGGTTGGCGGGCGAAGAATATCGTCCATCCTTCTTGATGCTGTCGTATCGAGCACTCAAGTGAGCGCCACGCCCGTGGAACCGTTCAAACTCGTCACAGGTCTTGTGCACCGAGCCCGCATGAACGCGCAGACTGTGCCAACATCCCATCAACCGCGACAACGCGGAGATTGTGCGCATGCTGGCGACGCCAAAGAGCGCCAACACCGGTAAGGCAGCGGCGAGACCACCACCGGCAAGGACAAAGTATGTCACCGCCCCCATAACCCCCGCGGCCAACAGCGTCTCGTTGATGGCCCGAGGCAATTGCTCCAGAGTCCGCGCCTTGCGGCTCGCTCTGCTGTGCTGTTTCAACTCCGCGCCGAAGCGCCCTAGAAAGAACGCCTTGCGTCGGAGAAGTCTGATTTCTTTGAAGCCGCTCATTGATTGCGAAAGCCACCGGCTCATGCCGAAAACATGCTCGCGTCTCTCTTGGTCGAGTCGTGCACCACGCCGGCGCGCAAAAACGGTGTAAAGGACCGTGGAGCTACCAAAAAGAATGATAGCACCCACGGTCAATGGCCAGCTGACGACAAACAACAACACGGAGATGGTCACAATGATGAGCGCATCAGAGGCAGCCCGCAACGCGGCGACGAAGAACTCGTTGAACGTCGCGGCACTCTCCGCGGTGAGATTGCGACGCAATTCGACTGTGCCACGGCGCAAATGTTCCTGGTAATCGGCACCCAGATAGGTGTCGAACATCAGCGCGCTGTACTTCTCATACAAGCCAAAGACAAAGCGCATCAGCAGGGAATCGGTGACAATGTGCAGGACATTCTTGCCGAGATAAAACCCGACCACCAACACGCCCATGACCAAGGCAAAACCGACGTAGCTTGACTGTCCAACCACGGAGACAAAGAGCTCAAACGCACGTCCACCGCCATCTGTGGACACGGCGCGAATGTAAACAAACACGAGTCCCATGCCGGCGAGCTCGAGGATTGCGCTCGCGATCACCATGCCCCAGAGCGCGACCAGCGTAGCCCTCTCGGAGGGTCGGAGTAACTTCAACAATCTTATGAGCGTCTTGGGGATCACTCATGCAGTCCTTTCACAATTCCACGTTTCTGTCAGCGTTCACGGTATGACTCGACAACCCCTCGCACATACTGTTCTAGATCGTACTTGCCCAGGACGCTCCGCTTTGCCGTTTCCCCCAGAGCTCGGGCTCGGCAAGTATCGCCCGCAAGCGATATCAGCGCATGAGTCAATTGCCCACAGTCACCGGCATCAACGAGCCATCCGTTTTCACCGTGAGAGATGAGCTCCGTCACTCCCCCCACGGCCGTTGCGATACACGGCACCCCGCACTTCATTGCTTCGATGAGACTCAGAGGCATCGCTTCCGAATAGGACGACAAAACGAACAGGGACGCCGAAGCTAGCAGATCCCAAACGTTCTGACGTTCCAGCTCCCCTGTGAACTCACAAGCGCCATCGATTCCAAGCTCACAAGCCAATCGTTCCAAACGCTGCTGCTGGCTGCCTCCACCGACAATGGTGAGGCGCCAATGGGCAAACTCCCGCTGTGCGACAAACTTGGCGTACGCCCTAAGCAGGAGGTCGTGCCCCTTCACCCGTTCGAGCCGGCCGACGGCGACGACGCGCGGGCCTTCGTCGGGCCGTGGTGCCTCGAGATCCGGCGAGCCGACGACCCCAGGAGGCAATGACACGAGTCGATCCCCGGGCACTCCACGCTGGCGCATCGACTCGGCGACCGCCTGCGACACGCACAACACCTGATGAAATCCACTGTACACCCAAGGTTCTAGGGCGAGGTGGAGCGGCCGCATCCAGTACCCAGTATCATGGCGGGTGGATATTCGTCGTGGCACACGGAACACCCGCCCCAAAACACTCCCAAACAAATCCGAGTAGAAGAAGTGAGTGTGAATGACTTGCGCCCGGCGGAGATCCCGGAAGAGCTGCATCCAGGATGACCCCTTGGGAATCCCCCGCTCGGTCAAGCGATGCACCCGAACGCCGTTTTTCGCCAGTAAGTCGCGAACCGGGCCACCACGGGTGAGACAATAGATTACAGAGTGGAAATCTCGTTCGTCGAGTTGACGCACCAAATCGGCAAGCAGTTGTTCGCCGCCACCGACCCCCAGGCCGTTGATCAAATGAACGACTAACATGCCGCCTCGGTGATTGAGTCCAGGATGCGAGCGATGCGCCGCGCCAATCGCGGATGCGAATTCTCGGCAACAGCAACTGTGTCGAGGGGTCGCTCAACGCACAGCCGCCCCCCCGAGACAGCCGCAGCCAGTGCCGCTGCAACAGCTTCGACGTCGGCGGGATCGCACAGCACCGAGTTGCCACACCTGTGCAGGAGGTCGCGACAATCGCCCTCGGGCACGGCAGCAAGAATAGGCTGACCGCTCGCCAGATATTCGAAAATCTTGGAAGTCAACATCCAGCCAGCCCCAGCGGCAACGCTCAAGAACAGACAATCCGCCTCTTGCATCGCGCGAATGGCTTGCGGATGGGGCACAAAGGGCTCGATGGTGATGGCGACACGGGACCCGGTGGTACGCGACCAGCGCTCGATCTCCTCGACGGTCGCGAGATCCGCACCACCGATGACTCGAAACCGAAAACGGTCCTGCAATGAGGGAACCTGCTGCGCAAGACGCAACAAAGCACCGAGCATAGGCGTGATGGGCCGCAATTTGGCATCAAAGGTGCCAATGTAGACCGCGGTGAACACGCGGCGGTCGCTTCCTTCGCCATGGCAGGTGCTTCCTTCGCCATGGCGGTCGCTTCCTTCGCCATGACGCTCAAAATCTGCTGGATCGTAACCGTTGGTGGCCACGTGCAAACGCCCATCCAAGGACGCATAACGGTGCCTCATCATTGTCGCCATGCCCGGCGTTACCACCGTCATCGCATCGGCTGTGTGGGCGACCTCCCTCTCCAAAATCTCGTCGAGCCCGCGTTGCCAGGGTGCAGAGTGCGCTCGGAACCAATTGCCAACCCATGGGTCGCGCAGATCGGCAAGCCACGGCGGACCGCCCAGTCGCCGCAATGCAAGGCCGGCAAGGTGGGCTGAGTACGGAAACGACGTGGTGATGACTGCGTCGATTCTGTTTACCGAGACCAATCGACGCGCCCGCAGGAGCGCTGCGCCTGCCCACCCGAGGTACTCATCGGGAATCGCCACGCTATCGCGGATGACTCGCGCGCCACGCATTGTCGCTCGCAACACGCGGCCCGCATGGCCCAAAGAGCCCAATCCTTTGGCCTGCTGACGCAGGTGCTCACCGGCGGCCAAGTGCGGCGCGCCGACGCGATATACCCGAGTTGAACCGAGCTCAGTGGCAAGGCCGGCGTCGAGATGCCAACCGGCCCGACCGCGAGGCGCTATCACATCGACCTGCCAGCCATGGGCCGGCAAATACTTGCAGAGCTTCACCACGCGCAGGGCGCCACACCCGCCGTACGGAGGAAACACCCCCGCGATGATCAGGCATCGGCGCATCGTTCTCCCTCACCACCTCCGTAGCGCATCTGGGCACCATAGGACTGCGGTCGGGTGGGATCAACTTCGCGCCGGTTTGTTCCATCGGATCGCCTATTGGTTTGACGGATCGGGTTCGCCAGGGTAAGAAACCGCGCCATGCATCCACGACGAATAGAAGGCCGCATCCTCAAATCTGTCTACCAGGCCAATCGCGACTTCGAGACGGTGCAACCCAATGACCGCATCCTCGTTGCCGTGTCCGGCGGTAAGGACTCCTTCGGCATGCTGTGGGCGCTGCTCAAAATGAAAGCCGCAGCCCCTTATCCCATCGACCTCGTCGCTTTTCACCTCGATCAGGCCCAGCCAGGCCATGATCCGACACCCATCGAAAACCATTTCAAGGAACTGGGAGTTGACTACGAGATCGAAAAACAAGACACCTATTCGCGCGTCGTTGCTCTGACGGTACCAGGAAAAGTCTATTGCTCATTGTGCTCTCGGTTTCGTCGCGCCATCCTTTACAAGGCTGCGACCCGCCACAACTGCAACAAGGTGGCTCTGGGCCACCACCGCGATGATCTCATCGAGACTTTGCTGTTGAACGTGTTCTTCTCCGGCCAGATCAAATCGATGCCGCCACGGCTGCGCTCCGATTCAGGCAATCACGAGATTATTCGGCCGCTCTGCTATGTTGCCGAGGAAGACCTCATTGCCCTGGCCAAGCACATGGAGTTTCCGGTGGTCCCATGCAAGCTTTGCGGCTCCCAGGAGAAGGAACGCAAGTTCATCAAAGATCTGCTCACGGATCTGTCGAAGCGCTCGCCACACATCAAAGGGAATCTGATGTCAGCGTTGGGTCAGGTGCATTTGAGCCACCTGTTGGACAAACGCTACAATCCCAATCTCGCCTGCTCACGCAATGAAGCGGCGACAACTCTCAAAGTCCTCAACAATCTCGTCAGCGACAGCGGCTGAATCGCAGCTCCGAGACTGTCATTGACCGCCAGCCATTTGTGGTATTTGGTTCCGAATCAACGCCAACGGTCACTGGCGGATGAATAGGGTTTGTTTGATGCCGACCATCCTTGTAGTGGACGACGATCGTGCCATCCAGGAGATGCTTGCCGATTTGTTGCGCGACGAAGGTTACCGGGTCGACACCTGCCGAGATGGCCAGCAAGTCTTGATCGAGCTCGAACGGCACCATTACGACTTGCTCCTGCTCGACGTTCTCATCCCTCACATGAATGGTTTTGTCCTGATGGAGGAAATCCGCAAGCGTCCAGCGCTCGCAGATCTCCCCGTCATCATGATCAGCGGCATCTACCGCAGCCGCAATCATCGCGCCGAGATGACCCGTCAGTACAAGGTCATCGACTATCTCGACAAACCGGTGGAGCCAGAGCGGCTGCTGGGACTCATCGCTAACGTGTTGGGCAAACCCGACGTCGATCCCATGGAGCGCTCTGGAGAGTGGATCGACGACGATGACATCATCGGCATCGGCGATTCAGACGATCCGAGCGCGAGCAAGGAGCTCGACTCCGCGCCGGTCGCGCCTGCTCCGCGCAAATCGAAATCGAGCAAGCCAAAAAAGGAAGCAGATCTCCCCGACCTTCATGAAGCTGAGGACGCCCTTGGCAAGCTCATGGTCGAGCATGAGCGAGAAGCGGTTGAGAGCGAAGTACGCGAGTCATTCAAGACCAGCGCCTTCGTGCTGCAGGGAAGCCTCAAGAAGACGCCGGTGGTCGGGGTGCTCGGCAGGATCTGGCACCAGCGGGCATCCGGGGGCCTGTTGTTGCGCCGCAACAAGGTCAAGAAGATCGTCTACCTGAAGAGCGGTGTCGCCTATGGGGCAAAGTCCAACCTCGTCGGGGAGTGCTTGGGGCAGGTCCTCCTGCGGGAGCGCTTGATCAACGAAGCCGAGTGCCAAACATCCATTGAAAAGATGCAGGCGACAGGCCTGCGCCAGGGTGAAATCCTGGTCGACATGGGCAGCCTGACGCCAAAAAATCTCGAGTTCGCCCTTCAGTTACAACTCGAGACCAAGCTCTTCGAGACCTTCACATGGGACGCAGGGGAATATCGCTTCAACTCGTCAGTCGACCTGCCGCGGGTTGGCGTCAAGGTGGAATGGACTGGCCCGAGCCTGGTTGCCGAGGGGATTCGCCAAACCTTCGACGAGACGCGACTGCGTCGCCTCATGTTGCCGGTTCTCGACGTACCACTTGCGCTCGAATTGAAGGCCGTGTCTGATCTCGATGAGTTGGGGCTGCCAGATCGGGAACGAGCGGCGATCAACGCCATTGAATCGGGGAAGACCACCCACGAGCTCCTCGGCTCCTTGCCTGCCGATCCTCCGGATGCCCTGCGCCTGATCTATACTCTCATTGCCCTCGAGATCCTGCGACCGGCAAAGTGACAACGAAACGTGCGCCGGACAGGGGGCTCGCGGACACTGAGATCTCTCCACCCGCCGACGTGATGATGTGCTCGCACACCGCAAGTCCAAGGCCTGTCCCTTTTCCCGCTGCCTTGGTGGTGTAGAAGGGCTCAAACACCCGGCCTCGCAGCGTCTCCTCAATACCCGGCCCTGAGTCATCGACAACAACCGTCGCGGTATCGTCTGCGAGCTCCGTGGTAACCCGAACAGTGCCACCATCCCGAGCCTCGCCATCCCGAACAGCGTCTGCGGCATTGAGCAAGAGGTTGAGCAACACTTGGGTGAGCGCGCCACTGTCCACCGCCACTTGAATGGGTCGCTTGGGGAGCTCCATTTGCAGATCGACCTCGCGCAGACGCTCCTGGGGTGCCAAAAGCTTGTTGACATGTTCCAACACCTCGCCAATGTCGCACTCTCCTGCCGCCGAAACTGGAGCTCGGCTGAAATCGAGAAGATCACGGACGATGTCGACGATTCGGTCGAGCTCCCGGCTCATGTGCTTGAGCACGTCGTCGAGCTCTGCCTTGGGCAGATCAGCATCCTGCAGCACCTCGACATAACCACTGACCACGGCCAGTGGGTTGCCAACCTCATGGGCAAGCCCGGCGGCAAGGCTGCCGACGACGGCGAGACGCTCAGCGCGGACGAGCTGTTGTTGGGTGCTTTGCAACTCCTCATTGGCACAGCGCAACTCGTCGAGCTGAGCAACGATGCGTTGTCGGTCATTCTCGATCTGCTCGGTCATGCCGAGAATAGCGATACTGAGACGGCCAAAGTCGTCGCTCGCTTGCAACCCAAATTGAGACAAACCGGCGCGGTCCGCATCTCCCACGAGACGGGTGATACGCGAGACTGGGTGCACCACCGCGCGTCGCAAAAAGACATACCCAAGGGCAACCATGGCAACCGCTAACATCACGAAAAACGAAAACACCGGACCTTGCCATGCATAGGCATCACCGATGGTTGTTTCGATTCGACGTGACGCCACCGCCAGGCACCAATTACTACTTTCCGATCGCACGGCCACGTGCTCGTAGCCCCCATCTAACACTCGCGTCTTGCCGACAAAATCCGGCAGGGGGGCTGGCAACTTCGCGGTGCTCACGACCGAGCCTTGCCGATTCACCAAGGTCAAGATCCACTCGTTCTCGGCTGCGAGGGCCGTCAAGGCCGCGAGCGGTGACGGGTTGTCGATACCCACGAGGGCCGCCTGCAACGCTGCCGCACGCAGATCCGTTTGGCGTTCTCGCGAGAGCTGGACCTGACTCCACAGTACAAAGGCAACATAGGCAACAGCCACGCCCATGAGCACCACCGCCGCCAAGGGCACGATGAGGCGCAGGCTCAAGCCCCTCACCCGATGGACTCCATAATCATCTGAACAAACCTCAGGTGCAGATCACCAAAGAGTGACGGCAACAACACCACCTCAAAGGTCGCCAAGACCAGAAACGGGCCGAAGGGAATTGCGCGTGGGGGAGGTATCCACTCCTCCTCCTCCTCTCCGTCGTCGTTGGGGTTCTCCGTTGCTTGACCTTCGCGATGGCCATCGGCCTTATGACTCTGGTGACCGCCAGTTAACAGAACAACCACTCCAATAACGGTGGCCTGCAAAGCCGCGAGCACCAAGATGCCCAGACCCCCCATCAATCCAGTTGCCAACCCGAGGACCGCGAGCAACTTGACGTCACCGAAACCAAGTCCCTCTTTGCCCGTCAACTTCTGGAAAACCCAGGCCACCGAGACGGCCAAGAGTGCCGGCCCCAACCCCCACAGGGCGTCAATGGGCGAGACGCCACCTGGAAGGAAAGATCCCGCGCCTACCCAAAGCATTGCCGGAAAGACGATCCTGTCAGGAACCCACCACTCGTCGATGTCGAGGTAGGCGATAGCCAACAGGGCCGCAAACATGGGCAGCCACAGCAGCATCTCCCAACTCCAACCAAAACGGAGCCACAGGGCCGCAGACAGTGCCCCCATGAGAAACTCGACCACAAAATAGCGCAAGGCAATGCGAGCTCCGCAATGACGACAACGAGCACGCAAGAGCAAGAAGCTGAGCAGCGGGATGTTGTCGTACCAGGCGATCGGGTTCTTGCACGTTGGGCAACGGGATCGCGGGCGCACCACCGATTCGTCGTTGGGCAAGCGCGCAATGACCACATTGAGAAATGAGCCAATGCACGCACCGACGCCAAAGAAATAGACAAGAAGAAGGCTGTTGGCATGAAGTGGAATCACGCTTCCTCATACAACAAAATCGAGGTGGGTGCGATTCCCGCCAAGGTGGGCATTGTGGGCACCGCGGTCATTGGGTGGGTCGCGGGAAACGTCACCCCAAGCAGAGATGTGTGACGGAATTTGTCACCTGGGTCGGTGGGCCCGTGGCTAACCCCCTGAATCTTTGCGGACGTCTGCATCATCCTCTGGCACCCTGCTTGCAGAGATTGACCTCATGTCCAATTTGGAGGACAAACTCACTCACTTCGGCAAAAGAAACTGCCGCAGGGGAACCCAAAAGGAGAAAACCTACATGAAGAATCGCTTGCAAAAAGGCTTCACCCTCATCGAGCTCATGATCGTCGTCGCGATTATTGGCATTCTTGCCGCCATCGCCATTCCGAACTTCCTCAAGTTCCAGGCTCGGGCGAAGCAGTCGGAAGCAAAGACCAACCTCAAGGCGATGTTCACCGCCTCGAAGGCGCATTTCGCCGAGAAGTCTACCCTAGCCTGTGGCATGTGCGGGTTCGCCCCCGAAAAGAACAACATGTACACCTATTGGGCCGCGACCGACGGTACCACAGTCACCTCGCAGCCAAACACCAAGGGCGCGGCGGTAACAACGCAGTCGCCCGACGTCACGCCAGCCGAAGTGACCGTGGCCACGGGTGTTTTCACCCACGGTGCAGCGGGCAACATCGACAGCGACGATTTCCTCGATGGCTGGATGATCAACGACGCCAACGAATTGGCCAACGGCACAGTGGCTGCTGACACCGTAGCCAACGACGTCGACAATTAGCCACACAGGGCACCCCCGCGGGTGCCCTGACCTCTCTTGCCCTATCGATTTGCATTCGCAGCGTCTGTGCTGATTGTGGCGACCGCGTTTGCGGGTGCCACGACTCACGTACCGGCGCTGCTTTTGCGCACCTTGGTGGCGGTGGTCTGCGTTGCCGCGTGGCCCCGCCGCACGGTTTGGGTCCCAGTGTGGGCATGGGTGCCGCCAACCTTTGCCTGGTTGCTCTTGTTGGCGGGCCTGCCCTCGGCGGTCAGCCTCGATCCAGCTCTACAGGCTGTCTCCAAGGTGGGGTTTGTCTGCCTCGCCTTTTTGCTCGCGGCTTCTTCTCGGGAGAACATCTCCCGACGTGCCGTCCTTGCCTTTCAGATTGCCGGGTGGGTGCACGCCGGCTGGGCCATTGGGCAATGGATCCTGGGCGCACCTCGAGGCCGGGGGGGATTTGCCAATCCCAATGATCTCGCCGCGCTTCTTGCACCATTGGCAGTCATGGGTCTCATCGACCTTCGCCGTGCGATTCAACGAAGCTCAGACCTCAGGATTCGCGCAGTGCTTGGCGCGACGGTTGCGTTCACCGCGCTTGGCATCTTGGCCACCCTTTCACGCTCGGGCTTGCTCGCTTTGCTGTTTGGCTTCGCCGTTGTTTTGTTGTTTTGGCGCACCCGCCTTGCCCTCGCCCTCATCTTGGTTGTCGTGGTTGCCAATGTCGCACTTCCACCTCTGCGCAGCCGCTGGACTGGCTCAAGAGATGCGTTTGCCTATACGCGGCTGGCAATCTGGCGCGAAGCGGTCCATGTGGCGTTGGACAGGCCACTCGGTGTCGGAGTCGGCGGGTTCCACGAAGCTTTGCGAGTCCGTGGCGTTCCCATCGACGACGGGGTCGTGCGCTATCCCAAAACGGCGCACACCGCCCATTGTGAGCCTTTGCACGCTTGGGTGGAGCTCGGCTGGCCGGGGTTGTTGGCGGCCATACTGCCGGTCGCCTTGATCGGGTGGCTGGCGCTCCGACGCCGCAGAGGTCATGGGGATACACCAACGACACCAGAGATTCTTGGGGTCCTTGTTGCCTTTGCTGTTCCGGCGTTGGTGTCGAGCTCCCTTGGGGTCTTACCCGTGTCCCTACTTGCGGCGGTCTGGGCGGGCCAACTCGTCAGCAGCAAACACGCACTGCCCGGCCCTTTCGTTAAACTCGAGAATCCAACGAAGGTACGCGTCGCCATCGCTGCGGTCGCCTGCGTTCTTTTGGCCATTGCCATTCCAGGTGCGGTGAGCTCCGAAGCATACTTTCACGCCCAGGCGGATCGGGACGCTGGCGATCTCGATGGGGCGTGGCAAGCAGCTCATGTGTCAACGCGCTCTGCGCCTTGGCGGCTCGGCCCGGCTCTAATGCGTGCGAGCATCGGGCACCTGCGCGGCAGTCCTGTCACTGACACAGCGACAGAACTGCTCGAGCTCGCCGATAGGCATCCGGAGTTCGTTCGCCCAGTCCAGCTCGCCGCTGATCTCCTCGAGGGCGCGGCGACAACAAGCGATTGGCGGCTCATCGTCAGTCTTCGCGAAGAACAGACCCGTCGCGATCCACAAAATGCCCTCGCCTGGGTTGCCCTGGGACGGGCACACCTGCACCACCAGAGTCCTGGGTTGGCAGCGAGGGCTTTTGAGCAGGCGCGCGCAGTTGAACCGCGCTGTGCCACGGCGCTGGCCTATCTCGCGCAATCGGCGCACCAAGGAGGCGACCGCGAAACTTCCAACAACCTCGCCCGCGCTGCTTGGGCTGCACATGACCTTGCGGAAAGACAACGCGGATATGCCCGAGAGGTCTTGTCATTGACTCCGGATTCGCTAAAAATCCTTCGCGCTCTCGAGGCTGGGCCATGAGAAGGGTAACCATTGCATTTCTTCTGTTCGTAGTCGCCACTCACATGGCGCACCGCCGTCTCGACGCGCTCAAGCCACAGGGACCGACCGATCTACGTGAGACGTTGCCGTCGGAGCAGGCTCTTTCTTTGCTGAGCCTCAACTATGGCGAGGTGGTCGCAGACTATTATTGGCTGCGCACCATCAACGAATTCGGCGACAGCCGCAAGCACCATGCTCGGTACCCAAATCTCATCGCGCTGACTCAAAGGGTGCTTGGCCTCGATCCCAAGTTTCTCACCGGCTACAGCTTCGCGGGCACAGCCCTAACCGTGCAAGATCTCGACCCCACAGTGTCTGTGCAGTTGTTGGAGCGTGGCATCAGGGAGCGCCCTGATTCCTGGCAAATTCCCTATTTGCTCGGGTTCAACGCGTACTATTTTCTCGGCGATTATGACCGAGCGGCTCAAGCCATGGCGCTCGCAGCGACCCTTGATGGTGCGCCCCCGATCACCGGGCAACTGGCCACCCGATTGGCAGCACAGGCAGGAAGGCCGGAGATTGGCATTCAAATGATTGACTCAATCCTGGAAACAATCGCCGACGAAAACCTGCGGGAGGAATACCAACGACGGCGCAACATCTTGTCCATAGAGCTACACCTGTCATGGTTGCAGGAAGCCATCGACAGGTACCGGCAAACCAAGGGAGAATGCCCGACAACACTTGGGGAGTTGATTGACATCGGTTTGATGCATGACATCCCTTTCGAACCTTTGGGAGGGAGTTACACAGTTGACAATTGCAGGGCTCAAACGACGTCCACATACGAGAAGTTGAGAGTCTTCGGCGGCAAGGCGATGCCATGAGTGTCATTTCTATCAAAAATCTCAGAGTCGACATTCAACCGCACTTCTGGAGCAAGCGGCGGACGATCCTCGACAACGTTTGCCTGGATATTGAACCGGGAGAGATCTTTGGGTTTCTCGGCCCCAACGGCGCGGGCAAGACAACCACCATCAAGACCTTGCTCGGGTTGTTGCTTCCCACTGCGGGCAGCATCTCGGTTTTCGATGGCGCGCCGACCGACGTCGCGGTTCGCCGGCACATTGGCTACATGCCTGAGCACGCGTACTTCCCTGAGCAGTTGAAGGCCATCGAGTTGGTGCAGGTTCATGCAATGCTAGCGGGATTTGACCGCACCGCGGCCAAGCGCCGGGCCCGCGAAGCCCTCGAGCTCACCGGCATGGCAAACGCCGCAAATGAGAGACTGCGTGGGTTTTCGAAGGGCATGCTGCAGCGAGTCGGCCTGGCGCAAGCGATTGTCGGTGATCCCGATTTGGTTATCCTCGACGAGCCCATGAGTGGCCTCGACCCCCTGGGCCGCCGCGACATTCGCGAAATCATGGTGGGACTACGTGAACGGGGCAGCACCGTGTTCTTTTCCACCCACATACTTCCTGATGTCGAAATGATCTGCGATCGCGTCGGCATCATCGTCGCAGGCAAGGCACGAAAAGCCGGCAAGCTGTCCGAGCTTGTCGAGAGCGGCGTCACCCGCATCGAGGTATGGGTCCGTAGCCTCGATCAAGACGCCCGCTCGGCCGTCTCCGCGCTAACCCAAAAGATAGAGGAGCGCGGCGGCCAACTGGCCCTCCACGTCCCCGACACCACAACGGCTAACCACCTCATCGATCTGCTGCGCCAACACAGTGTCGAGATTCACGACATGCAGGTGATCCGTCCTTCCCTCGAAGACCTGTTTGTCAAAGAGACACAGAGGGCGACACCATGAAGAATTCACTGAGAGGAGCGTTGATCATCGGCACAGCGACTTTCATTGAGGCACTGCGCAGTCGCATTCTGGTGGTGAGCCTCTTCTTTGCCTTGATATTGGTAGGGCTCTCGGTCACGGCGGCGTCGATCTCATTTGGAGAGCAAAGTCGATTGATCATTGATGTAGGACTGGCAGCCGCGAGTGCGCTGGGAAGCCTCATCGCCATGAGCTTGGCCGTTGTTTCCTTTGCCAGCGAGCTCACCCGGCGCACGGCGTACCCACTTTTGGCACGTCCCCTTCCGCGAGGGGCGTTTGTCGCCGGCAAATATCTCGGCATCGTTGCGGCCATGGAGGTGGTGGTCGTCCTGATGGGCTTGGCGACCGCAGTCACGGTGTGGCTCTTCGGCGACCCGGTCCCAACCGCCTTGTGGGGCTCGTTGTGGCTCACCGGAATTGAGATTCTGGTGGTGGTTGCTGTCGCCCTGATGTTTTCAACGATGACCGTGCCTGTGCTCGCAGCCACATATACCATCGGTGTGCTCATCGTCGGCAACCTCTCTGCCGACGTGCTCCGCTACGCCGTGCGACTGGAACAGGATGGCGTGTTGTTCGGAACAGTCTTGCATGGGTTCTACTTCGTTTTCCCGGATTTCGAGAAACTCTCTCTGCGCTCGCAGGCAGCGAACAATCTGGCGATGCCTGCGGACTTCGCAATGACAGGTACCGGTTACGGCCTCGCCTATGCCTGCACCACCCTGTTGCTTGCCATTATCATCTTCTCAAGGCGCGAGGCCATCTGACGTGCCCTTTCAACTGATCTACTTCATCGCCACCTTTGTGTTGAGCTGTGCCCTCGGACTGTATTTGACGCCTTTGATTCGGCAAGGAGCCCTATCCTTCGGCGTGCTGGACCATCCCGACGGCAAACTGAAACGACAGACTGAACCCGTTCCATATCTGGGAGGCATCGCCGTCTATCTGGCGTTCCTCATCTCCCTGTCCCTGGTGTTCGAGTTCAGCTCACAACTGCTCGGATTGCTCTTGGGTGCGACCATGGTGACCATGCTCGGGCTGTTCGACGACCTGCACGTCCTTGCCCCACGTCTCAAGCTTGCCGGTCAGTTGCTCGCGGCCTGGGTCGTGCTTCGCAGCAACATATCCATTCAACTGGAGGTCATTCCTCACTCCCTGGCGATTCCGTTGACCATTCTTTGGTTGGTTGGAGTCACCAATGCCATCAACATCATCGACGTCTCCGATGGCCTCGCGCCCAGTGTTTCTGCCATCGCGGCGTTGGCGTTGTTTGTGCTCGCCGTGCAGAACGGCAACGTGTTGATCGGCACCACCACCCTGGCATTGGTTGGCAGCCTTGTCGGCTTTCTCCGCTACAACCAGCCCCCAGCGCGAATCTATCTCGGCGACACGGGCAGCCTGTTCATCGGCTTCATGCTCGCCTCCCTGGCAATGATTGGCACCTACACCCGCCACTCCGAGATTGCCGCCCTCGCCCCCGTGGCAATACTCATTGTCCCAATTCTGGAAACGACGTTGGTGGTATTTGCTCGCCTGGGCCGAGGGGTCTCGCCATTCAAGGGGAGCCCCGATCACATGGCCATTCGCTTAAAACGAATGGGATGGAGCAGCGCGCAGGTCGTTTGGTTCGGATGTATTCTCGGTATTCTCGGCGGCGCGGTCGGTGTTGCCAGCACGTTGGTGGACGCAACGCTTGCAGGCATTCTTCTCGCAAGCATGGGTGCCATATTTCTCGTTCTCCTCTGGTGGCTGCTCAGAATGCCCGCGCCCTCGAGTCATTGATCTCCACCGCGACTGGATCCCAACAATTCGTCGTAGAACAGGTCGAGCTCGTCGACCATCCGCTCTCGGGAAAAGGGTCGAGCCATCGCCACCCCACGCTCACCCATGCGACGACATCTCTCGGGATCATCGACCAGTGCGACAATGCCGTTCGCCATCGCCTCGATCTCACCTACTTCAAAAAGGAGACCATTTTCCTGATGGGTAATGGCCTCCCGAGCGCCATCGACATCTGTTGCGACAATCGGCCGTGCTGCCGCCATTGCTTGCGGGAACGTCTGCGGCAGTCCCTCCCAGCGCGATGTGTGGGCGACGACGGTACTGGCTGAGAGCAGATCGGGAATGTCCCGACGCCACCCAAGCAGTCGACAAGCGCGCTCCAATCCGGCCTGGCGAATGCGACTCTCAACC
>MGST01000087.1 GCA_001798605.1 Deltaproteobacteria bacterium RIFOXYA12_FULL_58_15 | reverse complement strand
TGTCGTCTGCGGCAGTCGTTGCAATAGCGTCGGCCTCGCTCGCGGCGGCGAAGGCACTCTGACAAATGAACAGACCACCGTCGAGCCAGGTCCAATCGAAGCGACTCCAAAGTCCGGGATAGTATCCGTTGTGTGCGTTGTTCTGGGCGATGACGAAACCATCGGCGTTGGAGAACTGGGTGATGTGAAAGTAGCTGGTGTTGCCAAAACCACCGAAAGTCCACATGGACGGCAAGACGGCGTGTCTGCCGCCGTAGGGATCGCTGTAGCTCCCTGTGATGCTCAACATTGGCGGCGCATCAACAAACTTTGACCAGCTTCCACCGCCACAACCACTCGTCGCAGGCTCGCTCGAGTCAGCTGCGGCCGTGGCCAACGCTGCGGCCTCCGTACCCGCGTCAAAGGTCGTCTGGCACACCCAAATCGCGGAGCCCACCCCATCATCGTGGTCGACCCAATCGAAGCGACTCCAAAGTCCCGCGCCAAAATCATTGTGCGCGGCATTTTGGGCAATGAGATACCTCTCTGCGTTGGAATACTGCGCAACAAAGAAACGACTGACGGCACCAAAGCCTATCTGCGTCCACACGCCCTGGGTTACCTCATAATGCATGCCAAACTGGTCAGCAAAGCTGCCCACAATCGCCAAAGGATCGCGGGAGCAGCCAACGCCAACAGTCCAATTGCCATAACCGGCATCGCAGTTGCAGTCCGCGATCATGTCGTCGCAGGTTGCATGAGCGTAACACTCGACAGCAGCGCAGAGGTCGACAGGTTTAGCCTCACCCTTCCTGTTGCTCTCGTCGCAACCCATCAACGAAAGGATGAGACAAATTGTGCAGGGAATTGCGTTCAACGGGTGCCGACAGACCATGCCCAATCTCCGGGGTCATGCCCCTCGGAGAGCCACCGAGACACCTTGGGTGCCATAGGCAGCGCGGAAGACTGTTGGCTGATCCCAGCAGCATTCCCCTGTCCCCGAGGGAAGTTCTTGCCATCTGGTTGCGCCAGGTCTTCCGGCTCGTGGATCGATCTACCTCCGGCACCTTCCCGTGGGCTTTCGCCCCCAGTGGCTATTTGCCGGTTTCGTCCCCACTTACGGCGGCGGGACCGCGTCGGCTTTTAACCGACTTCCCTTGACCAACCAATGCGAGCTTTGTGCAACGTGGGCTCTTGAAAGTCAACGGGCAATTGCAAGAACGTTTTACCGATGACGACAGAAGCCAATGGCACCGACGCCACCATTGTGAGAGCGGACTTGAGAATCTACTCCAATCGCGTTTCCAAGCGACGCCATTCGACGCTTCCAGCCACAGGGTTGTAGACGCCGAATGGTATCGTCAAGGTGTGGGCATTTGGATCGTAGACCGCCGATTCCCATTCGACGGCGTCGAGAGTATGGTTGTAGACCCCGACCTCGAACTCGGGGAAGCGAGCCTCTTCACCATTGTAGGTCGCCCACTTCCATTCAACCGCCCCGAGGTTCCAGTCAAACACGCCAGTCTCGAAGACGGGAAATGGGTCATCATCGTTATCGTAACGAGCCTGTTTCCACATCACGCCTGGGGCGTCTGGATCATAGACTCCGGTTTCGAAAACGGGAAACGGATCGTCAGTGTTCTGGAAGTGAGCCTGTTTCCACACGACGCCAGCGGTGTCCGGATCGTAGACCCCGGTTTCGAAGACGGGAAACGGATCGTCAGTGTTTTGGAAGTAAGCCTGTTTCCACACGATACCAGAGGCGTCCGGATCGTAGACCCCGGTTTCAAAGACGGGAAATGGATCGTCATCGTTGTCGTATCGGGAGTCTCGCCATTGAACATCGGCATTGTCAGGATCATAGAGCCCCAGTGAAAAGCGCAAACGCTGCTCCGAGTGACCCTCGTACCCAACCGGTCTCCACACCACCCCGCCAGCGGTGGGGTCGTAGACTCCAGTCTCAAATGGGGTGAAGCATTCGTTCTCTGGGATGTTGCCGGTCGGCGACCACTCGACGGCCCCGGCAGATTCGTCGTACACGCCGGGGGCTATCCAGCCTTGGGTCATGGCTAAGGCGACAAATCCGACTTCGTCGGTGCAATCACCGACGCGCGAGTCCCAACACCCGGTGCTGCCGAGACAGCAGAAAGCAACTGCGGTGATCACTAGACGCATTGTTTCTGAATACATCATATGAGCCCATCCATCACAGAGGCTGCAGACGCCATAACACCGAAAATCGCCTTTGAATAGTGCGGCAGTAACCCATGGCGGCAGTAACCCATGGCGGCAGTAACCCATGGTGACCTCTGCAACGAGTCATTGCGGACGGACCACCACGGCCCAATCTCACTGGCAGTGCCAAACCAGACACCAGGTGATAGATTCAAATCGGCGCAATTCGCAGGTTGCCAGTGACAGGTCCCGGAGTTGACGAAAATGAGCGCAGTTCGAGTTCCACTCAAAGCAATAGATCCCGAATCCTTGCAACGCCTCGTCGAAGAGTTTGTCACCCGTGATGGCACCGACTATGGCCTTCAGGAGAAGACCTTGTTGCAAAAGAGAGATGCGGTGGTTGCGCAGCTCTCCCGAGGTGATGTTGCGGTGGTATTCGACACGGAATCAGAGACGTTCAACATCGTCGGCAAAGGGGATCTTCCGCCCGAATGATCGTGCTTGGTTGCAACCCAGAGGGTGATGGTCAAACCAATATGGCTGTCGAGCGCCCCCGAATGACAAAGCGCTCGCGTTCAGGCAGAGGGTCGGTTTCAGCTCAGAGGCAATAGAAGCCGCTGTGGCTGTCGGACCAACCACAGCTCTGACCGCACTCAGCACAACGGCGGGTGCGAACTTGTCCGCCTTCACACCACACGGCGTTCTGTCCGTCACAACGGCCATCCGATGTCTCCCCCATGCACGAGTCGAGACACCCCTTTTGACCAGTGGAATCAGTGCCACAAACGCGATCGTTCGCAGCGCAGTCGACATTGTACATGGTGTCGCCGAGACAATAGGTGAGCAGGTTGCCGCTACACTCTCCAAGGGGGTCAATGTCAACACAGCTCACCACCGGTGTGAGGTCGACATAGTCATCGATGAAATCACACTCGTTGTTTGTCGCGGTGAAATGGTCCTGGTGTGTGCAGTCGGGATCTCCCCAGGACAAAACCCCCATCACGCGAATACCCATCTCGGGCACTGTCCACAGCGCAGGCCCTCCGGAATCACCAAAACAAACGCCAGAGACACCGTGTCCATCGACCACGAAATCAGAGGACGTGGCGCTGGCCACATCCTGAACCACCCATAACCGCTCGTCGTTGTAGTCGTAGCAGTCGCCGTCGGTGCAACCGTAGCCGACGTTTTGTACGTCCTGTCCTGCCAATGAGACGGCGTTGCAGTTGGGCTCGATGGGGACAACACTTGGAACTTCGTTGGTCGCGGGCTCACTCAAGATCAACAATGCGACATCATGGGCGGCGCCGGTCATCGGTACAACGAATCCCGTATGCACCACCACCTGCGACACATTGACCACGCCGTCTTTGCTGCCCATGTCAGCGCCCATGGCAAAACGGACATCCGCTGCCGATTCGATCACTCTGGTAACTTCATCGGCGACGCAATGGGCTGCGGTCAAAACAACATCTTCAGCGATCAACGTCGCGGTACAATTGTGTTCCCAGCCAAGATCTCGATAGAGAATGGCCCCGACGGCCAAAGCTTGCCCCGCTGAGAGGTTGACCACCGAAGAGCTCCAACTCGTCGAGCCGTTGACAACCGCCGATGTTTGGCTTTGCAAGGCCGAACGGGTGTCACCACAGGCACCGGTCACAACCGCATAATTGGGCGCCGCTGCCGAATCCTCTGCCTCGCCACAACCCAGAAACAATATTGGTGCGGCAAAAACCAGAACGAGACGACGAATCATGCTCTCCATCCACATTCGTGTTATCCGTGTATTGTTCAACGGCTGCGCCATACATCTTGGAAAGTGACCTGGCAACACGTTAAACAGTGACGACAGTTACGACAACGCGGACGTTCCAAACTCTACGGACCATATGCACTCAGCCATGAGGATGGTAGGCTTCCCAGATGAACACCACTTTTCGCAGCCATGTGGTGGCCATCGAAGAAGAGAAGGACCGCTTGGGCATCAAGTTTGCCACGAAGCCCGGGTGCTACTGGATCGAGCGACATTTTCAGGAACTCGTCGCCGTATTGCGCCGCTCTATCCAAACCGGGGAGCGTCTCGAGGTCACATACGAATCACAATCCATGGAGATCCGTGACATCCTCTGTCGTTAGGAAGCGGAGAAGGTGACGACGCCGCGCTCATATCCCAAGGCTCTTTGTTCCCTGTTTGGCCGTTGTGGTGGTTGCGCCAACCAGAACGTCGAGTACGGCAAGCAGTTACGGAACAAACGTAAGATGCTATTCGAGCGTCTCGCGCACATGTGCGCGACGGACTGCATCGAGCCCGTTGTCGGTCTCACCCCTCCCTTTGGTTACCGCACTCGACTCTTGATGCCGGCAATTCCCGACGGTCGCCGCGAACCGCCGTTTCGCCTGGGGTTGTACGAACGCCACAGCTCCCGACTGCTCGATGTCGCGGGCTGTCCGGTACAACACCCCCTGACCCTGGCGACTGCCGCCATGGTGCAACAGGTGCTGGCGTCGTCGCCAATCACCGCCACCGCCCCAAATTCAGACAAGGGTTGGCTGCATGGATTGGGAGTGCGGGTCGATCCCCAAAGCGGAGCTGCAGAGGTCACGCTCGTTGGCAAGAGTCACACGATTCCCGGCGGCAACGAGATCGCTCGGCGGATCGTCATGCTGCCTGGGGTGTCGGGCGTGCACCTGTCAGTCAACCCAGGCCGCTCGAGCTACCTCCTGGGGGACGAACACGTTCACCTGGCAGGCAACAAACGGACAGTATTTCACTTGGCGAACCAAGCCTTTCACGTCTCCGCAGGCGCGTTTTTTCAGACCTCGCTCACCGGTGCCGAGATCCTCGTCGAACAAGTCTTGGGCATGTTGCCAACGAGATTCCCGCATCTCGCGGATCTGTACGGCGGCGTCGGCGTCTTTGCTCGTCTCACCGAGGAGCGGTGGAACAAAGCAATTGTTGCGGAGAGCAATCCGTATGCGGTGGCAGACTTGCACGAGTGGATTGAGCAGACCGGCTGTAGATCCCTGCGCGTTGCGCGTGGTCGCACCGAAGACGTGATGCACGAGGTCCTCGAACCCCATCCCGATGTGGTCATCCTCGATCCGCCACGCGGCGGTTGTCATCCGCGGGTGATCTCTGAGCTCGGGCGCATCGACTCAGCAACCATTCTTTACATCGCCTGCAGCCTCGACGCCCTGGTCCGCGATGGCAATCTTCTCCTCGACGCTGGCTACCGTATCGATCGGGTAACCTCGGTCGATATGTTCCCCCACACGGATCATCTCGAGGTCGTCGCCCGATTCGTACGCTAGATCTGAGGATCTATGTTGTCGCCTCAACGCTATGAAGCTCAACGAGTGTTAGCTCAGCGGGGGCACCCACACGGACAGGAGGCCCGACATATCCCGCGCCTCGGCTCACGTAGATTTGGGTATTGTCATGTTGATGCAGGCCGGAAACGTAGGGAAACACGAGATGGGCGAACCAGGTGAACGGCCAGAATTGCCCACCGTGGGTGTGTCCTGACAACTGCAATCCGACGCCTTCCTTGGCGGCCGCAAAGATCTCACTCGGTCGGTGTGCCAACAACACAACCTCGCGTGTGGGATCAACGCCAGCGAGCGCCGCGGCGACATCGGGTCCTCCACCGTTGTTAGCGCCGGCGGGGTCGTCGACACCCGCAAGCTCGAGAAAGTGCCCTTTGTGCTCGATGGACACCCGTTGGTTGTGCAGAACCTGGATGTTGATCTGTCGGAGGAATTGTTTCCAAGGCTCGATGCCTGAATAGTGATCGTGGTTGCCCGCAACAAAATAGACACCATGGGAGGCGTGCAATTGTGCCAAGGGTTGGACAGCCTCCGCCAACTCAGCAGGGGAGCCATCGGCGAGGTCGCCCGTGATGGCAATGATATCGGGTCTGAGGTTGTTGACCTGGCGCACCACTTCTTCGACGTATGATTTCCCAACGCCGCGGCCGACGTGGAGATCGGTGATTTGTGCGATGGTCATGCCATTGAGGGCGGCCGGCAAGCGACCTAGGGTCACCGCCACCCGTCGCACGCTGACGCCCCCCAGGGCCTCTCTGGCACCATATGCAACCATGCCGAAGGACAGGGCCGTTGCACCACCTGCAATCATTCGCGAGATGAACAATCGCCGTTCGGGATCGACCGTGCTGCTAGCATTAGTGAGACGTTGGACAAGCCAAACCAGGGCCCGCACGAGGTCTGTGCTGCCGAGGAAGAACAACAGGAGAACGACCACCGCGCTCCAGAGCAACGCCGGCCAAAACGCAAATGAGAAGCTCAATCCGAACGCTCTGGCGCCGATGAACACCGCAGGCACCGACATGGCGAGGCACACGAAAACGATCGAAAGGACCAACTGCCACCGTGACGACAGGGCGGTATTGCGCAGCAGCCGGACCCAAACGTAATAGTTCACCGCCGCATAGATGAGCGATGCAACAATCAACCAAACCGCAAACGCAGATCGCATGGTGACAACTCAACAATCCTGTAACCCGACAGTCTTACGCATCGACAACCCAACAATCTTGTAACCCGACAGCCCTACACGTCGACAACCCAACAATTCAGGTTGTCACTATCATGGTGACGAATATTGGCCGCATCAACCTGTGCTGGTTTGGGCCACTTCTGTGCTGGTTTGGGCTACTTCATATCGAAGAGGTCGCTACCGACGACGGGCTCAGGCTACAGCATCTTGAAGAAGTCGTTGCCCTTGTCGTCGACGAGAATGAAGGCCGGGAAGTCCTCGACGTCGATGGACCAGATGGCTTCCATGCCGAGCTCGGGGTACTCGAGGACTTCGACCTTTTTGATACTCTCTTGGGCGAGCACCGCTGCTGGGCCGCCGATGCTGCCGAGATAGAAGCCGCCGTACTTTTTGCATGCGTCGGTGACGGCCTGGGAGCGGTTGCCCTTGGCTATCATGATCATGGAACCGCCCTTGGACTGAAAAAGATCGACATAGGCGTCCATGCGTCCAGCGGTGGTGGGGCCAAAGGAGCCTGAGGCCATGCCCTTTGGGGTCTTCGCCGGACCCGCATAGTAGATCGGGTGTTTGAGCAAATACTCAGGGAGACCCTCACCTGAATCGAGCCGCTCCTTGAGCTTGGCGTGGGCAATGTCTCGGCCGACGATGAGCCTGCCGCTCAAAGACAGTCGAGTCTTAACTGGGTACTTGCTGAGCTCCGCAAGCACGTCTTTCATCGGCCGGTTGAGATCGATCTTCACCGCTTCGGCGCTGCCTTTGACCTCGCCGAGCTTCTCGAGGAAACGGGATGGGTTCTTGTCGAGCTTCTCAATCCAGATGCCATTCTTGTTGATCTTCGCCTTGGTGTTACGGTCCGCCGAGCAAGAGACGCCCATGCCCACCGGACACGATGCGCCGTGACGTGGCAAACGAATGACGCGGACGTCGTGGACGAAGTACTTGCCACCGAACTGGGCACCAAAGCCAGATTTGTAGGCGGCCTGGGTCAGCTTCTCTTCCATCTCAACATCGCGAAACGCCTGTCCGCCGCCGTTGCCTTCGCGCGGCAGGTTGTCGAGGTAGCCGGTGGACGCGAGCTTGACCATCTTCAGATTGGTCTCCGCCGATGTGCCGCCGACCACGAACGCCAGGTGATAAGGCGGGCACGCGGCAGTCCCAAGGCCCAACATCTTCTCTACCAGAAATTTCTCGAGACTCGCCGGATTGAGCAGGGCCTTGGTCTGTTGAAAGAGGGTGGTCTTGTTGGCAGAGCCGCCACCTTTCGCGACAAACAGAAACTTATACTCGTTGCCTCCGACGGCATAGATGTCGATCTGCGGCGGCATGTTGTTGCCGGTGTTCTTCTCGCCGTACATGGTGAGCGGTGCGGTCTGCGAGTAGCGCAGGTTGTCGGTGGTGTAGGTTTCCCAAACTCCTCGGGTGAGGAGCTCGACGTCATCGCCGTCAACAAAAACCTTCTGGCCTTTTTTGGCAACAATGGTTGCCGTGCCGGTGTCCTGGCAGAACGGCAGCTGCTCACCACTCGAAACGATGGCGTTCTTGAGCATCGCCGTGGCGACGAATTTGTCGTTCTCCGACGCTTCGGGATCGTCGAGGATTTTGGCTACTTTGTCATTGTGGGCACCGCGCAAAAAAAACGCGACATTGTGAAAGGCCTTGTTGGCGAGGAAGGTCAGGCCTTCGGGAGCAATCACCAGAAATTCGTGGTTACCCATTTTCTCGGTGCGCACATAGTCTTTGGTGAGTAGCTCATATTCGGTCTCATCGGGGCCGAGTGGAAGCGAAGGGATGTATTCAAACTCTGCCATGATCGTGCTCCTAAGATGCGATGATGCGATGTCGCGATTTGCGCGGCACACTGCCACAAAACGGGGTAAACGAAAATGGGTGTGATTCGCAGAGATTCACAGAGTTGCGTATCGGGATTGCTTCACTTCGAGATATGCGGGTCGGTCTCCCCGAGGAGAGTTGCTCGGGTGAGGCTGTTTCCTCCGAAGCGGTCACGAATACTGTTGGCAAGCTCTTCAATTCGCTGACGCTTCTGCTGAACCGGATCAACGAAGAGGGTGCGTGGCGGCGGCCCCGGTGACAAATCGGAAACTGTCACGCCGGTGAGGCGAACCCCACGACCACCCATGGGAAAACGCCCCAGAAGCTCCCGTGCTGCATTGTAGATCGAATCCGTGTCAAACATTGGATCGGCGAGCCGTTTGCGTTTGCTCTGCTGCTCAAAGTTCGCGTACTTGACCTTGAGCACCACGATTCGTCCACACAAACCACTCGCCCACAAACGTCGAGCAACCCGTTGGGCCTGGGACAACAGCCGCGGCTCTAGGTCCTCGCTGCGGCGAAGATCGTGATCGAAGGTTTCCTCGGCCCCCACTGACTTGGCGACGTGGCTGACCACGACGGGTCGGTGGTCGATGCCATTGGCGAGATGATGCACCTGCGTGCCCCAGATCCCCAAGATGCGCTCGAGGTCCGCGGGTGAGGTACTCGCGAGGTCTCCAATCGTCTTGATGCCGACCGCATGCAAACGCGCTGCCGCCTTAGGGCCAACACCCCACATAGTTTCGATGGGCAGAGGTGCAAGGAACGTGACGACTTCTTCGTCGGGAACGACAACGAGGCCATCGGGTTTGTCTAGCTCCGAGGCGATCTTCGCGACAAACTTATTCGGGGCAACGCCCGCCGAGACCGTGAGACCGACCTCGGCCTTGATTTCCTTCTTGAGACGTCGAGCGATCGCCTCCGCTGAACCAAACAATCCCTGGCTGCCAGTGACATCGAGAAAGGCCTCATCAATGGAGAGCCCTTCGACCAGAGGCGTGTAGCGACGAAAGATATCAAACACCTGCTCGCTGGCTTCGGTGTAGGCATCCCGACGACCGGAAATAACCACCAAATCACGACAGCGGCGCATCGCTTCGACCATGGGCATGGCCGAACGTATTCCAAACTTGCGTGCTTCGTACGAGGCAGCTGCGACAACCCCTCGTTGCGAGGGCCCGCCAACCACGACAGGTTTGCCGCGGATACTGGGATCATCCCGTTGCTCGACAGACGCAAAGAATGCGTCGAGATCGAGGTGGATGATCTTACGGGTGTGACCGCCTGTTGTCAGCTCGCAGGTGTTGGGCATTATTCGCCCGCGGGTTGGAAGTGTGCCTCACCGTCTTGGCCTTGGACCAACCGCTCAAGCGTTGGATTCCTTGCCCTTACGCCTGATGCTGCCATTGCCACCCCCGGTGGTCTTGCCCACAGCGTGGGCCACCGCTGTGGCTTCGGCAGATGCGGAAACGACCTTGGCTACATTGACGTTGATATCCTCGGCGATGTCCGTGGCGTTGTCATCATTGACGTACTTGGGGTTGACGTCCTTGGCGTTGACGTCCTTGGCGTTGACATCCTTGGCGTTGACATCCTTGGCGTTGACATCCTTGGCGGTGCCGCCTTTGGCATCGGCATCGGTGTTTTCGATGACGTCACCGATTGGGGAAGGTACCAAACCAAAGTGCAGGCGGATTCGTTCTTCGATGTCGCTAGCCATTCGCGTGTTGGATTTGAGCGTTTCCTTTGACTGTTCGCGCCCCTGACCAATGCGCTCGCCCTGGTAGGAGTACCATGATCCGGCCTTGTCGATGATCCCAACTTCGGTGCCCAAATCGAGCAGATCACCGGAGCGGGAGATGCCTTCACCGTAGAGAATGTCGAACTCGTGCTCGCGGAACGGGGGTGCCAACTTGTTTTTGACAACCTTGACACGGGTGCGGTTACCCAGGACGGCGTCCTGGTCTTTGATGGCACCGATGCGGCGAATATCCATACGAATGCTGGCGTAGAACTTGAGTGCATTGCCGCCAGTGGTGGTTTCGGGGCTGCCAAACATGACGCCAATCTTCATGCGGATCTGATTGATGAAGATGACACAAGTCCGGCTCTTAGCGATAACACCCGTGAGCTTGCGCAACGCCTGGCTCATCAAGCGGGCCTGCAGACCGACGTGGGCATCGCCCATCTCGCCTTCGATCTCAGCGCGCGGCACCAACGCCGCCACTGAGTCAATGACCAGAACATCAACGGCGTTGGATCGGACCAACATCTCCGTGATTTCCAGCGCCTGCTCTCCAGTATCGGGCTGAGAAATCAGCAAATCGTCGGTGCGAACGCCCAGCTTGCGCGCATACAATGTATCGAGTGCGTGCTCAGCGTCAACAAACGCAGCAATTCCACCCTTCTTCTGAGCCTCCGCGACAACATGCAAGGCCAAAGTGGTTTTGCCACTCGATTCCGGACCGTAAATCTCGACGACACGGCCACGTGGTACTCCACCGATTCCCAAGGCTACATCGAGACCGATAGCCCCCGTGGAAATCACGGGGATATCCTGAATGACCTCGTCTTCTCCGAGGCGCATAATTGAACCCTTGCCAAATTGCTTCTCGATGGCACCAATAGCCAGCTCGATTGCCTTTTCACGATCAAATGCGTTGTTGTTAGATGCCATGTTAGCTCCCGAAAAAGTGGACTGTGTGCTTTTATCCCAAACCCAACCACTGAACAAATGTTTCCGTATGCTGGAGACTGTTTATGCCAAATGGGTCTGACACTCGGCGACTTTGTCCGGCACGTACAAAGTAATCACTTTGTTGAAATGTTGGCATTTTTTCGAAAAGCGTAAGACTCGTGCCTGCCACAAAATGAAAATGATATCGACAGAAGTACTTTTGTCAGCTGTCCGGCGATCGGGCCACGGCCCGACCAGTGGTTTGCACACCCAAATTGACGACGTGTTGTGGCCAACTCAGGGACCGCTTGATAACGTCGCGACCATGACGACACCGATAGCATTGAGAGAAGCGTTGGGGTTGTACGACCTGCCGTCGCGGTTGCGCGAAACATGGTTGGCCCTGCGCGGTGCGGAAGATGTTCCACCGTCCCGATTTGGACTGTCGAGTCTTCGGCTTTACAATCCACGCCTGGGGATTCCATTGTGGCGGGGCAAATTCATCATCCCCAACCGCGCGATCATCACCAATTTGTTCAACCATCTGCAGACCCCCATCAAAGACGGTTGGTCGGTCAGGGTTACGCAGGTGCGCGACTTTCGCGGTCGTGGCATGACCTATGACAGTCACAACGGTACAGATCTCGCCATACCTGTTGGAACGACCGTGGTTGCCCCAGCTCCCGGGCGGGTCGTCAGACGTTATTGTGAGTACAATCGCGGCGGCAACAAATTGGTCCTCGATCATGGCGGTGGCCTCTTTACTTGCTGTGCTCACTTGGCTCGGTTCCTCGTGGAGGAGGGTCAACAGCTCGAGCGCGGTGAGACCATGGCCCTTTCGGGCTACAGCGGTCTGGACGCCATTGCGTCGGGGCCTTGTGGCATACCCCATGTTCACTTCAATGTGTGGCACAAAGGCGAACCCGTCGATCCGTTTGCCCATGGTGATGCGGCGAGTCTCTGGGTTGGTGGCACACCCCAACCCCCATCTTCAGCAATCGATGACACGCCCTTCGTGCCAACCAGGTTCGACGAGCACGCGCTCGCCAGAGCAATCGATGGCTGTTTGACTCGCAAAGTGCGGGAGAAATTGCAGAGCTGCCCGAGCGTCTATGACGCGGGTTGTATGCTGATCAGCGAGTGGTGTTACTACCCAACCCGTTTTCCGGTGCGACCCAACATCTTCTCCGAGACCACCGAGCGACGTGGTTTGCTCACCATGCCACTTGCACCCGCAGAAATCACCAGCGCCGTTTTTGCCGACGACCTTTGACGACCTTTGACGATCTGATTGATTGCTGTTTCCGGAATCGAAACGACAAACGGCTAGTACTCGTCGACGTCGTTGCTGATGTTCTCCAGGTGGTTCTCGTCGTCAATGATCCAAACATCGAGGGTGTCATCGGAGTCGACGTTGCCAATGGCGACAGCTCGGAATTTGCCCGAGTCGGGCTCAACGAAGGTTTCAACCTCATCTGGCAGCGGCTCTGCGAGCGCCTGCTCTGGCTCAATACTGTCGTCGCCAAAGTAATAGGTGTAGCGCGTGCCGTCTGGTTTGAAACCGATGGCCTCAAATGTCGTACCCATCTTGCCGTTCTCGGCAAAGCTCGACTTTGCACCGACAAAGATAGCCTTCAGGTTCATCTTGGCCTCGCTCTGTTTGGCCCGAGCTTGGAAGTTGATGAAGTTTGGGATGGCGATGGCAGCCAAGATACCCAAGATACCCACAGCCGACCACATCGCACCGATGACAATGGCAGCAATGGCAAGCCCTTTGCCCTTGAGCATCGCTGGCTGCGCAGAAATCTTCGTCAGAGCGATGATGCCTAGAATGATGCCGACGAAGTTGGTGCAAACCAAGGGCATGAGCGCCAGGATGAAACCGGTGATGGCCAGGCTCGAAGTCTTGGGACCCTGGGACACTGCCGCAGCATTCGGAGTCTGGTAGGGATTCTCAGCTGGGATGACCTGACCCTCTTGGGTTTGGGATGGGGGTCTGTTTCCGCCCGTGGGGTTGTTTGCGTCGGTCATTGCATCCTCGGTTCGGGGGCCGTGACACGAAGGTCAGCGTCATGATCCCAAGGTTTGGTTTGAGATCTATTATCACACTCCCAGGGACAATCACGCACCAAGAGGACGGCGCTTGGGGGACTGACAGCAAGTTACGCGAAATCGGCACAATACCCGGTGGACCGTGGTCCGTGGTCCGCCGGTCCCCCGATCGTGGTTGCCGAACCATAGGGGGCTGATTGTCATGGCAGCTGCGTCTGTTTCGGGTAAAAGCCGGCAAACAAAAAAACGGTCAAGGAGGAGAGTCATGCACCAAGCCAATTCACGACAATCGCCACCAAGCTTGAGTGAGCGGGGCAGGAAATCGCACGAAAAGGCGCAGCCAGTTGTGTCTGCTCGGTGGTGGGCAAAAAAGAACGTGAGAAGAAAGAACGCGAGAAAAGTACGTGCGCTGTCTCGTTGCCCCCATTTTGTTCATTTTTCACTTGACGTCTCGTACGTGAGGAATTTTTCGGCGAATGGTTCGCCATAAAATAGCCGCACAGCAGCCTCAGAGCGCGTCCCTTGGCTCGCAGCCGTCTTGGTTGCAAAGTGTGCGGTCCCCGGGCGAATTGCACCTCTCTGCGCCAATCCCGCGCCACTGCAGAGCCGTTCACGACGGTGTGTTAGTATACTGGGTACATTCCAAACGGTCAGGGGGATCCATGAGCATGAACATCAGTAACAGAAACTCGAGTGAGCGCGAGGAGATGAACCGCTTTGTCAAAGAACTCAACAACGAGGACTTGGTAAAACAACTCGAAGCCCTGCTCAAAGACGATTGCCTATTGGAGGCCGATATTCTGGCGTACATGGGTGAGGTCGATCACCGCCGCCTCTATCGCGAGCGCGCGTTCTCTAGCATGTTTCAATTCACTGTCGACGAGCTCTTTCTCTCGGAAAGCATGGCCTACAAACGGATCACGGCAGCCCGTCTGGCGCGAAAGTACCCGGTTCTTTTGACCAAGCTCGCCCAAGGTGAGCTTCATCTGACCGGCATCTGTTTGTTGGCTCCGCACCTGACCTGCGAGAATCTCGAAGAACTGGTTCATGCAGCCACTCACCAGAGTAAGCGTGGCATTGAAAAACTTCTCGCGTGGAGGTTTCCAAAACCCGACGTCACGGCTCGAGTGCGCAAGCTTCCGACAAGAACGCCGAGTGCAACCTCAACGCCATTAGGAACAACACAATCCCAAGCGGATCATTCGTCGACCTCGTGTCCCGAGAAGGTCGCAAGTCACGAACCCCTCTGCTGTGCACCCGTGGAACCGGTGAGCCCCCCACCTACGGCCGGCGTATCGGCACAGTGCGCCGTGTCGGCGCAGCGCAAGGCCGCGGTCGCATCGCAAGGTGCATCGCAAGGTGCATCGCAAGGTGTATCGCAACATGTATCGCAACGTGATCAGGTGGCCGTGTTGAGTGAGGACCGATACAAAGTCAGTTTCACGGCTGACGCCGAGTTACGCGCGAAGCTGCAAGAAGCTCAAG
>MGST01000086.1:303-14729 GCA_001798605.1 Deltaproteobacteria bacterium RIFOXYA12_FULL_58_15 | reverse complement strand
ATCGAGGGCGATGGAGGTTGGGGCGTCGAGGCCGCCGTCGCCAATCTGCGAGTAGGTGGACAAACCGCCGACACACCAACCGGGAGTGGGTGTGCCCTGGGTGGCGGTGGTGCAACCGGCTGCGCCGCCCGTGGGCGAGACGCCGGCCACCTTGCCGATCCAACCGGCGTAGGCACCCGTTGACAGAACATAGCGGTCGATACGATGAGCGCTGGCGTTGGCAACGTAGAACAAGTCATGGCTTTCATCGACTGCGATGCCTTGGGGAGAGCTCAAACGGCCGTCCGCGGTTTGACCGGAGCCGCTGTCAGCATCCGCTGTTGTCCATCCGCCGGTGAAGGCGGCCGTGGACGCAATCGTCAAGCCGAAATAGGGCGCTCCCTTGACCGTTATTCGGATGGTGGTGGAGGCATTGCCGCTGCTGCTGACCGCGGTCACCGTGTAATCGGCAGGCGCCGTTGCAGCACTTGGAAGACCGCTGAGCACTCCCGTGATCGTGTCGATGGTCAGTCCGGCGGGCAGTGGTGGGGTTATTGCGTAACTGCTGGCCGTGCCACCCAAAAAAGTTGGCACATTGTCATCGATCACGCTGGAGGTCAGGTAGATGGCAACCGGCTCGGCGTAGGTGAGCGAGGTTATTGCGGCTGGGTCTCCCGAAAAACCGTCTGCGTCTCCTGATGTGCCCAGGTTGTCTCCCGAAAAACCGTCTGCGTCTCCTGATGAGCCCAGGTTGTCTCCCGAAAAACCGTCTGCGTCTCCTGATGAGCCCAGGTTGTCTCCCATTGGCGTGGAATCACCCATTGGGGTGTGGTCACCCAACACAAAGCGGTCATCGCCGAGCACTGTGTCATCACCCTCGAGCTCGTTGGCTGGAAACTCCATGCCAACTCGAGCGAGGCATGCGCACGAGGACAGTAGCGCTGCCAACATCGTCAGACGCTCGCACAACATAGATGTGAGCATAGTACAACCATACTCGAATTCAACGGTAGGCTCACGCCGCATTGGGGCGAGCAGCATGTTGGGGGTCAACGCGAGTCGTTGAGCCCATTGACCAGCTCGGCGACCATGGCAGGGATCTCCGCTCGCAGGGAATCCTCGTCCTGCGGAGTCATTCGGCTCACTCGCGTGCCCACGCTCGACGTGGCCGTTCGCACGATGGTCATGTTGATCGCATACGAAGAGCCGACCTTGCCAACCTCGCCGTAAAGGAACAGGTCGGCGCCCAGCGCGCCGCCAATCTCTGCGGCGCAGGCAGTGCTCGTACAGCCGAGGATGTCCTTTTGTTTCTCCAGTCCGAGCATGGCATCGACGTCCGCCTGCCCCACCGTTTGCAGCCCTCCCACACGATCGAGGAGCGACAACATGTAATTGGTGAGCAACCCACACACCTCGGACCGCACACCGCCCGCCGCCCGGAGAGGCACGACGACCATGCGCGACGGCACTCGCAGGGCCGCGCTTGCTACGGCGGCTGGCGGGGCCGCCCCGGGTGCGCGTCCTTCGGCAAAGGTGATGAGCTTGGCTGACCCCCGTAGCGCGTCCTCAAAACGGGCCTCAACCTCCCGTTGAGCATCGAGCGAGGCGGTCTTGCTCTCGGAGAGGCTCATCTCCCGTTTCGCGCTCGCGCGTAAGTGTTCGATCTGTGTCCCATCGACGGCCAGGAAGATGGCACCCTGCTCGATCTCGATCTTTTGGCTCAATACTCCTGTCATGGTCACGAAGCTGTCCCACACGACCACGAGATCCACGTCGAGCCCCCTGGCTTGCGCGGGCTCATCGATCCGCGTCACCGAAGCGAAGTGGCTGCCGAAACGTTCTACGCTCCTCTCGAAGCTGCCGGCCGCCTCGGGGTCGGGAGTAACACCGTGCTCCACCGCGATCGCTTGGTTCTTGCGCAACAGCTCAAGCAACTGCTTGGTATTCTCCGAAAACGCCAGCGCGACCTTCAGCGTCTTGAAGCTTGACGGTGCCGGACGCCCGAGTCCGACAAACGGATCGCGCCTCGCAGGGGTGTGGATCAGGGTGCAGGCGGCTGTGATGAACAGCGTGGCAAAGACTCCCGCCGGGAGCCAACGACGACTTGATGGCCAGAACGTGCTTGTAGCGGACGCCGAAGGCTCTAGCTGTGAATGCATGCATGTGCAGATAGCACGTCGGCTCAACCAACACTAGGAAGGGCATCGCCCTGGGTGTGACCGCTCGGCCTTGGTCTGGCGAAGACGCGCGTCGACGTATCGTTGGATCATTGCCAACCCGAGGGCCGTCACGAACTTGCCCACCTCAATCACCACGGCGAGAAGGTTCGGCAACACAGTGGTTTGCTCGTCGCGCTCGACGACTTGCTCGAACGAGGCGACGGCTGCGTCCAGGATGGGTTGCAGTGCAGGCAGCGTCATCGGCTCGGGGCTTTCGCCGGCGCGGTCGGGTCGCGACCGGGGACCTGCAGGTATGCATCGGCAAGCACCAGAGACGCACGGACGGCCTTCATGCATGCAGCGCGATGCCATCCATCCTCCTTCGCTCAACGTCCGCAGGAACTCGCTGACGGCGTCACCAATCGCCAGCAACGAAGCTACTGTGTCCGCCGTCATCATCTCCATGTCGTAGCGCCCGACCGGTTGGTCGAGCCCCCAGAGAGACTCGGCAAAATCGGCGTCGAGTTCGAACAACTCGTGCAGCTCCGGCGGGCGATCCTGCGCCAAGTGAAGGCGGTCGAGCGCACGGAAGAACGCCAGCATGTTGAGCCGGGCTCCCTCCAACTCCTCACGCATCCCAGGTGGTGCCAGCTCCTCTGCCGTCCTCTTATGCTGCTTCGCCGTCCGCGACCGTCTCGCCATGCGGAGACACGATCACCGGGAGAGGGGTCAGTCAAGGTCGTTATGCAAGTGATCGAAATTACAGCCCTTACGGTTGCCACCCACTGCCGCCGCGTACGCGGCCGGGGCCTTCCGGCGGCACCAAGGCCCTTGAATCACCCCGCTGGCAGCTCTGAGGCACAGATGTGTCCGAGTCGAGTGCTGGGAGGTTGGGGTACCTTTGCGTTGGTGGCAGGCTCGATGCTCGGCATCGACACAGATCTCGAGTAGCTTGCCGGGCTCTGACTCAAATGAATCCGCGTCAGGGCATCAGGGGTTGACTCACGTAACGCGACAAAGAGCGCCATTTCATCCGCGGGAGCGCCCGATGAAAGGCAGGTGAAGCGACGGTTCACCCGCCACAACGTCACGCTGTCGCCGACTACGTACGCTACGAACGTAAGAGTCGTTGTCGTTGATCACACCCGGTGATAACATGAGAACCTCGTAGGTGGTCCGCACCCGGTGTGGATGCCTCACGATGGCATGGACGGACGTCAAGATGGCGAATGTTGGTTTCAAACAGAATCGTTCCCAAGCCGAATTGCTTTGGGATTTCGGGCAAGCCGTCGACGACTTGCCCAACATTTTGGGAGAGACCGCATTCGAGACGCCGACTGTCGAAATTATTGAGGCCTTCGAATCCGGCGGGTTTCGGGGACGGGACCTTGGAAACGCAACAAGTGCCGAGTGGATAGTACGTATCCTCCATTCTTCCTACGTCGATGTCGTCGGCGAGAAGCTGTCGCTGCTCGAACTGTACAAACGGGCCAAAGAATTGTCGACCGCGCCCCCTGAGGATGTCGCCTCGACTACTCAAAACAGCCAATTCAACCAAGTCTCATCTTTGAATTGTGAGCGCGACCAACGATCGACAATACCTCCTGGCCAAAACGCTGAAACGACAGCAAGTGAAGGCAAGTCAGAGTTGTTTGTTTCCAATGCTGAGGCAGCCGCTTTGCGTGACATGCTCTTAGATCCCAAGGCCCCGAACACAAACTCGGAACGGCGAAATGAGTCCTGTGCTGTGGTTGACGATTCGAAGACTAACTTTGGGGCCGTTGTTGAGTCAAACGAGGATTGCTCCGTCGTCTTGTCAAAGACAGGCATTCCTGATGAATTCATCAGAGAGAACATCGACAATATCGATTTGAAGAAGCTCTCATTTCTCGTGTGGGCAGACAATTATGGCGAACGCTATTTCCAATTGAACCATGAAGCATTCGCCACCATGGTTCGGCACGGGAAGACGTCTGAAGTACTGAGTTGTCGCTCCCAGCAACCTCCGTGGCAATGCTCGATGGCGCCATATGTGTCCGTTCGAGAATATGCCCTTTATCGGCCGAAAAATTTCTGTGGATTGAACAAACACCTAGACAGCAATGACACCTACCGAGCCCATCTTGAAGCGGCAGAGCACCACTACACTGCAGAGAGCGTTGGGGAACTGTTCCGTCTCGCAGACAATCGATTGAACGAGATCAGACCAAGTAACGATGGCAAGACCCAACGACAACGCGAGATGGCGGGCAACTATGACAGTCAAATAGAATCGGCGCGTGCCCAGGCTTTTGCTGTGAGCGCCCTGTATTGTCCTTGGCATGCGCACAAATGCTCTCGCGCTTTGTTGGATATCTTGGACAAGATGAATCCGGCGAGCCTCAAGGAGTATCCGAAGATCGGAATGAACGGCAATTTCACGAGGCCGGACTTGATTCGAAAGGTCTTCTCGAACGTCGTTTACTACAAAGGGCTGAACAGGGCAGCAAGGAAGGTCATTGACCACCTCGAAAACGGTCCGAAACAAGGCGCTCATGTTTTTGAGGATCTGCGTCAATCGTTTCTGGACGTGGGTGAAAGCGAGGCCTCTGCATACGACAAGACATGGGACATACTCGGACTGTTTGCCATTGGGGGAACTGCCACCGGAGGCATGTTGGTAGGACTTGCGGGGGAATCGGCTACTGAATTCGGTGTTGCTCTGCAAACGTTGGCATTGGGCATGAATGTCTTGGACGGGCGGCTGGCTAACCGAGGGCTGCAATACTCACTCCCGCCCAACGTCAAAAAGACATTTGATACGGGCAAACCATATCATTTCTGGATGGCCGGATTTTTGGCGCGCGAACAGGCGATCAAAACGGGCAGCAAGCAAGCGGGGAAATACGCCGCTTGCATAGCCAATATTGGCTATCAAATGAAAGTCGGCACTGTTGGACGAGTTCCCTCTCGCGCTTTTATGGAAACGCCGTTGTCACACTCAAACAATAAGTTGCGTTTTGACATGCTCTATGCGGGAGCCGGCGCCAAGTTCGGCGCGGAGTCAATCGACGAGCCCTATGATGGTGCGATCCCACTGGACGATGCTTTCAAAAGGATGGTGAAGAAGAGTGCCTTGCTCGAACCCCTGTCTGAGGCCGAGGCCAAAAAGCACTGGTCGGGTTTAGGAATTAAGGGGTTCAGGCGATGGGGAAGAATTCTCAAACCAGATGTGATTCTCGATCTGTGAATTGCGTTTGAACAGCCTGTGGCTGGACATACTGGTCATTGCACACGCGCCAAGCCGATGCTGCCGGCCGCCTCGGGGTCCGGAGTAACACCGTGCTCCATCGCGAGCGCTTGGTTCTTGCGCAACAGCTCAAGCAACTGCTTGGTATTCTCCGAGAACGCCAGCGCGACCTTCAGCGTCTTGAAGCTTGACGGTGCTGGGCGCCCGAGTCCGACAAACGGATCGCGCCTCCCAGGGGTGTGAGTCACAGTGCAGGCGGCTGTGATGAACAGTGTGGCAAAGACTCCCACCTGGAGCCAACGACGACTTGATGGCCAGAACGTGCTTGTAGCGGACGCCGAAGGCTCTAGCTGTGAATGCATGCATGTGCAGATAGCACGTCGGCTCGACCAACACTACATCGGTGCCGTGGAGACCGTGGAGACCGAGGACGGCAAGAAGCACCGCAATCGTAACAAGGACTTTCTGTCAACACCCGGCCAGCGGGCCCCCGGGGTCGTCGAAAGGAGTCGCCCATGAACGTCATCGACCTCCCGCGAGCCTCTGCTCGTGACCCGCCCTTGTGTGACCTACCGGTATCCAGGCGAAAGTGCACGATCGCCCCTGATGGTGCCGCGATAGCTTTCTCGGGAGATTTCGCGGAGGCGGCGCACTCGCTCGGCCGTCGCGGGGTGTGTCGAGAAGAGCCACGACGCGGTCTCCATGGTGCCGAACGGGTTGACGACAAACAGAGGGAAATCAATGTCGAGCACAGTCGAAAGCTGATTCCATACGATTTTGCTCGCTTTTGGGAATTCCACAGCCCTTTGCGACTTGCGGCCAGCCGCGAACTACCTTGACAACATGGCTGACAATCTCTTCCGCGCGGGAATGGCTCACCCTAAAGTAGTGAGCCACTTCAAGCGCGAGTTCCAGATTCTGTGAGTTGTCGGTTTCGGAAATGTTGAGCCCCAGTCCGGCGCTGTGAGCTGTGGGATTGATATCGTAGGCTGGGGCAAGGGTCCAACCTTCTGATTCGAGAAGGAAACCATGGTTACGGAGATGGTCGTCGGTATTGGAAATGCTGATAAAGAATACGATACGTCTCCAGAGCTCTTCCAAATCTTGATCTGTCTGTGATCCTGATCTTATGAGTAACTCGGCCAACTCCAGATAACTGACGCCTGAGGCGGCATCGTCGCCGTCGCTGCGCTGCAAAAGCGTCATCGCTGATGCGAAATGCAGTCTCTTGCCGTCGTTGGTACGATCAAAGCGCTTGGACAAAAAGGTATGATGCTTGCGGGCAAATGTGCGGGTTGAAGTGGCAGGGACCTGTACGCCCGCGCGCCTAGCAAGCGCATGCGCAACTTCCTCCCACGCTCCAACATCATCATCATCTCGGCGGCTCGGAAACTTGGCGATCCACAAAGCTCCCTTGTCATCAAGCACACTGGCTTTGGGCCTCGCTCCACCAAGAGAGCTGCCTGGAACTATCAGCATTTTAAGCCAATTCGAATAGTTGGGATCATCGGAAGCGTCGTCACGTTCCAGATTGAGACTAACTTGTTCAAGTTCCCTAAGTGAGGTCCAAGGCGGTGAAGCGAGATACTGATTGTCGTTGAGAAAAGGGCCATTTTTTGATGTTCGATATCTTAACCCGCCCATGCGATGGCTGTCGTGAACACCAAGAAGATAGTCCGATTCAAGCAGCTTGCGTTCTCGACGGTTTTCCTCACGCGCCAGTTGAGCCTCACGACGTTGCATCAACATACGCCCCCAACGATCTGGACAGGAATCCAAAAAAATTCCGAAGTTGTCCTGACCGGCCGGAGCGTACTGAGGTCCTTCGAAAAGAGTCAACGAAGGATCGAGAGTCTGCGCATCTGGGCCCTTGATCCAGTTTTGATCATACTCAAAAGAATAGATCTCTTTGCCTCGCGCTGGCGTTGCGAAAAGCGTTCCCATAAAAGTGGGGCCACCAAGTGTTGCCCAATCTGCCCAAACCTCAATGCTAAGCTGAGCGCTCTTGCTCATAGCGGTACCTTTTGCACAGCCCGCGCTTTGGTTGAGAGTCCGGCGTCCTGAATCTTTCGACCCAGTTCGTCATCGCGGCCAATGCGTGCGAGGTCATTTTCAAGGCCCAGGCACATGAGCACATTAGCGTATGCCCCAAGGGTCACCCCGGCTTCACCGTTTTCAATCGCACGTAACGTCGTTCGGGACATGCCCGCTCTCTCGGCCACAAGTTGAGCCGAAAGCTTTCGACGCAAACGAGCCAGCTTCATGTTTTCTCCCAGTTCTTTCAGGAGACGTCTCAAGGCGGGAAGTTGTACTGTTGTTTTTCGTGCCATAATGGTTAATATTCTGACCAATAAACCAATATTTGGCAAGAATAATGAACAAATATCTATGGTCGAACAAATTGGTCCCCTCTCGGACGATTATCGAACTGCGATTTTGGAGGAGATGCGGAGGGCGGCGTGATACTTCTCGAGGTTACGGTTTCCTCAGGGTTCCGACCAAACCGGTGTGGCAGTCGAGCGCAAGATGAAGGTACCGTCCCCAAGCTTGCCGAATTCATTGTCTCCCCAGCACTTCACATCCCCAGAGAACATCATCGCACAGTTGTGTATCCCGCCGGTTGCGACATCCAACACTCCGGAGAGATTGTCGACAATAACAGGACGCACCCGCGGGTCCGTGTCCCCTTTGCCGAGCTGCCCGTAAGTGTTATCTCCCCAGCACTTCACGGTGTCATCATCCATCAAGGCGCAGGTATGGTCGTAGCCGCCCCAAACCCGCACCGCCAAGGTCATACCCCAGGCATTGATTGGAATGGCGCTGTCGTCGGGACCACCGTCACCGAGCTGACCACTGTAGTTTTCGCCCCAGCACTGCACCCGGCCCTCGGTCTCGAGCACCGCACAGGAGTGCGAGCCGCCAGCGCCAATGGCGATGGCGTCGGTGATGTTGCGCACTGTCTGTGGCGTACATTCGCCATAGCCCGTAACGTCTGTTTGAAACTCGTCGTCGCCGAGTTGCCCCGAGTCACCCATGCCCCAACACTTGACCGTGCCGCCGGACAAGAGCGCACAGGTGTGCTCGATGCCCGCCGCGACTTCGACCGCGCTGGTGATGTTCGGCACGAGGCCCGGGAAGTCGTCAGAGGAATAGAAACCCGTTTGGCAATATCTCTGGGACCCCCAACACTTGATGCTGCCCGAGGTCAAAACCGCACAGGTATGCTGCTGGCCAGCGCTAATCTGCACCGCGTTGCTGATGCCCGGCACAGGTTGGGGCCGATCCCAATCAATGCCGGCATCGAGGTCACTGCCGAGTTGACCGTAATAATTGCTTCCCCAACAGTAGACATCACCGCCCCGGGTCCGACCGCAGGTGTGGTCCTGGCCAGCAGAAATCTCTATGAAGGAGGGCGGCCCCCAAACATCGCCAGGCACCTCCAGAACGCCAACGTTTCTCAGGCCGAGCTGCCCGTACTCGTCGTTGCCCCAGCACTGAGTCTCTCCGACCCTGCGAATGGCGCAAGAATGGCCCCACTCCGCGGTAATTTGGTTGAGCGCAGCGGGCTCGATGCAGGTGGCGGTATCGGCCCATTGATTGGCAGTGCAGATTTGCTCCATGACGCCCCGGTCATTGGTGCCGCATGGCGTCTCGCCCGCGCGGGTGTCATTCGTCGTGCAGGTCTCAGGGTCGAAGCAGGTGACATCGTTGAAACCTGAGTCACAAAAGAGCACCTCCACCGGCACGTCACTACCAACGCTTGCGGGGTCGCCATCGCCCAAGAAGCTGTCACGCCCCCAACACATGACCCTCAGGTCGTCGAGCACAACGCAGGTGTTCACAGAGGTTGCGGAGATAGAGACCGCACCCATGATGTTGTTCTTGACCGGCTGGTCGCTCGATTGATTGCCGGGGCCCGTGCCAAATTGGTACCAGAGATCATCCCCCCAACACCAAACTTCCCCGTTTGCGAGCACCGCGCAGACGTGGCCTGAGCCAACTGCGACATCGACCGCGCTCGTGAACCCCATCGACACCGGCGTGGAGCTGGTGCCAAAGCCCGTGCACTGCACGTCCCCGTTGGTCATAACTGCACAAACCTTGTAATCACCCACATCCATCGTGACCGCGTTGGCCGCGATCACCGTGTTCTTTGTGCCCCCCGCAAGCCAGCCCCAGCACTTGACCACACCGCCCGCAAGGAGCGCGCAGGTGTCATCGTAATCAGAACCGACCTCGATTGCGCCGGTGATGCCAGTCACCTTTTTGGGAACGAGACTCGGGGTTGTGCCACTGCCGAGTTGCCCGTCGTCGTTTTGCCCCCAACACCAAACGTCGCCGGCGGCATCAATAGCGCAGGTGTGTTCTGAACCGGCGGCCGCCTGAACGCCCAGTCCGGGCACCACGGAAAGGTAATCACGAGGCACCGTATCACCGAGCGCTAACTGCCCCTCAGCGTTGCGGCCCACACATTGCAAAGTGCCATCATCGAGGGCCGCACAAAAAGCCCCAAAGCCCGGGGACATGCGCTGAACATAACCGTCGATGTTGCTTAGGACAGGTGCGTGTCTGGACTCCCGAGTTCCGTCACCCAACTGCGCATAGTCGTTGTAACCCCAGCAACGAGCCTGACCGGCGTAAACCACACAAGTGTTGGACCGACCCACTGTCACCACCGGCATGACGATGCAGTTGGCGGTGTCTTCCCACGCTCCACCGATGCACTCTTGCTCAAACACCGCTCCGGTTGGACCACAGGAAGTTGAGCCACGTCGCGTGGCACCCTCTTCGCAAACTGCGCTCACCATGGCCTGCGCAGTATCATTGCCGGCGCTGTTCGTGCAGGTGAGGGTGAAATCCGTGTCTGTTGCCAATGTCATGTTGGTCACGGCACCACTCGTCACGGTGCCAACACCGTTGTTGATAGTGCACACAGGTGCGGGTGAGGGACTGTTGGTGTAGGTCCAGGTCCACGTCAGGTTGGTCGCAACACCCATGGTCACCGCCGACGGCGTCACCGCAAACGTGCCGATGATCGGCGCAACCGGTGCCGCGACGACCCCCACTGTCACCTCCCAGCCGCTACTGCTGCCGGCGATGTTGGTGCAAATCAGGAGAAAAGTCGTGTCCTCAATCAAGGTGATGTTGGTCGTGGTGCCGCTGGTTACCGTGCCAACACCATTGTCAATGGTGCACGTGGGCGTGGGGGTGGGAGTGTAAGCGTACGTCCAGACCCAGGTGACCGGCGTCGCCACCCCAATCGTCACCGACGACGGTGCCACACTGAACCCGGCGATGACCGGTGCCACAGGCGCAGCGACAGTCTCCACGATAGTCTGCTCTGTATCGCTGCCGGCGCTGTTGATGCAGGTGATGGTGAAGGTAGCGTTTGTGGTCAGTGTGATGTTGGTCACAGTGCCGTTCGTGAGTGTGCCCACACCCGGGGCGACCACACATGTCGGGGCCGGAGTGGGCGTGTTGGCGTAGGTCCAAGCCCATGTCACCGCGGTCGGTACGCCAGTGGTCACCGTCGTCGGGCTCGCCGTGAAGGTAGCGACGATCGGTGCCACTGGAGCAGAGACGACTACAATCGTCGTCTGCGCCGTGTCGCTCCCGGCGGTGTTTGTGCATGTGAGGGTAAAGGTCTCGTCCGCCATCAATGCGATATTCGATGTGGCACCATTCGTCACGGCCCCCGTAACATAGCTAATCGCGCACGCTGGCGTGGGCGTCGGACTGTTGGCGTAGGTCCAGTTCCAAATTACGGTAGTCAGTTGACTGTTGACCACGGCGGACGGTGTCGCCGTGAAGGTAGCGATGACCGGCGCCACCGACGAAGAAACCACGCTAACCGTCGTCTGGGCGGTGTTGCTTCCAGCGCTGTTGGCGCAGGAGAGGGTGAAGGTCGTGCCTGTCGTCAACGTGATGTTCGTCGCCGCGCCGCTCGTCACATTGCCAACGCCGTTGTTGATAGCGCAGGTAGGTGCGGGGGTCGGTGTGTTGGCGTAGGTCCACCTCCAGGTCACCGCGGTTGCCACGGAAGTGGTCACCGCCGACGGTGTCGCCGTGAAAGTCGCAATCACCGGTGCCACGGGCGCAGCAACGACACTCACCGTCGTTTCCGCCGTGTCGCTACCGGCGCTGTTCGCGCAGGTAAGGGTGAAGGTCGTGTCTGTGGTCAGCGTGATGTCCGTCGCCGCACCGCTCGTAGCATTGCCGATGCCGTTGTCAATGTTGCACGTAGGGGTGGGCGTGGGCGTGTTGGCGTAGGTCCAGCTCCACGTCACCGCGGTCGCCACGCCCGTGGCCGCTGCAGAGGGCGTCGCCACGAAGGAGGCGATGATCGGTGCCACCGGTGCAGCAACGACGGTCACCGTCGTTTCCGCCGTGTCACTGCCGGCGCTGTTTGTGCACGTAAGGGTGAAGACCGTGTCTGTGGTCAATGTGATGTCCGTCGTTGCCCCACTCGTCACATTGCCAACACCGTTGTCGATAGCGCAGGTAGGCGTAGGCGTAGGCGTGTTGCCGTAGGTCCAGCTCCACGTTACCGCGGTGGCCACACCCGTGGCCGCTGCAGAGGGCGTCGCCGCAAAGGAGGCGATAACCGGGGCCAAGGTTGTTGAATTGACTGGCACACAGTTGAGGTTGTTTGGGTCCTTTGGATCTTTCCACACGTAGCCGGTGTCACACGCCGGGACACCATTGACGAGATGGCAGTGCGAAACGGCGTTGCAGGTCTTGTCATTGCCAACGAGGGCGTCGCCGCAACCGTTCTGGAACGCGATGACACCAAGGAACGCCACAAGAGACAAGGATCTATTCATCTCACACCCTCCATGCTATTGGTCTCGCCGACGACCTTCACTATGGGTCTCGCCGATTGTTCCCCCCATGAGACGACGACCTTCAATAATTATGGCTGAGCGGCACATTTTTTTAGGCCAGCTCGAGCATTGATTGAGTCTTCATCCAGCAAACCGAGTCCGAGGGCACGCTGGTACGCGGGCACGGCCCGATCGCACTGCCCCCGACGCAGCCAAGCGTCTGCAACCAATCGGAACAGTTGAGCTTTTTTGCTGGCAAGCGCAGGGTCCTCGATCACCGCCTCAAGGAATCGAATCGCCTCCTCGTCCCGTCCCGCCTTAACCATATATTCGGCCCTGGCAAGCAGCACCTCAACCTGAATGGGACTTTGCGGAAAAGTATCTGACAACGTTGTCAAGCGATTGAGGGCCGTATCGAAGTCCCCAGCGTTTGCGGCCTCCCTTGCGTCATCAAACAGCTCAAGCTGTCGTGGCAGATCGCTGTGGGGGACGGGCGGAATTGGTTCTTCGAGTCGCATCGAATGGTTCCGAGCTTGCCGCGGTTCCCCAAGTTCGCCCGGTTCTGTGCTTGGCCGAGGAAGGGCTATCCATTCGCCTTCTTGGATGTCTTGCATACGGAACTCTTCAAATTGATTGTTCGCAGTGGGTTCGGCCCCATCGTTGGGCTTCCACAACAGCACCCCGGAAGCGACTGAGAGCCCCGCCACAATGGCAAGGCCGAGTTTTGCCGCACTGCCCGTCGTGAGCGCGGACAATGAGCCCGTCGCAACAGCACTGCCCACTGCCAGGCTCGCGACTTTCGTCTCAATGGCATCGGCGCTTCTGGCCAGACGCTCGGGTGCCCATCGTCGGGCGGCAACTTCTTGGAGAACGGGACCGAACTCGGGAGTATCGATCAAACGAAGAGGGTTCGCCTCTGGTTTCATGACAATCCCTCCTTGGCCATCTTGTGCCGCATCAGTTTTGTGAAGGTCTTGCGGGCGTGGTGCAGACGCGTCCAGACCGTGCCCTCGGGAATGTCTGCAATCTCCGCAATGCTTTGGCCGTCGATGCCCTCGAGCTCGTAAAGCGCAAATACCTCGCGCTGCTTGAATGGGAGCTCCTTGAGAACATCGTGGACGAGAGCAATGTTCTCTTCCCGTTCCAACTCATCATCGGGGCGGTCCGGGTCGACAGGCAAATCGGTCTCCATGAGCTTCTCGCGCAGACGACCGAGCCGCCAACGTCCACGCTGGTACCGTTTGGAGATGTTTGCGGCGATTGAGTAGAGCCAAGTGGTTGCAGATGCGCGACTCTCATCGTAACGGTTTCTGCTCTTGAACGCCGCCACGAAGCTTTCCTGAAGTAGATCGTCGACATGGGGGCCAGGGCCCGTGAGCCGTTCGATGACGCGGGCAATGAACTCGCCGTGCTCTCGGTATAGCGCGCCCACGTCGAGCTCTTCGGCCATCGTCACGCCCAATGCTGCTGAAACTGCCACTGTTTGATTGTTCCCCAGCAGTGGCGACATCCTTCACATTTTCTGGCTCCAAAAGGGTATCGCCACCACCACCCCGATCCGCACCCTGGGGATCGCGGATACGTCTCCGTCCACTGTCACAACTCGGTGCTGCAATGGCGAAACGCCGACCTGTGGACCCATGAGGACGCCATGCCAGTGCCACATAATGGCGCCTTGAGCCTCGAGCCAGAGAAGCCAGGTGTGGTGATTGATCGCATACCCGAAACCCGACACCACGAGCCCCCCTGTACGCACCTCGATTTGGGTGAGCCAATTCTGGGATGCGTACCGCCACCCAACACCGAGCAACGCCAGGTTTTCGATGTACTGTCCGCCGCCGAGCTTGTGGGGATAGCCCACTCGAAAGGCGGCACTGGCGGTTAGGCGATGGCGATCTGAACCCACATCGAGCGTAGCACCCAGCTCCAGATCGCCACTCGTGGGTTGCCATCGCGTGTCCGCTGCCACAAAGAAACGTCCGGCGAACTCGGTTACATCTTGGGTGACGATGATGCGCTCTGGCACGGGCTGGGGTTGGGGATCCTCTCCCCATCCTTCCCGTGGGAACTCGCGCAAGAACTGTTCGAGGACGGTGGCGAAAAGATCCACAGCGCTCGGACAATCCTCAGGTCTCAGCTCAAACAGGCGGTCCAAAACAACTTCACCGACAACTGTCACCACCCGCAGTGTCGCGATGGTTGCCGTCTCGCCGGGACTGCCCGCAACGGTAATCG
>MGST01000086.1:0-255 GCA_001798605.1 Deltaproteobacteria bacterium RIFOXYA12_FULL_58_15 | reverse complement strand
ATTCCAGGATGGATTGCGACGTGAGCATGGTGGGAAGATCGCCACGGCTGCACCCGAGTCGTGTCGTCATGAGCCATTCCAGCGCCTCGCGGGCTTTCTCCACAAGTTCTCCGTCGCTCAACCAGGCCTGGATTTCACCAAACTGCCAGGGCTTGAACCGGCCGGGATAGACGAGTTCGACGAGGTAGAACCTGCTGTTGTTCGCCCATTCAAGCATCTGGAACATGCCGAAATCCGCCATGAAATTATCGGTGA
>MGST01000085.1 GCA_001798605.1 Deltaproteobacteria bacterium RIFOXYA12_FULL_58_15 | reverse complement strand
CGAATGGTTCGATGACAATGATATTCGGCCGAAGGTGGTTGCTGAATCGGACGACGCAGCGTTGACAAAGATTCTTGGTGAGTCTGGCCGCGGCGTCTTTGCTGCACCCGATGTCATTGAGAAGGAGGTGCGGCACCGTTACCACGTGCAGGTCGTTGGCCGTTCAGACAAGGTCCGGCAGAGCGTCTATGCAATCTCCCTCGAACGGAAGATCAAGCACCCCGCGGTGGCGGCGATTTGCGAGGTGGCGAGGACGAGCGTTTTCGCTTGACCTTGGAGATGCGCAAAACGTCGACTTTTTTCCCGGCAACCAGGGGTCGTTTCGAAACGCTCTTTGTCCTCTTGCCGTTTAGGGGTTCAGACAAGCTTGGGCCCCGTGCGGGCTCCTGTGCGAGTTTCCGTTCGATCGCATGAGCGACAGAGCGAACGGCACGGTCGACGGCAGCATACACATCGGCGTCGATCTCTTGGACTTTCACCCAGCGCAGCAAGCTCACGACTATCCTGCAGCGCTTCTCATCCTTGTCGCGATCTTCGTCCGACTTTGACAGGTGAACCGTCACCTGGCCGATGTGTTCCCCAAAGCGACTTAACGCGAACCCGAGCCGAAACTCCACATGTGCCCGCAGAGCCTTGGTCACCTCGAGGTCGCGCGCTCGGATCTGAATCTTCACCTGGTCCTCCTGCCCGCACCTATGCCTGCTCAGTATCGGTACCCACCGTCCAAATGAATAGAAGGAAATTCGATCCCCAAGTGTCGGGATTCCCGTGGTATCTGGGCAATCCTTATCGCGGGATTCCCGTGGTATCTGGGCAATCCTTATCGCGGGATTCCCGCGGTGTGGCGGGAATTTCTCTGTGGCGGAGAAGGGGCTCTAGAAACGCCGTTGGGTAACCTCCAATTTTTCTTGGTCACCTGGGGGGCCCTTGCACCTGGTTTCTTACCTGTCGGCTATTCCGCAGGGCACCGCTCACATTTCCTAATTTCCGTTGGGTGTAATCGCGCCCATATTCCAGTTCAGCACAATGCTGGTGTCGGTGTCTTCATAGACGACATGAAACGAAGGAGAGGCATCATGACAGTGATTGCGTGGATTCTATTGGGACTGATTGCCGGCTTCATTGGCAGCAAGATCTTGACCAAGACCGGCGGAGGAATCGTGTTGGATATCGTCCTTGGTATCGTGGGTGCCCTCGTCGGCGGACTCGTGTTTCAAATGGTCGGCTTCCACGGTGTTACCGGTTTCAACCTCTGGAGCCTGTTTGTCGCCATCGTTGGCTCGGTGATCGTCCTTGGTGGGTACCGCTTTCTCGCAACGATGCGGCACCCCAATACATGAATGAGACGAGGCAAATATTCGCGTGAGCCCATTGCATGGGTGCGATGAAGCGCCGGGGAGGGGATATGAACTCAGAGGAAGCACCTTGTTGTGCGAGTGTCGCGGAGGCGCGCTATCGCGCCACGATCGTGAGTATCAGTGATGCCGTGATCTCCACCGACCTGCAAGGCCGTGTCGACTCCATGAACCCCGTAGCCGAGCGGCTCACGGGCTGGAACGAGGCCGCGGCTCAAACCAAACCCCTTGACGACGTCTTCTGCGTTGTTGACGAGAAGACCCACCTCGTCGCAGAAAGTCCAGTTGCGCACATGTTTCGCGAGGGACATGCGGTGGAGCGCACCAACCACACCATTCTGGTTTCCAAGCTGGGGACGGAATTCACCATAGCCGCCAACGCCTCGCCCATTTGTGATGCGAACGGTGTCACCACCGGCGCAGTGCTGGTCTTTCGTAACCAGTCCGAGGAAGAACAGACTCGGGCGAAAGTCTTCGATTCGGAGATTCGCTATCGCCGGCTTTTTGAATCGGCGAAAGATGGTATCCTGATTCTCGACGCGGACACCGGGAAGATCGTTGACGTCAATCCGTTCTTGACGGAGTTGACGGGCTACTCGCGCGAGGATCTCTTGGCCAAACATCTCTGGGAGATTGGGCCATTCAAGGATATCGCCGCTTCCAAGGATTCCTTCTTCGAGCTGCAGGTCAAGAAGTACGCGCGTTACGACGACCTTCCGCTAAAGACCCGTGACGGAAGAACAGTCGCCGTCGAGTTTGTCAGCAACGTCTACCGTGTCGACAACCAGAACGTGATTCAGTGCAACATTCGAGACATCACCGCACGCAAGCGGGCGGAGGAGGCGCTGCGGGGGTCGGAAGCCCGTTATCGAACGTTGTTTGAAGATGCCCAGGACGGGATGGGGTTGGCCGACCTAGAAAACGGCCAACTGGTGGAGTGCAACGAGGCCCTGTGTCGCATCGTTGAGAGGAGACGAGAGGAGCTTGTGGGGCAATCGCAGTCCATCCTTCATCCTCCGGTGGAGAACGCCGAGGACGTAACCCAAAACTTCAGAGAACACCAGATAGGGAATCCCGCGCGGACGACGGATGATTACCTCCTGTCAAAAAGCGGCAAGCTGATTCCGGTGGAAATCCGGGCGGCGCGCATCCGGATGAATGACCGCGATTTTCTTCTGGGTATCTTTCGCGACGTCACCGAGCGCAAGCAGGCCGAGGCGAGTCGTGAAAAGCTGGAAGGGCAACTGTGGGCGTCACAGAAAATGGAGGCCATCGGCAACCTCGCCGGAGGCGTGGCGCACGACTTCAATAACCTGCTCTCCGTGATCCTGAGCTACACGGGATTCGTGCTGGACGGCGTGCGTGAGGGTGATCCCCAGCGCGAAGACCTCCTCGAGGTTGTGAAGGCCGCTGACCGGGCGGTGGCGCTCACGCGTCAGCTCCTTGCATTCAGCCGCAAGCAGATCATGCAACCCGTGCCGCTGGACCTCAACGAGATCGCCGCAGGTGTCGAGAGGATGCTCCAGCGGATCCTCGGCGAAGACATCGACTCTGTACAAGTCTTCGCGCCTGACCTCGGCTTGACGCTCGCCGACCCGGGACAGATCGAGCAGGTGATCATGAACCTCGTGGTCAACGCTCGTGACGCCATGCCTGAGGGCGGTAAGCTTACTATCGAAACCTCCAACGTGGAGATCGACGAGGAGTATGCGACCCGCCATGTGGCGGTGAAGCCCGGGTCGTTTGTCCAGCTGGTGGTCACCGACACGGGCTGCGGTATGGACAGACAGACGCAGACGCGGATCTTCGAGCCATTCTTTACCACCAAGGAGAAGGGCAAAGGCACTGGCATCGGTTTGGCCACAGTGTACGGGATCGTCAAGCAGAGCGGTGGCAACATCTGGGTCTACAGCGAGGTTGGCAAGGGCAGCACGTTCAAGATCTATCTGCCGCGGGAGCTTTCGGCCGCCACGGCGACGGCCATCAAGTCCCCGACAGTCCAGAGGCGGTTTGCCGGAACCGAAACCATCGTCGTGGTCGAGGACGAGGAGGCGCTGCGCAAAGTCGCCCAGCGAGCACTGGAGGCGGCCGGCTACAGGGTGCTGACGGCCGCAAACGGGGAGGAAGCGATTCTGACCTGTAGGCAGTACGAAGATGGCATCCATCTTCTCTTAACTGACGTGGTCATGCCGGGGATGAGCGGCAGGGTGCTCGCGCAGCAACTCTCGAAGACGCGCCCGACAATCCAGGTCCTCTACATGTCGGGTTACACCGACAACGCGATCGTCCACCACGGCGACCTCTATCCGGGTACGCACTTTCTCGGCAAGCCGTTCACCGGGGACGGCCTGACGCGCAAGGTCAGGGAAGTTTTGGACAGTGGCATCACAAATGGTGCTGGCATGCCCGAGCATGCGCTCCAGACTACGGCCGAGATGAAGGAGCAACTTGTTGACCGAGACGCATTGAGCGGGCTTTCTCCGGACGTTCTGGCCAGACTTCGCCACAGTGTGATCGCCGCTCGATTTGGCGAGATCATCAAGATCATCGAGACTGTTCGGGTTACAGAACCGAATCTTGCCACCGAGCTGCGGCGCAGGGCGGACCTCTTTGACTATGATGGGATGCGGAACCTTCTCAATGACGAGCAAACGCAAGCATGTATCAAGCGAGTAGAGTAGCCGCGTCTTCTTTGGCAGCCGCGTTTCCTTCCGCAGCAGCTTCTAGGTAACTCATGAAATCCTCCACAAACTTTCTCTGCTGATCCATTGGCATGCCTTCTCTCCTCATGCCCCCTACTGCCAGAAGCAACAACTCGCGCAGGGTCAGATTGTCCACCAGTGCCCTGTTGGCCTCCGATATGCCTGTGAGTACCTGCAGCCGCAATTTCTGCTTGTCCCGGCCTTCAAGAAAAGCAGCATCAACGCTGTTGCTGATAATTGTCCGCAATTCCTTGCAGCTGAGATCGAAGTGTTTGGCAGCCAAGGCCATTTCGTCAGAAAGCGTTACACCAAACAACCCGGGATCATCGGTGTTGATGGTCACCCGAACACCTGCATCCAATAAAACGCGGAACGGATGTTTGGCCCACGACTCCGCAGCGCCGGTAAGGATATTCGAGCTTGGACAAATCTCCAGAGGAATGTCCTCTGTGCGTACGAGCTCGAGGCCCTCGGGATCGAAAATGACCCGAATTCCATGGCCAATACGATTCGCCTTTAGCTTTTTGATCGCCGTGGCGACATTCGTAGCGGGACCATCCTCGCCGCTGTGCGGAGCACGTCCTAGGCCGTCCTTCTCTGCTGCCTGAAACATTGGAGCGAATTCGTCAGCTGGGTAGGCCTTTTCATCGCTGGCAAGACCGAGGGCTACCACCCCACGGTCTTTGTATTTGGCGGCGAGCTTCTCAACTTCCCAACCAAGCGCCACGGAGCGACGCCGGCTTATCGTGACAATGAGTCGAACACCAATGGCAAACTGCTCGGTGGCAGCCGCAACGCCGTCAATGACTCCCTTGACAACGTCCTCCAAATCCAAACCATGGCATTCGGCCATTCCGACGGGAGAAAATTGCAGCTCGAGGTGTTTTACGTTGTCATGGGCTGCCTTCTCAATGACATGCACAGTCAGAGTCTTGATGGCGTCTCGATCTTTCCACACCACCTGAGCACTTCGAAATCTCTCAAAGAAATCCTTCAGAGTGCTTCTGCCGTTGGCTTTTTGGGCAGGCCGACTCAGCGTTTCGATGGTGTCAGCGGGTAGATCGATTCCGCGTTGGCGTGCAAACTCTATCAGGGTTTCCGGATCGATCGAGCCGTCGAGATGTTGATGCAGCTCTACCTTTGGCAAGCTCTTGGTGTAGATCGCGAGCTTTGCGTCGTCGAGGCTCGACAGGGGTGCGAGGTGCGCGTAGGCAATGGCTTCGTCGAGGAAACGTAACAGTGCAGCGTCATTCGTCTTTCGGTAAAGATCACCCACAGGCACTTGCGCGAATATGTTGGGAACAGAACGCGACTGAAAAACGTCAACATCGGGTAGCGTGTTCGCTGCTGGGGGCGGCGGCTTGGAACCAGTTTTTTCGGTTTTAGATCGCGGTTTCGTGGAGTCATTTGCCACCACAATCCCGCTGGTAACCGCCTTCAAGCCCATCACTCTGCTCCAGAATTCAGGTTCGAGCATCTCTCTCAATCTTATCGGTCAGTTTCGTGAACTGTTGCGTCGTGGGTTCGGAGAAGCGATTTGAAATAGCCCGTCGCAGAAAATACTTCAGCAACCTTTTACTGTGTTGCCGGTTCCATACCGAAGTGGGGGAGAATTGATGGTTGTTGATGAAATGTCTTCTAAATTGGGTCGGCGTTCGCAGATGCGCCAGAAGAACCCATCCGTCGACATCGAGTTGCTGGTGGGCGTTGTTGTTTGCTGCATTCTCAATTGCGCCCAACGCAGCCTTTGCCGATGCTCACGCCGTTCGGGATGTTTATGCTGAAGCCTTGGGCCAAGCCGAGAAACTCGCGGACGAGGGCGAGTACGGGGCGGCTTTGGAGGTGCTCGAACGCCTTGCAGAGGATTACCCCCAAGATTTTCGTCTGACCCTGCGACTTGCTTGGCTTCAACTGGAGAGCCAAGACTATGACAACGCCGAAAGCACTTTCGACCGAGCCCGCGAGCTCTCTGGTGGCAACAATGAGACCCATCTCGGCCTCGCCTGGGTGGCCTTGGGGCAACGACGTCGCGACCTCGCCATTACCAACTTCGATCGAGTGCTGTCGGTGGATCCAACCAATCAATCGGCGCAACAGGGGCGTCGTCTTGCATTGACGCAGCGAACGCTGACATTGTCACCCAGCGTCGCCGCAACCCTCCACAACATAAACGGTCAACCGAGCTGGTGGGGAATGGGTTTCACCCTCGACTTGCCGGCGGTGGTTTGGCAGCGATTGTTGCTGTCGGCCAGCTATCGTCACATTTCTCCACTGTCAACTTTGACGGGGAGCGGGCGAGGTCAGCGTGCAGCGGTGGTCCCCAGTCAGAACGAAATCTACGCCGCGGTGGGACTGACCTATCCCATGGGTGACGTCGAGGCACACTACGGACACTTGCTCGATACCATCGCCAGCCTCGACCCTGTCCACGTAGCAGGCATCACCGGCCGCTACTCGCCATGGGGTGATATCTTTGGCGAAACCAGTGTAAGTGTTTACTCGGATCAGTCAATATGGCGGTTTGCCCTGAGTTGGCTGTCGCCACCGCTCGGTGGTTTTCATCTGCAACCGGGAGTCGCGGCACAACAAATGGGAGACCGAACACTCGTGGTGGGCAGCCTGGCTGCGCTGTATGCTGGTGAGTGGTGGAAGGCGTGGTTGGGGGCAAAATGGGGCGACGAAGAACGGCCAACCTACCTGTTTCAACCGAGCGTCTACAACATCGACGGCCGCATCCTCTACGGCGGTTGGGCTGGTTTCGAGCTGAGCCCATCCGATTCCCTGCGCTTCGGACTGCAGGCAGAGGTTCACAATCTGAGTCGTACTTTGTCCGGCTCGAGCCACCCACAGTTCAACCCAAGTGGCGAGCAGTCGAGCTCGAATAGTTTCTTGAGTCTACTCTCGTTGGTCGTGGCTCTGAACCTCTGAGGTGCGTGATGGACGGACACAACAAATTACGGGATCTGGCAGTGAGCGACAGCGGATTCGTTTTTGATCCGTACACGGGGTCGACGTTCAGCGTCAATCTCACCGGATTGACGATTCTTCGCGGACTCAAAGAGGGTCACGGACGTGAAGACATCGTCGGCGAGCTACAGACGGGCTTTGCCGCTGGGGATGCCGACTACCACCGCGACCTCGACGAGTTTGTCGGGCAATTGCGCAACCAGGGCCTCTTACCACTGGATTTCTCGGTTGAGAGGTGACCCATGTCATCATTTAACTCTACCATCGCCGTCACCGGGCTCAACGCCACCGATAACCCCGGGCCAGGGGTTGCGGTGATTCGTTCGTTGCGCGCTGACCCCGAGTTTCACGGTCGCATCATTGGCTTGGCGTACGACAGCCTCGAGCCCGGTATCTACGCCGCAGATCTCGCTGACGATGTCTTCCTCATTCCCTACCCATCTCAAGGATCCGAGGCGTTGGCGGCGCGACTCACTGAGATTCAAAAGAGGGCTGGTCTCGACGTGGTGATTCCAACCCTCGACGCCGAGTTGCCGCTGTTCATTTCGTTGGAAGCCCAACTCGCGGACATGAAGGTGGGTACATTTCTGCCGACACGTGATCAGCTCGACCTTCGTTCCAAGGCGCACCTGGCGGCGCTGCGGGGCAAGGTCGAGATACCTGTTCCTGCCACCAAGGTCATCAACGACGCGAGTGAGCTCTATGAGATCCATCGAGAGATCTCTTATCCATTCTTCCTCAAGGGCCTCTACTACGGTGCCTATCGTGCCACGAGCGTTGATGAAGCGGTGCATGCCTTCCATCGAGTGGTTGCCCAGTGGGGATTGCCGGTCATCGTTCAAGAGGAAGTCCGCGGCGATGAGCTCGACGTCGTCGCTGTAGGGGATGGGCGCGGCGGATTGGTCGGAGCGGTGGCCATGAGGAAGACCTTTCTCACCGACAAGGGCAAGGGCTGGGCCGGCATCGCCATTCATGATCCCGTTTTGATGCGATTGACCGAGCAGCTCATGGGTGCGCTCCGTTGGCGTGGTCCCTGTGAGGTGGAGGTTGTCGCAACCAAAGACGGCGGTTATCACCTCCTCGAGGTCAACCCGCGCTTCCCTGCTTGGGTCTATCTGAGCGCTGGTGCCGGCATCAACCTTCCAAGCGCCGTCGCGCGCCTCGCGGCCGGACATGAGGTGAAGCCCATGCGCGACTATCGGGTTGGCACCATGTTTGTTCGCATCTCTCTCGATCAGATAGCAAGTCTCGAAGACTTCGAACGCATCACCACCTATGGCGAGCTGCGACGCTCTGCCGGGAGCGCACAATGAGTCCTCTACCTGCCTATGAGAGACCTTTGATCATTCGTCACGAGTCAGGGTTGATGAACAAGTTCTCCCGGGTGCAGTCGATGCGGCCGATGACTCATCTTGATGGTGTCGCGGTCGCAGAGCTCATGGAGACCTACGGCTCGCCGCTGTTTGTCTTTTCGGAAAAAACTCTGGTTGAGCGTTACCGCGAGCTGCGTGATGTCTTCTCCTTGCGCTACCCCAAGGTTCGCATCGCCTGGTCTTACAAGACCAACTACCTCGATTCGATCGCCCGCGTATTTCATAAGGAGGGTGCCTGGGCCGAGGTGGTGTCGATGTTCGAGTGGGAGAAGGCGAGAAACCTCGGGGTGCCAGCGGAGCAGATCCATTTCAATGGTCCCTACAAACCCAAGGCCGTTCTCGACGAAGTGTTGCCGGCAGGAACCATCATTCACATTGACCACTTTGACGAGCTCGCGGTTGCCGAGCGGGTTGCCGTGGAGAAGGGGATCCGTCCCAAGGTGGCGATCCGCATCAATCTCACCGCAGATGGAACGCCACAGTGGAGTCGTTTCGGTTTCAATCTGGAGAATGGACAAGCACACGACGCCGTCATGCGCATCCTCACCGGTGATCGCTTGGAGTTGACCGGCTTACACTGTCACCTGGGAACCTTCATCCTCGACCCCGACGCCTATCGGCAGTCTGCAACCAAGATGGTCGACTTCGCCAATCGCTTGCGCCAGGAGCAGGGTATTACCTTGTCGTTTATCGATGTCGGTGGCGGTTTTGCGTCGCACAACACCCTCAAGGCCCAGTACCTTCCCGGCGATCAAGCGACGCCGTCTTTCTCCCGCTATGCCGAAGCCATCTCTGACGCCCTCGGCAAGCTCAACTACCCGCCACGGGAGATGCCGACCTTGGTCCTCGAGACTGGCCGCGCCTTGGTCGATGACGCCGGTTATTTGATAGCCACCGTGCAGGCCAACAAGCGGTTGCCGGACGGCCGCCGTGCTTTGATCGTTGATGCGGGTGTGAACGTCTTGTTCACTTCTTTTTGGTACAAACACGACGTCGTACCCGCGCAAGAGTTCCGCGGCGTTTTTGAGCCGACGATTCTCTACGGTCCTTTGTGCATGAACATCGATGTGGTTCGAGATACCCTGCTATTCCCTCCTCTCAACGTCGGCGACCAAATCGTCTTTCGCACGGTGGGAGCGTACAATGTGACCCAATGGATGCAGTTCATCACCTACCGACCGGCGGTTGTGTTGATCTCTCAGAATGGTCAGCACGCAGCGATCCGCAAGCGTGAGGATCTCGAGATCGTCCGCGGGCCCGAGCAGATGGCACCATGGTTGTAGCGCGACCAAGCACATCGACCGCCGCCGGGTCGACCAGTCTTATGGGCGACATGGTCACCACCGTGCTGGCCGGATACTCTCAGATCTTGCTCAGCCGCTCCAAGGTGGTCGGCCTGCTCCTATTGGCCTCCACCGCCGTGATGCCGAGGCTGTTTCTCTTTGGCCTCGGCGGCGTGGTGTTGGCCCTGGGCTTGTCACGGCTGATGCACCTGAGCTCGGAGCTCAGTCGCTCGGGTTTGTATGGCTACAACGCGTTGTTGGTCGCCGTCGGCGGCGCGGCTATTCTGCCCCTCGAGTGGCAGAGCGTCTTGTTGCTCACTGTCGCGGTGTTGGCCTCGGTGGCGGTGACCGCGGCCCTGCATTCGGCTCTATGGTCTACCTTCAATTTGCCTGTGTTGACGTTACCGTTTCTCTTCGTCTTCTACCTCTTACTCGGGGCGGCACCACAGATGGGTCTCACCCTCAGTATCAGTACTCCCGATGCACTGGCGCAGAGTTTCGAGCTGCCTCGAATCGTGAGTCTCTATTTCCAGAGTTTGGGGGCTATCTTCTTCTCGCCGAAGATCCTGAGCGGCGTTCTGGTGTTTCTCGCCCTACTGGTCTTTTCGCGCATCGCGGTGTCCTTGTCGCTCATGGGTTTTGCTGTGGCATACCTGTTTGGCGTCAAGCTGGGAATGCTCTCGAATGGGGAGATGTTGCCATTGATCGCAGGCTACAACTTCATTCTCACCGCCGTGGCCATAGGCGGCGTGTGGTTTGTGCCGAGCTCTTCCTCCTTCGTTTTGGCATTTGCAAGCGTGCTCGTTTGCGGATTGGTGACCGCGGGTGCTGAGCCGCTGTTGGCCCGCGGCGGCGTGCCTTTGTTGATCCTGCCTTTCAATCTCACGGTGATCTTGGTCCTCTACGCCATGCGCCAGCGGGTTCGCGACGCGCGGCCCAAGTCCGTGGACTTTCTCATTGGCACCCCGGAGCAGAACCTGAACTATTTTCAAACCCGTGTGGCCCGTTTTGGCGCGCACAGCGCGGTGCGTTTACATGCACCATTTTTGGGGCGATGGGTATGCACCCAGGGTGTTGACGGCGAGCACACCCACCGCGGCCTCTGGCGCCACGCCCTTGATTTCGAGGTGCAGGGCATCGATGGGTTGACCTATCGCAATCGCGGCACGGATGTTCGTGACTATCTCTGCTTTCGCATGCCGGTGATCTCCCCTGCGGACGGTACGGTGGTTCAAGTCATCGATGATGTCCCCGACAACCCCATCGGCGAGATGAATTTGCGCGAGAATTGGGGCAATGCCGTACTCATCTACCACGCCCCCGGTCTCTATTCCTTGGTGGCCCATCTTGCCGCAGGTAGCGTCGAGGTCCGTGAGGGCCAGCGGGTCAAGCGCGGCGATGCCCTTGGACGTTGTGGCAACTCCGGCCGCTCGGAAGTGCCGCACATACATTTCCAGTTGCAGTCGGTGGGGTTGATCGGTGCCGGGACCCGCGAGGTCGAGCTTCACGACGCTGTGGACGAAAATGGCGATGAGGCCCTGGTGCAGGCCACCTGGGTGCCGAACAAGGGCGACGTGGTACGTAACCTCGAGCCCAATGATGCCGTCTCCAAGCTTCTGCGTTTTCCCTTCGGTGAGTCGTTGGCGTTTCAGTGCGAGGATGGCGACAGCAAGGGAACAACAGAACACTTCGCGGCTGAGGTTGATCTCTACGGAGCTGTGGAGCTCCGATCCCAAGAGACCAGTGCTCTTCTCTTTTTCGATCACGGCGAGCGGACCTTCACAGCATACGATACCATCGGCGACCATCGTTCTGTCTTACACCTGTTGCAGGCGGCTATGGGCCGCGTGCCATTCGAGGTGGGCCCGCGTTGGCACGACGAGTTGACGGCGCGCAGGTTCTTTCCCCGACCCCTGGGGTGGCTCCTCGATGTGATCGCCCCGTTTGTTGGGCGCTTCAGCATCACTGTCACCTACGAGGCCGAGTGGCAGAACCAATCTCTGGTTGTTCGTGGTCACTCGCATAAACAGAAATCAGATGGAAGCCCATGGCTGAAAACAGAAGCCATCTTCGATCGTGAAATGGGCCTGCGAGAATTGTCCCTGACCATCAATGGCCGCCGCCAGCGAGTCACACGGGTTGTCAATACGGTTTCGACGGGTGCGGTGATCGCAGACGAGGACCCCAAATCAAGAAAAGACGTTGAGCAAAGGAGAACGGCATGAAGAATCCAACGCTGCAAACGGCAGCATTTGTTTGGCCAGCAGCATTTGTTTGGCCAGCAGCATTTGTTTGGCCAGCAGCATTTGTTTGGACATTGGCATTGATGTGGACGCTGGCGGCGACGAACGCGAGTGCCGCGCCGATTGAAGCATCGGCAGTCGCGGCGATACCAGGGGCGCAGGCGTATCAAGACTCCTACGACTTGGAGGCAGGTGGCAAGTTGGAGGAGGCGCTGGTTGCCCTGCGCGGTGTGCCTACCGGTGAGCAGGGGACCTATGTGTTCGCTCTGCGTAAGGCTTGGCTGAACTACACAACTGGACGCTACGATGCGGCGATCAAGGGATATCAGGAGGCGATGGGACTGGCACCGAGCGCGGTGGAGCCCAAGCTGGGTATCATGTTGCCGCAGATGGCGTTGCGGCGGTGGCTGGATGTGGAGAAGTCAGCCCAGGCGGTTCTGGGAGTCGATGCCAAAAGCTATCTAGGCACCAGTCGCTTGGCCTTTGCTCTCTACAATCTCGGTCGCTACGCCGAAGCAGAAAAACAATATCGGGCGGTCCTCGTGGCTTACCCGTCCGATGTAGAGATGCGCGCGGGTCTTGCATGGTCACTGCTCCAGAGGGGCGAGCGCAGTGCCGCTGCCAAGGAATTCAGCAACGTGTTGGGTGTGGCCCCACGCCACGCGTCAGCCGCAGCCGGTGCCCGCGCCGCACAGTAACCTTTCACTTCGTATTGCCCGCGCCGTGCCGCGCGTTGGCATTTCGCTGTCTTTGCCAAGCAATAGCTTTTCGTTTTGTTTCTCCGCACCGCAGACTCTTCGGCCAAATCTGATATTGTGGCATGATCTTGAAGCCAAGGTGTGGCTGACAGCCGATTGGAGCATGGGAGTGGTACAAAAGGATCGAATGAACGACGCGATTGAACGTTTGCTCAATGAGCGATTGTCGCGAATGGTATTTCAACCGATAGTCGATTTGTCCACCCGCCAGGTCTTCGGGTACGAAGCCCTAGGTCGATCAAGCACAGATGATTTTCCCGGTCCAATGGAGATCGTCGACGCCGCTATTGAAGCGGGACTCATGGGAAAGCTTGGGCGGCATTGGCGCGAGTTGGCCGTCGATGGCTGCACGCAACATCCCCTGTTCGTCAACGTACGCCCCGAGGAGTTCGACGAACATTGGTTGGTTCAACCCGACGATCCGGTCTATTGGCACAACGAGCTCATCTTCCTCGAGCTGACGGAATCGGCACCCCTGCAATCTTTCGAACAGTGCAAGGGAATCTTGGCTGAGGCGAGAGGCAAAGGACTGCACCTCGCAATTGACGACCTCGGTTCTGGTTATTCCAACCTGGCGCGTCTCGTTGAGTTTCAACCGGAAATAGTGAAGCTCGACCGTGCACTCGTCTCTGGACTTCGACCTGATACTCAACTCTACCGTTTGGCAGCGGGCGTTATTCGCATGTGCAGGGACATGGGCATTCGCGTTGTCGCCGAGGGAGTCGAAACAACCCAAGAGCTTGAGACGGTGATCCAAGCAGGAGCCCATTTCGCGCAGGGGTGGGTGTTTGGGCAGCCTGGCTCACCTCCACCGCGGATAACCTGGCCGTTGGATGACATCGCCGAGTTGTTCACTGACGACAGAACCGAATCACAGGACGAAAGAAAACACTTGTTGTTGGTGAACACCACAGAAGGGCCGGCACAACAATGGACGCTTCCGAGCTTCGTCTGCAAACAAGCGGCCAACACCCGTGATGCCATCGGCCTCTTAACAACTCGGTCCTTCGACTGTGTGGTGGTAGAAAGTGCCGACGATGCCCGGGGACTGTCGGACGCGTTCCGTCGCATTGAGGCTGCGCTTGGTGGCGCTGTTACACCGCAATGCTTGGCCGCCCGCTCAGACAACATGCGTGCGCTATCGTTGCTCATGAATCACAGTGACGGTTTCATCGACACAGCATGGTCACCGGCGGTCAAAGACGCCGTTCTCAATGCCGCCATCCAACGGGTCCACTCGGGGCGTCGCTTGGCCATTCAAGATGATCTGACACAGCTACTCAACAGACGCCATTTTGACACGTTGTTCGCCGCCGAGCATCACCGCAGTCGTCGTCATGAGCGATCCTTCGCCGTCGCCATGATCGACTTGGATGGTCTCAAAGTTATCAACGAGAAATTCGGACATCGCACCGGAAGCACAGTCATCCGCAAAGTGGGGCGTGTGATTGGTGCTGCCATCCGCCAATCGGACATGGCGTTTCGTTATGGAGGAGACGAGTTCGTCATCCTCCTGGTTGAAACCGATCCAAAAGGAGCACAGCAGTTCTGCGAGCGCCTGTGTGCTTCCATTGGGCAAACTGAAGTATTGTGTGAAGGCAATCGGTTGTCCGTCACCGCGAGCATTGGTTTCGCATCGTTTCCACATGACGGTCATGATCGCTTTGACGTCTTCGAGAAAGCCGACCAGGCGTTGTTTAGAGCCAAGGCGGCTGGGAAGAACCGGGCCATGAGCTCAAATCTCGCAGGTTGATCCAATAACTTGACCGGGTCTTGGGCCTCGTCGACGCCAATCTCAGACGGGTTGCATAGGCAAAACCGAGCACATGCACTATTTCGGAGCACGTCGGACGCTACGGATTCCTGTGTAACGATATCTTTTCAATTAAAAACATCAACTTACTGTTGTGGCATGAAAATCGCTTTACTTGGGTGTGAATGCATCACAGGAGGCAGCGATGACTCAAAACAGTGCAACAAAGATCGATATTCTTCATATCATGGCAGGTGCCGATGTGATCTGCGCTG
>MGST01000084.1:1351-14576 GCA_001798605.1 Deltaproteobacteria bacterium RIFOXYA12_FULL_58_15 | reverse complement strand
GCATTTCCATGACTCCGATCAGTTTGGCTGTTCCGCGTTCTGCGCTGCCAACAGATCCTTTTGGTCATCGAGATCTCGCCAGTGGCCGTAGGAGTGAACCACAGAAATAGTTTCTCCACTTGCCACCAGGTGGTTGAGCAGCATCGGCAGGTCGCCATGTTTCAGCTTCTCTGGCTGTTTGTTCGCCCACCCGTCGAGCAGCGCTGCGATCTGTCCAGTCTTTTCGGCGCTCAGGTACAACAAGCCAATCCATTCGCCGGTGGCTTTGTCTTGGCTGACCGCTCTGTTGCTGCTGCCGATCTCGAGGAGACGGCAGGTGTGGTCTCGTAGGGGGTCGGCATCGCCATCCGTGATCACCAGATCACGGTGGGCATCGGATCGCGCTCTGAGCTTCCAAGCGGCGTCCACTGCGATCTTGATGGCTCCGGGAGCGGTCATCAGATTCTGCAGGATGAAGTCGTCAAAGACGATGTCGCCATAGGCGACAATCATGTCGCCCCGCAGGAAGTCGCGCGCAGCGTAGAGGGAGCTGAGCTCGCCTGTGGAAGCGAAGTCGTCGTTGTCAAAATAGTGCAGTCCTTCGACATTGACCGCCTCTTTGCGATAGCCACGGACGGCGGCAACGTTGACAATGCCTTGGCGGCGGAACGCTTCCTGATGCCATATGAGGATTGGTTTGCCGTGCAGGCGTAGCATCGCCTTGGGTTTGTCGGCGACCAGATCTCCGAAGTCACCTTTGCTTGCCATAAGAACGACGGCGCGAGTGTTGGCCGCGTTGTCGGGAAGATAGCGTTGCTCTGAGCGCTTGAGCTCCTGCACGTTCTGCAGGCGAAACACCTCGTCGACTTTGACGATGTCGTTCTGAACCGACATCAAATCGCGAGTCTCATAGAGTTTGCGCAGGTTGGTCTGCAATGCTGTGATCACAGTGCGCAGACTGTGGTTGGCGAAGATGAAATTGGTGACGCCAGCCGCTTCGAGCTTGGCCAGCGGCTCGGTGGGGTACTTGGTTGGAACGATGACCACTGGGACGTCAAGCTTCCAGTTCTCCATGAACGACATGATGTCGTTGGAGTCTTTGCGCTTGGAGTGAACCAGGATTGCATCGGCACCGTTTTCGGCGTAGGCGGTGGCTCTGAGCAATGCCTCCTCGAGCCCCCAACCGGCGATGAAGGCTTCAGTCCGTGCCACCACCACGAAGTCGGGGTCTTGCTGGGTGTCCTTGGCTGCGCGGATCTTGCCGCAGAACTCATCGACGGCGGCGAGCCGTTGCTTTTCGCCGTCGATGAAGCTGTTGGTTTTCGGAAACAGCTTGTCTTCCAAACATACGCCCGCCACGTTGCGTTGTTCGAGCTTCTTGATCAAGCGACGTACATTGTTGAAATTCCCATAACCTGTGTCGCCGTCGAGGAGGATCGGGATGCTGGCTGCGTCCGCCATGAACTCGAGGACATCGAGGACTTGGGTCCAGCTTGCTTCGTTGCTGTCCCGAACACCCAAGGCCGCGGAAATCGACAGTCCGCTGCCCCAGATAGCCTCAAAGCCGGCTTCTTCACAAAGTTTCGCCGACAAGCCGTTGTGAGCCTCCATGAGGATCGTGGTCTCTTTGCGGGTGAGCAGCTCTTTGAGTTTTTTTGCGCGAGAAATGGGGCACCTTCCCTATGGTTTGGCTGACCGATTCGGAACAACCGTGCTCTCAGGTTACATATCGGCCCTCAAGGGGGATCCGTTCGAATGCCCAGATACCCCAATGTGGTTGCGTATTCCATGCCGTGCAGCTCAAATTCGTCATGACGGTGAGTGCAGCAATATTCGGTCCAGGTCAATGCGGGTGGTGGCACCCCGGGCTGCGATGTTGGAGTAGCAACATCTCGCGAAGATGGTTATGTTGCGCAGCAGAATTAGTGGCATGGCATACCCGAGGAGTGACGAGCGGTGAGCAAGAAGTCTCGTATAGCCGTGGGTCTCAGTGGTGGCGTCGATTCGGCCGTTGCCGCCTCGTTGTTGTGTGACGCGGGGCACGACGTCGTCGGCGTTATCATGACCATCTGGGATGGTCGGGCGATGGCGACCGAAGCACATCGACATGCCTGTTATGGTCCGGGTGAAAAGCAAGATGTCGAAGACGCTCGCGGGGTTGCCGACAAGCTGGGTATCCCGTTTGTGGTGGTCGACTTGGCCGACGCGTACAACACTCAGATCCTCGATCCCTGTCGTGACGCCTACGCCGCAGGGTTGACACCCAATCCCTGCGTTCATTGTAACGCGGCCATGAAGTTTGGCCTCATTCCGCAAAGATTGCGCGACTGCGGTGAGCAGGTGGATGGATTTGCCACTGGGCATTATGCGTTGGTCGAGAAGGACGAGGAACGTGGGAGGTGGCTGCTGAAAAAGGGTAAAGACCCACGCAAGGAACAATCCTATTTTCTCTCGCGTCTCACCCAGGAACAATTGTCGACGACGGTGCTGCCGCTCGGCAGAATGGAAAAATCCCAGGTTCGCGAGATAGCCGCAGCCCATGGATTTTCAGTTGCGGAGAAAGAGGAGAGTCAAGACTTCGCTGCAGGCGGATATCAATCGCTGTTTTGCGGTGATGCCCGGCCGGGCCCCATCGTCGACCAAGACGGTCGAGAGCTCGGTCAGCACCAGGGGATCGAGTATTTCACCATCGGTCAGAGAAGAGGTTTGGGAATAGCGCATTCCCAGCGTCTTTACGTCACGGGATTGGATCCCGAGCAAAATGCTGTCGTTGTCGGCCCTGTGGAAAAGCTCATCGGCACCGAGCTCACGGCAGGTCGCCTCAATTGGATCTCGATCGACGGACTCACAGGGCCCATGTCTGTCGAAGCGAAAATCCGTTACCGTCATAGCGGCAGTCGTGCAACAGCAGAGCCATGCGGCGAGGACCGCGTGCGGGTGAGATTCGACGAGCCGCAACAGGCGATTACACCCGGGCAAGCTGTTGTCCTGTATGACGGCGATTCCGTGGTGTGCGGCGGCGTCATCGAACGATAGATGGAGAACAAGAAACATTTGCAGATTCCGCCCGATAAACAATATGTTATTTGAAGGGAGTCTCCGGCAGCGATGAAGACGCCTATCATCAGCAAAGTACGCGTTGCGAGGTCTTTCGACGACAGCCGCGTTGAAGGGGAGCTCGTTACAAAGGACAGGGTGAAGGCTGAGCGCGGCCATTCATCGGCGTCCGTGCACGAAAGCGTATGCACAGACAAAATCGAGACCACTCTACTTCAACTCAACAACGAGTTCGACGAACTCTTCAGCTTGATACGCAAAGCCAACAAAGCCCCCAAAAGATGGGCAGAGCTCACCAATCCGGATTCTACGGGTCCGCACTTCGAGATGAATCAGTTGTGGAGAAAACTGATAGTACGGATCCAATACCACCTGCTGGGAATCCAAGGCACCGGTGCGCCGACAGTCCACGCTGCCACCTTGTTGGAAATATCAAAGCAGACACGAATCGACGCTCTCGAGTTCCAGGAGCTAGCTTACATCGATATCGGCCCCAAGGTCCTCGGAACGTGGATGCCAATATCGGCCCGAATGACACAACTCGAGACAAAGGTTGTCGCAACGGCCGATCCCATTCTCGAAAAGTTTGAAAATATTTCCAAAAAGCTCACGCCTCCCATGGGCTCATGCAAGGTGCTTCCCCCAGCGCTAGGTCGCGAAAAGATTGCCGACGCAAAGAAAGACGGGAACCGCAAAGAAGCCGCGAGACTTGCAGTTCGTGAAGCACTGACCTGGCCGGTGAAGCTCTATTACGAAATCATGGATGTGCTCCTTCCGGTGATGGACGCCGCAGGAAAACCGACCCAAGCTGCCATCGAAAAGGCGGCAGCTCATCTGGAGAAGATGGGGGACGAAAAGCGAAACGAGGCTCAGCGCATGTTTCGGGAGATGAACAAGGGATTGGCCAACTTGCAGTCATCGCCAAAACGCCTGGAGAAGATATCCGCAGGGGAGCAGAAATACACCCTTCTCTCTGCGGCGCTCTTGCGTGGTGCCGCCGAAGATCTCGATAGTTGGTTCGATCTCCTTCGTGATCCCAGCAAGCGACAAGACCACGAGCTCATCGGCAAGCTGAAGAAGAATACCAATTGGGATGGCATTGCCCAATTCCTCAATGGCCTAGGGGGATTTGTGGGCAAAATTACCGACCAAAAGGCGTGGGAGCTGTTCTGTTTGCGAATTGCTCCGGGGGTTGGGGCTGGCATCGCCGGGCAGGGCATCAAGTTGGCCGCTGCGATCAACCACTCCTCTCTTAAAGAATACCGAAATGGTGTGGCAGCGGTGCGCCTCGAATCCCTTTGGGAAGTCATTACTTGGGTGGCGCGTCTCAAATCGACCAGCAGGGGCGCGTCCTTGGGTTTTCCCGCCTGGGGACCCGCATTTGTGAAGGCAGGCAAATACTACAAAACTGTCAATTTGAAAAATGAGTTGGGTTTTCCTGTGGGTTTCTCATTCCACACCGATGCCCAGCTTCCTCCGGGGCTCGAGATCAGCCTCTACTTCGCACTGGGTCTTCCGGGAATCTTTGATTTGCGCGTCGGCGCAGACATCACTGTCTATCATCCACATCTCGCAGGCTTTCGGCATTTCGTAAATCCGGCGGGCAATGCCCTGGGTGCCGCAAGCGAATGGTTGGTCAATCTTGGTCAGGCAACTGCGCTGGCCGCTCGATTGGAAATCCTCAGGGCCAGCACCGCCCACCCAGAAACCAAAGGGTTGCCAAAACGAAGTGTCGAGGAGGTTTTGCCCGAACGACTCCGTTCGTCGGCGGCAGTCCTGCATGACGCGCAGATTGCCCTCGGTACCGTGCGCGTTTTCCAAAGACAACTTAAAGAAGAAGGTGCCGCGATCTTTGATCCGAAATCCCACTTGTACCACGATCTCGTCAATGTCATTGGCGCAGAACGCTCCCTCGAGTTCGTGGGCGATATGTTGGTGGACAAGGAAAAGGAGCTGGTCGCAGGAATAGATCGCGTCAAAGAGCTGTTAATGCAGCCCTACGAAGATCACTGGAAGGACCTCAAGCTGCGCGCCAAGATCGCCCGGGCATGCAGTGCCCTCAGGCCACTTGTCAGATTCCTGCGCACCGACATTCTGCTCTGTCAGGTGTTCGACAGTGCAGCGGTGGGCGAGTCCATCGAAGCCATCCAACTTGCCGAAGCCGAGGCCATCGCCACCGCTGTTCTCGACGCCGCCGCCTGATTGTTGGCACTTGGAAGCTGGGTCAGGTTGCGGACGCCTGCGGCTTGAGGGAACCCTCACGCAGGGCTGCCAGTTCCTCGGCGATGATATCGGCCGCTCGTTGGAGTTGCTCCTTCGTGTGGGTTGAGCTCAAGAAGAACCGCAACCGCGCTGCATCCTCGTCCACGGCTGGGTAAACGATGGGCTGCGCATTGATGGCGCGTTGGCCAAGTCGCTCCGCCAACTTCATACTGAGTAAAGAATTGCCGACGACCACCGGGACAACAGCGGAGCCACCCGACAAACCGGTGTCGATACCCCGTGCTTTGAGAAGGGACAGAAACAGCGCCGCGTTCGCTTGCAGCTCTGCGACAAGCTCGGGGTGGGCACGCATTTGTTCGATCGCTGCTTTGGCCGCCGCAGCGTTGGCAGGGGTGATGCCCGCGGAAAATACGAACGCGGGCGCGGTGTACTTGAGGTATTCCACCAACGCCTTGGTGCCACAGACATATCCGCCGCAGCTAGAGAGGGATTTTGAAAGAGTGCCCATCCAAATGTCGACTTTGGTACGGTCGACGTCAAAGAGCTCGCCAATGCCGCGGCCAGTGGCACCGATGACGCCCAACGAATGGGCCTCGTCCACCAAGAGCAAACATCGATATTTGTCTCGCACCTCGATAAATCGCGGCAGATCGGGAATGTCTCCATCCATCGAATAGACGCCTTCAATGGCGATGAGGACGCGTTTAAATTGGCTGCGGATCTGCGACAAGATGGCGTCGAGTGCGGCCCAATCGCTGTGGGGGAAAGGTCTTCGCTTGGCGCCAGAGAGCTTGGCCCCTTCTTGGATGCTGTTGTGTGCCAAGGCATCATGAATGATGAGGTCACCTTCGCCCAGCAGATGACCAATGGTCGTCTCATTGGTCATATGACCGGCGGAGAAGACGATGGATGCCTCGCAGCTGAGCAAATCGGACAAGGCCGCTTCGAGCTCGAGGTGCAGCGGAATCTCGCCCGACGCCACGCGGCTCGCCGATGCCGATGTGCCAAATCGTGTGACAGCATCTTGGGCGGCGGCGTTGACCAAGGGGTGGCCCGACAACCCGAGGTAGTTGTAACTCGAAAAGTTGATCATCTCCTGGCCGTTGATAATGGCCGTGCCCCGGGCGACACCGTCGTGCAGTGGGAAGTAGGGGTTCTTCAGGCCCATCAATGATGCCATCTCGAGACGTTGAAACAACCCGGCGACCTCGTCGAACTTTTCGATGCGATAGTACTTCTCATCGATGTCGGTTGTCGGCACTTTGTCGATTGTCGGCACTTTGTCGATTGTCGGCACCTTTCGGTTCGCCTCGACGGCTTTCGCGCGGGCGTCGTGAACCAATGCCAACAACACACCGTTTTGATCTTCGTAAGAGATCGAGCCAACAAAGGTGTCATCGCCAGCGGATCGGAGCACCGCTGTGCATCTAACCGGTCCGTCGCCAAAGGGTACGTATTGGACGAAACCTCCCAGGCCGACGGGTAACGCCAAGCGGCGTTTCTGGGCCCACATCCAGTAGAGGACGAGCTGGAAGCTTGAGTCGATGACCAAGGGATCGATCGTCCAGTCCGGATTCGGCGGTGATGCAATCCAATCGGCGGGGGAAGAGGTCCTTACCCAACCAACGATGTGGGTCGCGCCGAGCTCTTCGACGCGTTCGATGCCCTGCAGAAGCGGCCCGTGGAAGATGATGTCTCCGTAAAGTGTAGCGAGGGAGAAGGGTAGCTCTTTGTCACGCAAGACCTTGCCTGGCGGGACGGTGACCGCGGGGAACGACCCGTCGCCCAGAGCTTCGGCGCGGTATGCGAGCTTGTCATTCGCTCGCAGCTCAAGCTTGGCGGAAAGCTGACCGCGTGACGAACGTCGCGCCTGCATCCGAACCTCGAGGGACGTAGGTTCGTTGACCTCTATGCCCGCGTACAATTGCAGATTCTTGATGACCAGTGGTTGATCGGCAGCCACAGATTGTGCCGCCATGGCCACGTAGTCCAAAGCAGAGGCCATCGGCAACAACGGCGTGCCACCCACGCGGTGGTCACCGAGGAAGGGATGCGTCTGCAACGACAAGGGTATGAACCCGCGTAGCTCGAAGGTGGCGGTGGGTACATCGACGCCGTAGAGCACTTCGCCACCATCCGCAGTCATGAGCTCTGCGCTCAGGGCCGAGAGGCCCGCTGCATCTTGGACGAAGGTGACGCCCTCTGCGCGCATGGCAGCACGAATGGGCTCGGGGATCGATTGGGCCATGATCGAGCTCTTCCAAGGGGGCCACGCAATCGATACGATTTTGCATTCTGGTCGGGAGAACGACAGATGGGTGCACAGACGACTCATGAGCTCATTCGCCGCAGCGTAGTCCGTCTGGCCGATGTTGCCGAAACGACCTGCCCACGAGGAGAACGTGATGATGGTTCGGATGGGGTCCGTTGCTGTGGCGCGCAGGACGTTGAGAAGGCCACCCACCTTGATGTCGCTGACCATTTGCGCATCGGCGATGGCCTTGTCGCCTACGCGCTTGTCGCGGATGACCCCAGCGCAGTGGATGATCGCTGTTATGGGACCAAGGGCCTCGCGAAGAAATTGAAGCTCTGCGTCCGCGGCGTGAGCCTCCCGAACATCCCAGGTGACCAACGTCGCGCGAATGCCATCAGCTCGCATGGAGGCGAGGGTATTGGCGACGCCCGGATCTTCACTGGGACGATTGTCGACCAAGACGACCGCGCAACCAGTCTGCAAGGCTAGGTGGCGTGCCACCAGGGCACCCAGACCGCCACCGCCACCCGTTACCAAAAGCACGGAGCTTCGGTCGAGGTGTACGGGGCCGGTGGCTGCAAATTCCACGGTCTCGAGCTCCACGACAAGACGGTTGCCATCCCGGAAGCCTACCTCTACGTCGCGGCTGGCCGCGGCAATCTCACCCAATATTTGTATCGCTTGTGTTTCGCCGCTGGCGTCGAGCTCGACGTCGATCGCTTTGACGATGGAGTTTGGCCACTCCCGCGCCAGAGATTTGGCAAAACCGCACAGTGCTGTCTGCCAGACGTGACTGCCGTTCTTGCGATCCAGTGCGAACGCTCCACCCATGCCGGTGACAACGACGAACGCTCTTGGTCCGTTGGCTGCGGCCCGCTCTAAATTGGCCGCCAGGATTTGCGCGATGAGAATGGTGTTGGGCCAGGGCTCGTTGCCGGCGACAACGTCGTCAATGGCGGCGTGAGTATCTGCTTCGGCGAGGTGTATGACTGAATGGAGAGCGATGCCATTGGCTGCAAGGTCCGCGAAAAGTTGCTCGACGGCCTCGGGGGTATTGGCGCAGGGGGCTGTGATGCGAGCGCCATTGCGCTCGACGGGGCCGGTGGCGCCGATAGGAACAACGACGAGGGAATGGCCAAGGGCCGCGAGTCTTGTCACCAACTCGTTGGAATGAATGCCATCCTTTGTCGTTACCAGGATCCACCCATCGGTTGCCAAACCCGCACCCGGAAGCTGTGCGGCTGTGCGGGCGACCACAATGGGCCGGTAGCGCTCGAGACGCTGCACGGCGTCTGGGCTTTGGGTGAAGGTGACACCTTGCTCCTGTGTAGATTTTTGCAGCTCTTCTTCAACGTAGGCGACCAAGTCGCCGATGGTGGTGGTCTGGCTGATGAGCGATTGTGGGATGCCATCAAGACCCGGGAAGGTTGTTTGCACGGCCGTGCTGAGGTCGACAAACATCAACGAATCGAGCCCGAGATCGTTGGCAAGGGTTTGGCTGGGCTTGAGGGCCTCCTTGGGAAAGGCGCTGACCTTGGCGACCAGGTCGAGAAATGAGTCGAGCACGTCGATGGATCGCAGTGCACGCGCCATCGATGCCGAAGCCGGCGCAGATTTGACGGCCAACGGGGCGACATTTTCAGCCGTCTGCACCATGGCGGGAGCAGTGAAGGTTCTTCTCTCAACCGTTGCCGCAACGCTCCTGCCTGCCAGAGCCGCGGTCTGATGTTCCAGAATATCCGCATGCTGTTTGAGTAGGGCGGTCTGTTCGCGGAAGAGGGCCACCAGGTCCTCGTTCTCCCCTTCGGGGAATAGGCTCAGTGCGCTGGCGGTGGCGATGTGACCAGGGTTGGCGGCGAGATTGACATTGACATCGACTTTGACGCCCTTGCTCTCGCGGATTGCCCAGTAGCGATCTCGGGTCAAGGGTGTCTCCGGTAGGGAGACGATTGTTCGGTCGTTGGGGCAGTACAGTTGGGCAAGGTCCAAGTTGAGACCGAGCACGGTAAGAATCCCCAGGGTCCGCCCAAGCTCGACGCCATCGTCAGCCTCGTCTGCGGCCATCGTGGCTGCCAAAAGGGTCGGGTTGGGAGGGGGAGCGACCAACTTACTGAGCGTCTTGCCTGCGCCCACCTGAAGGTAAAGGTCCACGCCAAGTTTGTCAGCCACTTGCAAGGCTGCGGTGAACTGCACGGGACTTGTGGCGTGCTCTTTGAATATGTTCCGCGCTGCCTCCAGATCCTCCTCAGTCGTCGGGTAGAGTCCTGGACGGATCGCCGAGATCACGGGCTCCTTTGCGGGGCGAAGGACCAGCTCATCTACGAGTACGCCGATCTTCTCTGCCACGGGCAGCATCACCGGGGAGTGAAACGCGTGTGACACGCGAAGGCTGCGCACGCCGATGCGATTTTTCTTCAAGGCCTCGATGGATGCGGCAACCGCGTCACTTGCGCCCGAGATGACGGTCTGTTCTGGGTGATTGATGTTGGCGATGACGCAACCATCTTGGAGGCAGGGGGATATCGCCTCGGGTGCGGCGCGTACTGCCGCCATGGCACCTGGGTCATCAAGGATGAGGTCAGCCATCATGCGCCCACGTCGCGCGACGAATCGAACAGCATCGGCGTCGGAGAAGAGCCCCCCACACGCAGCGGCGGCAAATTCGCCGAGACTGTGGCCGAAGGATACGGCTGGGGTGACACCCAATTCACGCAAGAAGCCGGCCATGGCCAAACCCAACGCTGCCATGGCAGGTTGGCAGACCTCCGTGGCCTGCAATGCTTTCTCCGCCGCCTCGACGTCGGCGTCCTTGCTTGGGTAGAGGTACTCGAGCAAGGGCTTGTCGAGGATGTCAGCGAGGGCCGCCTGCATATCGTCCAAGCGTCGCCGAAAGGACTCGAAGCGATCGTAAAACTCCCGCAACAGGCCGACCCGCTGGGCACCTTGGCCCGCAAACATGAACGCCACCTTGGGCGGATCGTCACCGAGGCCGTCGGGGGTGGTGAGCACGGTGCGCTCGAGCTCTACATTGACGCAATCGGCGGCCAGCTTGTCGAAAGCGGTACGCAGTGCGTCGCACAACTCTTTCCGACTCTTGACCACGACCGCCAGGCGCACCCGCGCGTGGGTTCGCGTTGCCGTGAGGGTGTATGCAACGTCACGCAAGAGTACGTTGGTGTCTTCAATCGCTCGTGCCACTCGGCGCGCATGCTCTGCCAGCAGGGGCCGAGTATCGGCACTCAAGATCACGAGCTCAGCGGCTGGCGCGGTTGTGTCGCACACGTCGATGGTGGGCGGCTCCGGCGCTGGGGCCTCCTCGATGATGACATGGCAATTGGTGGCACCGAACCCAAATGAGCTAATGCCGGCGCGGCGCACGTGGTCCGTGGTCCGCGGCCATGGCACCGCTGTTTTGGGCACTTCCAGGCGGCAGTCGGCAATGGGAAGAGCGGGGTGAGGTTTGCTGTACCCCGCTTGCGGCGGGATGGACTCGTGCTGCAGTGCCAACACGGCGCGCATCAGTCCGGCGACGCCGGCGGTGCTCATCGTATGTCCGATATTGCCTTTGACCGAGGACAGGTAGATCGGTGTCTGGGTCTCGTTGTCGGTGCAGAAAAAGTCGCGCAACGCGCCCACTTCGACAGGGTCGCCGACGGCGGTGGCAGTTCCGTGACACTCGATGAGGTCTATCGAATCGGGGCCGGTTCCCGCGTCCAGGTTTGCACGGCGCAGACATTCGAGCTGGCCTGCCTTGTTGGGAGCCATCGGGCCCTCGCCGGAGCCGTCGTTGTTGATACCGATGCCGCGGATGACGGCATGAACCCGGTCGTGATCGCGCTTTGCGTCCTCAAGTCGCTTGAGGATGATGATACCCACCCCTTCACCTTGGACGAAACCATCAGCGGCGGCGTCAAAGGGTCTGCACTCGCCACGTTTCGATATGGCGCTGGCTCGGGCGAAACCGATGAGATTCTCCGGGGTAAGGTTGAGGTAGACACCACCTGCGATCGCGGTGTTGCAGATGCCAGCGCGCAGATAGGTGACCGCGTCGTATAGCGACACCAGGGCCGAGGCGCAGGCAGCATCGATGGTAAATGCGGGACCGCCCAACCGCCACTGGCTTGCGACGTTAGCAGCAGTCATGTTGAGCAGCGCGCCCGGAATGGAGAAGGCGTTGATGGGCTCGAGGCGTTCCACACTTGCGGCGATGGCTTTGCCGCCAGCTTCGTTGGCGGGACCGCCCATTCTGCCATCGGCCATGAGCATGGCCATGGTACGGCCGGTCAGCAAGCTGCGGTATTCCGAGGAGCTGACGCCCAGGAATGTGCCTGTCATGCGGCGATCAAACGGTCTCTTCTCCAGTCCAGCATCTTGGAGGGCGGTGCGGACGGCCTCGAGCACCAAACGGTGCTGTGGATCCATGACGGCCACACGTTTGGGGGCGATGCCAAAATGCAGCGCGGCAAACTGGGCAACGTCATCGAGAAAGGCACCATGGGTGACGTAGGTCTTGTCGTGTTCCCGAGGGCGATCCGAGTGGAAGGCCGCATGGTTCCATCTGTGCTTGGGGATGGGCGTGAAGCTTGTCTTGGCTGCACGCAGGTTGTCCCAGAACGTGGCAATGTCGTTGGCGTCAGGGTAACGGCAAGCCATGCCAATGATGGCCACGGCCCGACTGTCGTCGGAAATACTCATGTAAATTCTCCGCGGGAATCAGCGCATCACGCCGCGGACGGTGTCCCACGGCCGCCGCGAGGATGCGCCGATGTTCGCACCGCTCAAGCGGCGGCGCGTACCTTCGAGACGGCCATGGCCAAGTCACCAACGGTCTTGACGTTGGCGAGCATCTCGTCGGGGAGATGGATTTCGAGCTCGTCCTCAAGAAAACCAATCACTTCGAGCATGGCGACCGAGTCGATGCCGAGTGAGCTGATTTGGTGATTAAGCTCTAAATCGTCGAGTTGCTTCTGGTCGACCTCCCAGATGGCCTGTTTGAACAGGTCCATGATCTCCAAAGCCGCTGTCTTCTGTGCGTCCGTCATGTCTCGAACCTCTAAATCCGGGCGTCACGCCCTGTGGCCGGTTCGCGGGTGCCGGCGCGTGGTTTCTGGCAATATGCGTGCGACCCTGCGCCGCACGCCGTGGCGCAAACGCGCCAAGAACGATACTGACAAGTGCTTGACCAATGTGAACATCTGTCCTCGATTGCCAAGCGTGCGATTACCCTCGGCACCGAGCGTCCCATCCAAATACTGCAATCGCGCACGACTCCGCTGCAACTTCCCGCTGGAGGTTTTTGGCAGTTGGCCGGAGGCGAGCAATACGACATCAGCAACACTTAGGTACATCCTGTTTTGAATTCTCTGCCTGACATTCTCGGCAAGTTCATCCTGATTGGTGCCTGGTTTTGTCTCAACAACGATCACCAGCTCTTCTGTCGTCTCGGAGGGGCGTGAGAAGGCTACAACGTTGCCCTTGCGTACGCCGTCGACTTCGGAAGCCTCCCATTCGATGCTCTGGGGGTCGTAATTGCGGCCATTGAGGATGATGATGTCTTTCTTGCGTCCGGTGACGTACAGCTCGCCATCGGCCATGTAGCCAAGATCGCCGGTGTGCAGGCCATTGTCGCGAAAAGCGTCTTCCGTGGCCTTTTTTTGCCCCCAGTATCCCGAGGTGATGCTCGGACCCTGGAAGACAATGTTGGCAACTGAG
>MGST01000084.1:0-1284 GCA_001798605.1 Deltaproteobacteria bacterium RIFOXYA12_FULL_58_15 | reverse complement strand
AGGAGACGAACTCGAGCGTATTACCTTCACCTTTCGGCACCGCGCGGTTTTTACCGTGGTAGGTGTCAGCATCGATAACGTCGGTGCGCAGTCCCCGGTGCAGCGGATTGAAGGTCATCGCCAGCGTCGCCTCTGCCATGCCGTAGCAGGGGAGCAGGGCACCGGGTTTCAAACCAGCCTTGGCGAAAAGGTCGGTGAACGCGCGCAGCGTGGCGGGGTGGTTGGGCTCGGCACCGCAACCGAGGACTTTGACGCATGACAGGTCGAGTTTGGCGAGCGTCTTTTCCGAAGTGCGGCGGGTTGCCAAGGCATAGGCGAAGTTGGGAGCGAAGGCGATGGTGCCACGATGCTCGTGCATCGTCTCCATCCACAGGGTCGGATGTTTGACGAAATCAAGGGTGGGAATGTAAACGGCGCTCATCGCATACCACAGGGGGCACAGGGTGAAACCAATGAGCCCCATGTCGTGGTAGAGCGGCAGCCAACTGACGGTGATGTCCTGTGGATTGATCTCCAAACCGTACTTGAGGATGGCGTGCATGTTGGCCAAGAGCGAGCCGTGGGTAACCACCACGCCTTTGGGGTCGGAGGTGCTGCCCGACGTGAACTGGAGGAAGGCAATATCGTCGAGGGAGATGGCGTCGACGTCGGGCGGCTCGCTAGACGGCTTGGGGAGGTCTTCGAGACAAACAACCTTCTCGAGGGTGTCGACCCTGTTGACCAGCGACCACAACACGGGTTGCGCCTTCTTGACTGTCAACAATGCCTTGGCATCGGCGGCCATGAGAATGCGCGCCGCAGTGTCAATGTAACCATCGAGTCTGCCGAGGCTCAGGGGTGGGTACATCGGTACGGGGATGACCCCTGCGGTCAGTGCAGCGATGAACGAGATGACAAAGTCCTCGCTATCGGGGATGACAAAGCCGATTCGGTCACCCTTTTCTAGGCCCATTTCAAGCAATTGCATTGCTCGATTGTCGACGGCCCCGGAGAACTCGGGGTAGTCGTATACCCGCTTTGACTTGTCCGAATGAATGAACGTGACGGTTCCAGGTTTTTGGGCGTTGTCGCGAATAGCCCTGGGAACAGTTGGCCCTTGTGCATTGTGCGTTTGTGAGGCGTGCGGTGGTATTTGCTGTGTCACCTGACATTCCTACTCAGCCGCAGCACCGTCCTATGACGCTACCGGGGCAATTCATCCATTCGTGGCGAGCAGGCGCGTGAAATTGCCCCTGTTTTCCTGATTTGTCAACGACTTTGATACCACGAGAAGTCCGTCCTGAC
>MGST01000083.1 GCA_001798605.1 Deltaproteobacteria bacterium RIFOXYA12_FULL_58_15 | reverse complement strand
GAACTCAACGGCATCCGTTGTGGTCACGCCCTCGCGGATGCCAATGGCATAGGTGGAGTTGGGGTCGAGTGGAATCGTCGGCACGATGGCCGCCTGGGGCACCATGGTGGGCGCCGCGGTGCAGTCGGCTGGATTGAGCCGAGCCTTCAGGCTTTCCACGACCACAAAGGGGACCGCTGTCGGCATGGTCAGGGGCACACCCTTGTCAGCTACCTTTATATAGACGACGCGATCGAACATCGCCTCGTCGGTGAAGGAGCTGATGTCGAACTCTTCGGTAAAAGTGGCCGTTGATGCGGCTTGGTAGGTGCCAAAGCCGTCGAGGGTGTTGAGCACCATGGTGCGCAACATCGTGGTGGTCGGCGTCTCGCACGCCTGCTCCGGTATGGTAACAATCCCATTGGCCGGGTTGATGACGAGATTGTTGGGCGACGGCAGGATACCGTTGCCTGGATCGAACTCCAGCGTCGGCCCGTCCATCGTGCCCAACGTGTCGGCCAGCTCGCCAGCGTCTAGCTCGATCTCCGGCGCGCAGGCGCATGCACACACAGTTAAACCAATAATGAAACGTCTCATGGAACCCCCGGTTGCTTGGGCCGCCCTGGACGAACGGCTGAGCGTGTCAGTGAAAACAGATGATTGAAAACACATGTTTGTGTCTCGTCTGAACACTGAGGTCAAGCAAAAGAAGTTGGGTGGGCGACATCTTTGGGGCGACTTCTTTGGGACGACCATTTCGGGACGACCTCTTTTGGTGGTTTTGTTTTGGCGACGGTCCCAAAGGCCACGGGTGGAGAGATTGTGGAGAGATTTTGTCCGTTTGTTAGCCGGTCGTGGCAATGGTATGGCTGTCGCACCATGCGGCAAAATCAATCTCTCATTTTGACGGTGCTGGTCGGCGTCGTGGGTTGCAACACCCGCGAGTTCGGCAGCAGTGTCGGTCGTCCGGCCTCCGATCCTGTGGAGCGTCCAGGCATATCGCCTTTGGTCATCGGCGAGATTTACGTGGCAGATGCGCCGAGCGCGCAGTTTGTCGAGCTTGTCACCCGGCAAACCGATGAGACGGTAGACCTCACCGGTTACTCGCTGTGTGGTGCCGCAAGCTGCATCACTGTTGCTGGCGAGCTCACCTCTATCGGTACCTACGACATCGCCGAGCTCGCTCTCAACGCGTCCTTTGGTGAGCTGGCCGTGGTTGATGACACCGGTGAGGTCGCGGCTTATGTGGCCTGGGGTGCGGATCCCACGGTTTTCAGTTCGCCGTGGGTGGCCCGGGCGGTGGCTCGTGGCGTCACCCAGGCCGGCTCCTTTGCCGCCCTGCCATTTCCTATGCCAGACGGCGTGGCCGTTGTCTTTGACAGCGACAACTGCGACGCCGCGACCTGTGGATGTGCTTCGCCCTCGCGTGGAAACGACGACCGAGAGCTCACTTTGAGTCTCTGCCCCGAGACACGCGTTTCACTCGAGCTCAATGAGTTGTGGACCAACGGTGAGAGCAGCTGGGTGGAAATCTACAACGCCTCTCTCGAGGCGATCTCCCTAGCTGGCGTGCGTCTGTGCCAGTTGCCGAGTTGTATTGTCTTTGCGGACCAGCACCTGGAGGCGGATGCCTACCTGGTTGTTCACCTCGGTGTGGAAGCGCCCGCGACTCCTGCGGACAACGCCGTCTACTTCGCCAACGCAAGGCCCCTGGTGTTGGGTGGCGAGCTGGTGCTGTTGGCGCCCGGCGGCACCGACGTGTCAGCGGAGGCCGAAGCGTTTTTGTCGTTTGTGCGTTTTGGATCCACCACGGCGACGTTATCGCGCACCGCGATAGTCGCGGGGTTGTGGCCGGATCTGTTGGCCACCGCACGCATACCATCGTTTGAGAATGAGGCCCTCAGTCGCAGCTCAGTCGCAGAAAACGGCGCAGACACTTGGCAACCAGTGGCCATCGAAGAAGGTGGCAACTATGTCGCCGGCACCCCAGGGAGCGTGAATCCCGACGTCAGTGCGGCGAGTGACGAATGGTATTCTTGCTCTTTCCCGAGGCCGTGGCGTGTTGCACCAGCCTCCGAGCTGGTTATGCATACCATCCAAAGCTCGGGCATCGAAATCGTCAACCGCAGCGGCGAAGACATTGACCTCACCGATTGGGTGCTGGAGGTCGACGGTGTGGCCATACCGCTGATTGAAAACACACTCGAGACCTTGGGCACGTTGTCTATTGAGCAAACGCTGACGGCCGATCACGAGCTTTGCTTGCTGCACGCCGGGGTCCTCCGGCAGTTCGTCCTCCTCGGTGCTCCCAGCACCTCGACCAGGCTCGAAGAGGCCGTCGATGCCGGTGTTTGGCCACTCGATCGTTGCAGTCTGACCTTCGACCACACCCTCATCCTCCGCACTGGTGAGACGGGTCAAAGCCCCGCAGACTACCGCTGAGACTGTGTTTCTGACAACGACCCTTAGAATTTCACCGCGAACGTCTCGAGAGCCTGGCTATGAACGAAGTCTACTTCAATCTCCCAGACTCCGTCGTCTGCGCGCCAAGCTCGCCATTGTTCCCGTGTCAACTCGTGATCGCCACAGAAAACCATCCGTGGCTGCTTGGGCGCCACAATGCGGAACTGACTTTGATGGCCAGCGAACGCTTCCAACGTGATGTTCAGTTCCGTCTCTAATCCTATGAATCGAGCGTCCTTTATCGCAGACTCAGCCGTCGCCACATAGGGTATCTCGGGTCGTCCCATCTCGATTTCGATGCTGTCGAGAACCTCCATTGACGAGGGGACAATCGCCGATGGGAGTCTTTTTCCATCGTAACAAATGCTCTTGATGCGTTCTGCCTTGCCCGAAATCGAAACGGCAACCTCGCCCTTGCCCCAATGGAAGGATAGCGCCGCCCCTTTGTCCCCGTTGGGGACAAAGGGATCAAACGAAACATTCCAGGCATTCTCCCGCAGCCCAAGCAAATGATAGAGGCAATACAAATACCAACTGGCAGCCCAGAGGAATTGCGGCTTGTCTACCTGCCCGCGAAGCGCTGGGTCATCGGCTGTGGTACGAACTTCATAGAAGGCTGGCTGTCCGTTGGGTCCGTCCATAATGCCATCAATGGCCATGAGCTTGCGCATGGATTCGTAGGCGGCCTGTTTTTCCCCTACGCCGAGTCGAGCGAGTTGCAGCCACGCCGTTCCTTGGCACCACGAGCCGTTGAAATAGTAACCCTGTTTACCCACCGCCTCGACATCGTACCGCATCTTCTCGGCCATTGTCGGGTCGCAGAAATCGTTGGGATAAACGTTGGATACCCCCAAATCTGGGTCTAACAACACCGACTCTGCGGTCTTCACCAGGGACCGGCTCTTCTGCTGATCCAGTGAGCCAAAATGTGCGGCGAGAAGAGAACCTATGTAGAAATGTTCATCCAATTGGCCGTGGTTGTAATTCATCAGATACTGTTTATCTTCATCCCAAAGCTTGCCGCTGAGATTTTGCTCCAAGGTCTGAGCCGTCTTCTCCAACTCCAAGAGACGAGGACCATGCTTGCCCAGTGAAGCAGCCAAGGACACAAATTCTTTTAGGGAGCGGATGGCCAGTACTGTCATGTATGAACGCGCGCCGTAACAGTCACCGATGTCCCACCAATCGGGTCGAAAAGCGTGGATCAGCCCGTCTTCGAAATGATGAAGCATGGACTCAATGCTCTTTTCCAGGGTGGGATAGATCTTCTCCAGCGTGGTCCGATCAGTTGTATGCTTGAAGTACCGAGCAGAGTTCAGGACAAACCAAAAGTGATTCCAGTTGTCGTTCCTCGCCGATTCCACAAAGAGTTTGTTGTCTTTCCAATAATAGGCGTGAGGGATCTCGCCCTTCTCGTTGATGAGTTCAACGAGAAACAGCAGGAAGTCGCGCACACTTTGTGGATCAAAATACTGTGCCGCCAGTTTCGAAACGGAGATATCATGAGTATATCCGTCAGGGTACTCTGCGGGACAAGGCATCGGCATCTTGACGCCATTGAGCCAATGTTGGTTGGCTGCCATAACGGCTTTGGCAGCGCCTACTGTTCTGTCCAAACGGTCATCGCCACTGCGCAAGGTCCCCGTGTTCGCGTATCGCTGAACCGAGTCCTCATACTGCGCAACGTCTTCAACGAAGCCGTCGCGGAAAGCCTTCGCCGTGGCGCTCTCATTTCCTTCGACGCAGGGACCGATGAGCTGGAGGACACGCAACTCGCCCTCGGGTTCGAGTACCTTGTGGTAGGTGAACGATGCGCATGCATCAGACGAAGATGAAAGCGATGCTTCCCCTGGCAGAAATTGGAACCCCGCCGACTGTGGAACAAAGGGTGGCTCTCCAGCATTGGTGACCACCAGTGCCGTATCGCCGGCTGTCTCACTGTCGTAGTGCGCAACGCACGTCTGCTGCTGGTCGAGAGTAGCGATTCGAAGAGCGGCTGTCTGTTGATCGGCGTGGCTCGGGCGAATGGTGGTGTCCAAGCTCGTAAGAAAACGAACGGGAACCTTCGTTTTCGCATGATTGGTGATGGTCCATTGAACGACTGTGCAAGGCAGGTCCTGGCAAAACTGATAACTCACCTGCACTGTATAGTTTTCGGTTTGTCTTTGCATGACGACGTGCGTGGGATCCAACTCCACACACTCAAATTGCCCCAAGTCGAACTCAAACAGCGGTTGCTCACCAAATTGCAGGCCGGCCCTGAATACCTTGGACTGGTGACGATCCCAATAGCATGCACTCTGTTCAATCGTGAACAGAGGCGTCTGAGGCCGGGAATCCAAAGTGTGCGGTGTGCCGAAAAAAGCCAAACGACTTGGCAGTGGCGACCCGCGATGCAGCTCCACTGAAGACCAAGGACCGCCCACCTCAACCTGGTGTAGTTGCCCCAGGGGACGATCGGTATACGAAATCTTCAACGGCACCGGTACAGCAGATTTCAGACAATGAGACCGTACCCACTGAACTGTGGGCTCGCCCTCTTTTTGCGCGACCAGGAACTCTTGAAGGCCGGGAATAGGGATGTCGCCTGGTGGTGCTACGATGTTCTCAAAACGCGCCTCGTCCCCTTGGACGTTCTTCAAAGGCGACTCTTTGCCCCCCGTTTCATCGACGAACCGTAGGCGCTCTGAGAAGCGGTTCGTTCCTACCGGGCAGGTGTGGTTGGCCATTTTCTTTCAAAATCCCACGGTTGATTGCCAGAAACGACTGCTTAGGGTGAACAATGTCATACTTGACGACCGTTTGCACACCGTTAACCGTTAACGTTGCCAAAATCACAGCGGGATGGAACTCCTGTGTCCATGCGCTGCCCTTGGCGCATCAATTGGCAGCTCAACCCAAGGGCCACTTCCAATTGCTATGCTCGGGTTTGTCCACCCCGTGCTGGTGGGCGTAGTTGCGTGCCTCGATCTGCATGTTGCGCAGCTCCTCTTTGGCATGCGCACCCGCTACCCGCAAGGAGGGCACTCGGTTGATGACATCGATCGCCAAGCTGAAGCGATCGATCTCGTTGCAGATGGCGAGCTCCAACGGCGTGTTGATGCTCCCCATCTCTTTGTAACCGCGCACGTGCAGATTCTTGTGATTCGTGCGCCTGTAAGCGAGGCGATGAATGAGCCAAGGATAGCCGTGAAAGTTGAAGATGATGGGCTTGTCCACGGTGAACAAGCTGTCAAAATCCCGGTCGTGAAGGCCGTGCGGATGCTCGCCCTGGGGCTGCATACGGAACAAATCAACGACGTTGATGAATCGGATCTTCAGGTCGGGGAAATGTTGGCGCAACATAGCGGTGGCCGCAAGCGCCTCCTGGGTTGGAATGTCACCACAACCAGCGATGACCACGTCGGGCTCGCACCCTTCATCGTTGCTCGCCCATTTCCAAATACCTACGCCCTTGGTGCAATGGGTGATCGCCGCGTCCATGTCGAGGAACTGCAGATGTGATTGTTTGTCGGCGACAATGACGTTGATGTCATCGTGACTGCGCAGACAATGATTGGCCACCGACAACAACGTGTTGACGTCCGGGGGAAGGTAGATTCGTGTCACCTCGGGATTCTTGTTGACCACCACGTCGAGAAAACCCGGATCCTGGTGGGTGAAGCCGTTATGGTCCTGACGCCACACCGTGGAGGTAATCAGCAAGTTGAGCGAAGAGACGGGAGCGCGCCAAGGGATGTTCTCGCAGATGGCCAACCACTTGGCGTGCTGGTTGTACATCGAGTCGATGACATGAATGAAAGCCTCATAGGACGAAAAGAAGCCGTGACGCCCCGTGAGTAGGTACCCTTCGTACCAACCTTCGAGATTGTGCTCCGAGAGCATCTCGAGCACCCGACCATCGGGGGCGAGCTCGCCACCCTCGGTGTCGCCTGGCAAGTAGTCCGCGAGCCAGAGCTTTTTACTCACCTCGTAGATCGCGTCGAGCTTGTTGGAGGTATTTTCGTCCGGTCCGAAAACGCGGAAGTTTTCTGGGTTCTTGCGCATGATGTCACGCAACAGCTTGCCCAAGGGCCGGGTGTTTTCTGCGCGAATCTGGGCCGGACCTGGAATCTCGATGCCATAGACGCGAAAGTCGGGCACCCGCAGGGCGCGCCTGAGCAAACCGCCGTTGGCGTGTGGGTTGGCGCTCATGCGTCGATTGCCCACGGGGGCCAGGGCCTTGAGCTCGGCTCTCAGGGTGCCCGCCTCGTCGAAGAGCTCCTCCGGTTTGTAGCTCGTCAACCAATCGACCAGTTGCGCGAGATGCGCCGGGTTCTCACGCACCTTCGCCAACGGCACCTGGTGCGCCCGCCAAGAACCCTCCACCTTCCGCCCATCCACTTCTTTGGGGCCGGTCCATCCCTTGGGCGAGCGCAAAACAATCATCGGCCAACGCGCCCGCCGTGCCGTTGCTGGATCCTGGGTCGATTCTTTGATGGCGCGGATCTCTTGCCAGCACTGCTCGAGGGTGGTGGCCATGAGCTGGTGCATCACCTTGGGATCGTCCCCCTCGACGAAGTGTGGGTGCCAACCGTAACCCGTGTACAACGCCTCCAGCTCTTCATGGGAGATGCGCGACAGCACGGTCGGATTGTTGATCTTGTAACCGTTCAAATGCAGGATCGGCAACACCACGCCGTCGCGAGCAGGATTGAGGAACTTGTTGGAGTGCCAGGCCGTTGCTGCCGGCCCGGTTTCAGCCTCGCCATCACCTACCGCCACAGCGACCAAGAGATCTGGATTGTCGAAGGCTGCGCCAAAGGCGTGTGAAACACTGTAACCGAGCTCGCCACCCTCGTGGATCGATCCCGGCGTCTCGGGCGTACAATGGCTGCCGATGCCCCCGGGAAAAGAGAACTGCTTGAAGAAGCGCCGCAGTCCTTCCTCGTCCTCGCTCTTGTCAGGATAGATCTCAGAGTAAGTGCCTTCGAGATAGACCGGGGCCAATACGCCGGGTGCACCGTGACCGGGACCGGCAAGAAAGATCGCGTTGACGTCGTGCGTTTTGATCAGTCTGTTGAGGTGCACATACATGAAAGACAGACCGGGACTTGCGCCCCAGTGGCCGAGAAGCCGCTCCTTGATGTGCTCCGGACTCAAGGGCTCCTTGAGCAGCGGATTTGCCCTTAGGTAGATCATGCCGGCTGCGAGGTAGTTGCACGCGCGCCAATACGCATTGATCGCGTCGAGCTCGTCTGAGGTGAGGACACCCGATTTTTGTGTATCTTCATGACTCATGTCGGACTCCGGGGCGTTGAGGATGGCCGTCTGGACCGGTGTGGTCCACGTGGCATTGTCGGTTGGTATAGCACATCGCGCACAGGGAGCGGACAACGTTAGTGAGTCACCAAATCGTCGTTGCTCGGCCCTTTGGGCTTGGGGCGGTCGACCTGCAGGAGCTCGAGCTTGGCGACGTTGCCATCGTCCAATGCAAAGCCGCGCTCGGGCATGTGCAGGGAGCCGTCAGCGTGCCAGTGTGGCACAAACAACAGAGGCTTGGCGTCGCCGTTGTAGCCCAGTTGCACCAGCATGCCTGGGGAGAAGGAGCGGCAGTTCTTGCTACAGCAGGTGAACTCTTCACTGACGCGATACAGTCCCTCTGCGGCCAGTGGCTCCAGGGTGTCGGCCAAGCCAGGTTCATCGAGAGTCGTGCCGTGCTTGCTGAAGACCGTGCGATTATTGTTCCACGACTGGGGCGAATAGATCCCTGGGCCAGGTTCGCCGTGATTGTGGAAATAGACGAGCTTGCCCGCCTCGATGGGGCCGATTTGTAGGGTGGTGCGGTAGATGCCGCAGGGTGGCTGGGTCATGGTAAGCTCCTTGGGTGGGGCAGGTGGCATGTGGGGTTCAAGATGATGCCACAGCACTAATGAGCAAGCACCCAATTTGGTATTTGGTATGTTGGGGGACCATTCATAGTCAGGCACCAGCGGGCTCGAGCACTTTCTCTGGGGACCAGATGGCGACAAAATCATCACGGTTGAACGTGATAATGCAGTCCGCTGTGACCGACTCAGCTGCTGCCACGTGTAGGGCGTCGTAGACAGCTCCGCCGGAGCGCTCACATCCTTGCACGAGCAGCATCGCCCGCTCGTACAGCCGCAGGTCCATGCTCACGATTTGCCAGCCCGCGACGGCGCTGACAACGAGCACCCGAGCTGACTCCGCAGTTATCCGCGGCCTTACGGGCAGTCTGGTCAAGATTGCGAACGCCTCCGCCAACCCATGCGCACAAATGCTTAGGCCTTTGCTGCGATGCCGATCCAACGCCTGGGTTGCCAGCTCGTGGTCGGGATGCACACTGACGAGAGATGCGACAAGGACAGAAGTGTCGACAGTGATCATCCCCGCCACACCCGTTCTTCGCGCTCTGACTCCACCTGCCAGCCAAGATCGCGTATTTCTGTTCGATTCAGGGGCCGCCCATCCCATACGACGTCTGCAATGAGCCGACCACCCTTATTGATCAAACCCTGGCCCGAAGGAGTCGACTCGGCCGGCACGAGGCGGATACCCTTGTCGTCATCGAAGAGCTCCAGCTCGGTACCAGGAGCCCAGGCGTGCCTACGTCGGACTGCAAGCGGAACGACCAAGCGTCCGAACCGATCTATCGTCACCCTTTTTGTCGCCATGCAGTCAACCTATCACGCAAAATGGCATTTCGCAATGGCATTGCCATATTATCTACGGCATAAGTTTCGTGAAGCGATTTCTGTCCAAACCGAGTTTCTGTACCGCCTTCAACCTGCGGTTGAAAACCTGGGGATGGGATCATCTTCGCGACGAGGTGTTGCCATGAGCTCTGTGAAGCCCGCGGTCCTCGCGGTCACGGACTGGAAGAGTGCGTTCCACAGCCGGCTTGGCCACGACCCCTCTCCATTTACCTGAGCCGCTGGGGGGTGGCACCCTTCTGTGGGCGGTCATCGACGCGACATTGGGGACTGGCCGATGCGGTATCGGGCTCAGTCGGCCCTGGGGAGCGGGAGGCCAAGCTTGGAAGCGGGCAGGATCAACATCGGTGGTGTCTCTGCTGATGTCGGTAGGCGGCCTGCTGGAACCACTGCCAAATCTGTCTCAGCACTGGGTCCGTCTTCTAGCGTGTCCGACGATGTGTTAGGACCGTCGTGGATTTTCCCTAGAGGTTGGTCCTCGGGCGTGGCCGTTGCCGAGCCCAACACGTTGATCTGCTCCTTTGCCGCGGCCGCATCGGCCAAATCCTGTTGTACGGCGTCCGACCGAGTTATATTCCCGCAAGCTGCTGCAGTCAGCGCGACGACACTGGCTGCGAGCAACGAATGACGTGTGGTCGTCAATCTGGGGGATAAACGCGGAGAGGCCATAGTTTGCATCCTTGTCATGGGGCAGCCTCCAGCGTTGCGATGATTGAGGCGGCCGCAGCGATGAGGGCATCGGCGGCGCTTTGGGTGATCTTTTTGCCAGCCTGCGCCCCAACGTCGTTTTGGAACGCACCGAGCTTGTTGATTGCAGCCGTCAGGTTATCCCGCTCCACAGCCGCTTGACTGCTCTGTAGCTTGGAAGACAACGGGTTGAGTGCTTGCGCCTCGATTTCTCCCGTGTCGGCGAGCATTGCCACCAAGTTGACCAAGACATCGAGTTGGGAAGAAGCAGCGACGCTGGTTTCCAGACTGAGCCTCCAGAGGGTGGCATGAAGGGCGCCTTCACTTGTCGAACTCCAGCCGGCAATCTGACCGACGCCGTTGACCGACTCCACGTCACAATAGGAACCTCCCGGCGTTGGCAGGAGCTTCACGGGCGGCGAGAGCTCGAAGCGAAAAGCATCGAAACTGGCCGCGTACACCAGACCACTTCCAACGTACATGCCTTGGGAGCTCACACCGTAGAGTGCACTGTTGCCGTCGGTTGCCTCGAGAGCCCCAGCCGACAGGCTGCCGTCGGAGAGATCAATCTGCCAGGTGGCCGGTTGCATCATGCCGTTCGCCGTGAGTCGGCTTCCGGCAATCATGCCGTCGTCGTTGATCTCAGCGGCAAAGCTGGCCGAACCGCCCATGGTGCCGAGGTCGATCATCTCGCCATCGGCCCACAAAAAGCCATGCCACTGCCTATTTGCGGTGACGCCATAGCCGACGATTTGGCCATTGTTGTTGATGTCGGCAGCCATGGTGTTGTTGCCGCCGAGCGAGCCCAACAGTTGAACGCCACCTTCTTGCGACCACAGGACAGCCCGCCAAGTGCCGGCCACGTCGATGGCTGCGCCAACCACTTGCCCTCGGTCGTTGATGCCTGTCGCCAACGCAGACGCAGCTCCCCAGGTGCCTAGGTCGACGATGTCACCCGCGGGCGACCACATGACAGCATGGGTGACGCCGGTCGCCGTGGTTGCGCTTCCTACGATTTGTCCGAGGTTGTTGATTGCAAATGCCAACGCTGTGCCACCATCGAGAACCGGCAGCTCGACGAGGCCGCTATCGGCAGTCCATTGAAAGCCCACGGTTTGGCCCGATGCGGTGTCGCCATAACCCACCACCACGCCGAACTCATTCACGCTCCAGGCGAAGGTTGTGTTGCCCCCCAAGGAGCCGATATCTTGTGCAGTGACCGAGATGTCATCGCCCAGATCGGGCAGTCCAATCGCGAACACGGTGACGAGCGTCGCGCCGACCATGGCAGTCACAGCAACCATGAGCAGCGGAATGCGAGTCTTTGGTTTTTCGCGAGGCGAGATGCGAAGACGCATGACGAGCCTCCTCAGGCAAATGAAAGCAGGACAAGCCTACTGACTCAATGGTAGGCGATCGAATTCAAATACACAACATTGCGGCCAGTATCCCTGTACTCTCAATGGGATATCCCCCCACACGAGGGTCGGAGGTCGCACCTGCCGCACCACCTGTGACACGGGGTTGAATCAACACGCAATGTCCATTAGCATAGCAATCATGACGACACGCGGTGTCACCGAAGCCGATGGGGATCGAAAGATCCCTGTGAGCGCTGTATCATCTCACGATGTTGCTATGTGGCCTGAGAATTACGAGCCGCCGAGGTTGGACTGTCACGGCCCTATCATAGCCGTCACCCGCGGCGGCGGTCTTTTCTTTGGAGCCGATGTAACCAATCGCGTGGCAAGCCCAGCGTGAACCGACAAGGGTCAGCACGACATCTCCTTTTACCAGTTCAGGCCTATCATACGAGTTGACGGGTGAGATCGACAATGTGGCCGAACAGACGGCCTCGCTCGGCCGTGGTGAGGATCTCCCAACCAAAGGCATGACCGCACAACTCGGCCACAGCCGACTTGGGATCTTCAGCCGCCGATTCCCATAACCTCGTCCCGTCGGCCTGGATGCGGCCGAATAACACTCTCGCCACCGGAAACGTTTGCTCGGGAGCGGGGCATGCGACAAAGTAATCACGTTTTGTTTGGTTTTGAAACCAATCCGCATGGGGAAAACGCGGCTGGTCTGGACTCGGTGAGGCCAAGCGAAGCGTTCGAGCTCCGAGCTGAACGCCCAAGCCGTCGTCGGTGGGGCGCACGAGGGCCACGTCGTCACAAATCAATCGTCCTCCTCGTGCCACAGCGCCGGCCCCGGCGGTCGACTTGCCCAAACCCGTGTCCCCAACCCAAAGTGTTGCGGCACCGGTCGTGTCACTGACCGCCACCGCGTGCAGACACAAATGTCCGTTCAACGCGGCAAAAAACGGCAAAACGCTCTGCAACAGGCGGTGCTCGATGGCGTTGGCGCTTGGTTGTCCATGGGCAGCGAACGTGATCCGAGCCGCAGACAATGACAGGGTAAACTGACCCGCGTCCGGCGCCATCAGCCGGCACTCGGAGCCGCGCCGGCTCAGGCGGATGTGCGAATCGTCGAGTGCGGACGACGTGGGTGACCCCGTTGGATCATGCCGTTGGATCACGGTCAAATCGGGATCAGCCGAGACGCAAGGAGCGACACGGCGCAGGTTCATATCGGTTTCCACGACGTGCCCGTTCCACCAATAGTGATTCATGCGGGGCCTGAGCCCTTGGTAACGAGTGCTGCCGTCGACGGCTGGGACAGAGCCGTCGGTGTCGGTCGAGAAGCTGCAGGCGACGTCAACAAGCTCGCCTCCAGCACAAACTGCAACAACATGCGTTCGCTGTGGTCCATATCGGACGCATGAGCCAAACGCGTTCGCAGGGAATTCATGTCCACCCAGTCGCCTGGGGGCTCGATGATCTGAGCGGCAGCCAACATGTCCTCGGGAGTGGATGCCTCAACGTACAATGAATTGAAAAGTAATTTCGTGCGTCGGTTCAACACGGTGTCGGGCAGGCGCCCTCGGAACGCCTGCCGAAGCAGGCCTTTGGCCATCCCGTCCGCAGCTTTGATGTGCGGCGGCAACGCGAGTGCGAACTCCACGAGGTCCAAGTCGCCAAACGGATGCAAGAGCTCCACGCCTGCCGCCAGAGCCTCACGCTCCAGGGACTCCAAGCACGCCCACCCTATAGGGCCCACGACGTCTTGTTGGGCCTCGGGCCACGACGAGATCTGCGCCTCTGAACGCTTCATCAAGGAGTGGGAAAGACTGCTTCCCGCCCAACACGGCGAATTGTGGTTGCGTGGGTTGCGCATGCGGCGGCGGATGACCTGCCAGGCGTGCCGCATTCGGTGACCGACCAACGCGGGGAGAATGAGTCGGCGGCCCACTTGGTGCCAACCCTTCCCCGTGACTTGGCGGTATTCTTTCAAGTAACGCGCGGCAACGCGCCATGCGCCAGCGCTCGCGAGCGCCGGCACAATGCCGCCCATACATCCCAAGAGGCCGTCACCGTCGTGCCCGTCAAACAAGATGCGATGACCGTTGCGATACGCTGTTTGCAGCATCGGCCTCAAGTTGGTGCCAAAGGGTCCGAATGCAGGCCCGTCGTGGAGCGCTACGTCCAGGTGCAAGGAATCAAAGGGACGCGGTTTGGGCTCACATCGCAACACGCGGAGCCCTAGCCGCTCGGCGGTTTGGGTGATCAGCTCATCTTCGTTGACGGCAGGGTGATGAGGATAGACAGCAGAAATCGCTGTGAGCTTGCCATCGTTCTGCCAGTTGTTGCCGACGAGTGCAGCTGCAGCCACAGCTGTGGAATCGAGTCCGCCGCTCAGCAGTATGGCCGTCGGGTCGGTTGTTTCCCGGGCCACGGCCTGTGCCAACAATCGCCGGAGCTCATCGGCGCACTCACGCGTGTCTTTGCGTTGCCAGTCGATGTCGGGCGGCTTCCACGTCTTTACGGATGTCGTAACAGCGCGGCCAAAGCGCAGACAGGTGCCGGCCGCCACAGCGGCGACCTGCTCGTAAAAGGTCGTGGTACCGTCCGGCGTTTGCGTCAAGCAGAGATCGAGCACGCCGCCGCGAAGGATTTCGCGACTCATCCCGGGAGCGGCGAGTACCTGTTTGACTTCGCTGGCGATCACCCAGCTTTCGGGTTGACAGCAATAGAACAGCGGTCGCATGCCAACGGGGTCACGTTGCAGCACGAGCTGTTTGCATGTGGAGTCCCAAAGCACGTATGCGACCGAGCCATGCAGAAAAACAGGTCCATTCTCCTCACGATGGTATCGATCGAGAATGGCCTCTGCTGCATCACGTCCCGAGATCACGGTTGGGTGATGCACAGCCCCGATCGCGGCCACAACCACACCGTCCCGACACGCCAACCCGGGGCGGCTGCTCGCCGCACCCCAGGGACGCACCTGCACGCCGATACACGCGCCTACCAGGTCGATCGTTTGGAGATCACCACGGTTGGGTGCAGCAGCAGCCATGCGCTCGAGCGCCTGCTTGCCTGGATGGGCCGCATTGCCGACTATGGCCAAGATACCACTCATGGCAGAAGCAGAAGTGGCACATAATCATCGACAGCCGGCTCGGCCCCATCCACCGCCACCCAGGCGTGGGCACGAAAGGCCCCTTCGCGTCGCCGGGGTGCGCCGACAATGACGCGAGCATCGTGACCTCGACGGCGGAGCATGCTCGCCAAGACCAACGAGCGCACCAGACAAACCGAGCTCCCGGTGACCCACGACGGTAGACGCTTCACCACCGCAGAAATGCCGCTGACGTCAGCCCGCGAAGAGGAGCAACGAGGGCGACACAATGGCAGCAGGTGCTCGAGCCGGCGGTGTGGCATCACGACTCGGTAATAGTTGCTCCAAACCAGTGCCTCGGCGAGCCAGCGGGCTTGGCAGGCTCTGCGGCGGCAGTGCTGTAAATAGCCGAACGCCATGGTTCACCTGGGAGCCCGAACGAGCAAGCCGCGCTCCACCAATGCCGTCGCAAAAGCTTGAACATCATGCTCCAATTGTTCGGTCGCAATGGCATACCGTGCGGCGAGATCCGCAACCACCTCCTTCATGCTCAGCCCTTGGCAGAACAAATCCCAAATTCGGGTCCCCATGAGGTTGGCGGAAAAAAACTCTCCAGCTGACAGCTCAACGAAGACCATCTCCGACTCCAGGACTTTGGCGGCCACGGTTTCGGCGGGAACAAAGCGCTGGTCGGCGGTGATTGGGGTGGCTTCGTTGTCCCTCATGTCCACAATTCCAACTTCAAGAGCACCGCCCAGTATACATCGACGCACACATAGACCAACAGGTTGGCAAGCAAGACCCATCGTCCCGTCCTCAATAGCTGAAAGCGAACCACGATGAATATGGCCATCCACGACAAAAGGTTTTTGGCCAACAAAAAAAACCACGGGTGCGACAAAACCGCTGCCCGCCAGATGGGATTGATCTCCTGAAACTCGCCCCAATGGACGAAACGCACGGTGAACACCGCGTCCACGAAGGACAACAGGATGTAGGCCAGGGCCAACCACGCAACCGAAGGCAACAGGCGGTCGACAAACGCATCGAGCGGGTGCGCTTCCGATGATGCGTTGCGACGACGTTTGCCCATAAGAACAAATCGGTTGAAAAAGGTTGTCGGCTCCGCTCGCCGGTCGGGCCCAACGTAATGCGCGGTGACAACCCAGTCGTACTCTGGCCAAGAGATGACTGCACCCTCGCTCCCTTCGTTCAACTCGGGCAACGGCAACTCGGCCGCTTCCAAGGTGGCAAGATGATGCAGATCTTTGACTGCTCGCGCCAGTTCTTCATCGTCCGCCAGTGACCAAATGCCGACCACCATGGTAACGCACTGCCTGCGTTGCCACGGTAAGAATGCGGCGTACACATACGCTTCTCGCCCAGCTGGGTCCCGCACGGTGCGGACGAGCAGTTCTTGGTTCTTGGCGAGCGGACGCAACATTGTCGAGACCGGATGGCGTCGTCGGCTGCGTGGCAGGGGCTCTCCAGAGCGTTTGAAAGCGCCACCCCAGGCGTCATGCAGTGCATCCTGCACCCGTTTGGCAGCCGTCTCATGGAGGGCCACGAACTCAATGTGCAACGCGTGCGCGTAACGAGGTAGGTGGCGCACAACAACATGTCTTTGGTTCGCGATCACACGAATCGTATCGTTTAACAACTCCATGGATTCGGACCAGTTGAGTACACCAGTCGCAGTGGGCGCTTTGACCGTCGTCGTTGGCGCTGCGCGTTTTGGGGCTTCACTTTCACGGTTGAGAATCTCGTCGAGGACAGTCCGAACCAGTGAAGGCCAGAGCGGCTTGGCCAGCACGGCATTTGTCCATCGACCGGCACCTGTCCGCACCACGCTTGGGAAGTCGGCGTAGCTCGCAGTCAACACCCGACGGGTGTTGGGCGAACGTTTGGCACATGCTTGCAGGAGGGGGATAGTCTCGTCAGCGAATTGCTCCCAATCCGCAACTAGGAGGTCTAGTGAATTCTTTTCAATGTGCACTAGCGCCTCAGCAATCGTGGCTGCGGTGATGATGTTCATCGCCGGGAGGGCCTCGCGAAGCGCGCTCGAGGTCTCCTGATCTGGGCTCACGATCAACGCTTGCGGTTTCGTCTTGGCCCTTCGAGGCTCTATCTCACAGTCTTCTTCCACAGTCATAAATTGGCCTTCGTCGCCCGTGCTCCCGTCAAACGATACCCCAGACGGGAGGTTGTTTACTCACGATATACTGTACTCAACAGTCTCGAGTAGTTCATGTTTTCGGCCCGAATCTAATCCATGGTGCCTGCTCCCCAGCAAGCTGCAGTTTGGTCTGTCCGTAACGCGCAGAAATGGGCGGGGCCTGCGACGATCTGAGTGAATTCTCCCGAAGGTGGAAAAGCCGTGAGTCCTGGACATGGTGCCTGTAATTCTTGGCAGAACGCCTCCTGAAAATACGTTTTGCACAAATTGATGCTTAATTGAGAAATTTTGGGTGTCCAACAGGCAATAGAACCATCACGCTTGAGCCCACAAACATCATAACCACTCAAGGCCACGCTCTTATAGGGACCTTGGGGAATGTCAAAATCACATAAATGATGGGACTCATTACTCATTATATTCCCAACACATAATGGCTCCATTTTCCGTCAAGCCACAGGCAAATTCATGGGTTGTTGCTGCCTGTGCCAACCCGGCCGGAGCATTACCCATAGCTGATTTGAAACGCAGGCGCGAATCCTAGGTGCGAAAACGCGGATTGGCTACGGGATTGCCTGGCCCGGCCCGGCATCAACACCGCGTTGCTCGTGTTCACTGCCTTCGCCGGCTGACGTTCGCAGGCCATTCTTCGCGACCACCTTCTCGATCTCGCCCGGAATTTCGCGCATCTTGAGGATGTCCGACTCCCTACCGATCATGACCAGCACGTCATCCTGGGCGATCACGTGATCGGGGCCGGGCAGGAACTCGAAGGTCTCGCCTCCATGCCTCTTGATGGCGATGACGAACAGGCCAAAGCGGTTGCGGATCTGGAGGCTGATCAGCGACCGTCCCCAGAAGGCGCCCGGCGCGGCGATGTCCATCACGCGGTAGTCCTGGGCCAGCGGGATGAAGTCGAGCAGGTTCGGGTTCAGCATCTGCAAAGCGAGCCTCTCCGCGGTCTCCTGCTCGGGGAAGACGATGTGCTCCGCGCCGACGGACCTGAGAATCGCCGCGTGGTCGGCGCTATCGGCCTTGGCGCGGATTACGGGGACGCCGATGCGCTTGAGATGGAGAGTGCAGAGAATGCTTGCCTCCAGACTCTCACCGATGCTCACGACAGCCTCGTCGAAGTCCGAGGAAACCACAGAGGCGAGCGCATTGAAGTCGCGTGCGTCCAGGCACAACGCGCGTTGGACGTCCTCGGCGAGGGCGTTGACCCGATTGATGTCGCTGTCCAGCACCAGCACCTCGCAGTGCCGGGCGAGCGATCGAGCGAGGCCCGCTCCGAAGTGCCCGAGACCCACCACACAGATCTGTCTTTTGTTTCTCTTCATCCAATCATGATCCTTCCCTCGGGGTAGCGGACACCCGGGGTCTTGCGCGCGAAGGCCCAGACCGCCAAGGTCAGTGGTCCGAGCCTGCCGACGAACATCGTAGCAATGATCCACAACTTCCCGGCGATGCTGAGCTTCGAGGTTAGCCCAGTGGATAGGCCGACCGTGCCGAAGGCCGAGACCTGCTCGAAGAGCACATCGTGCATCCCGACACCGGGGGAGCGGCCCTCGGTGGCCAGAAGGAGCAGCAGGCCGGCCAGGTTCCACACCACGGCCAGGCCGATGATCATGGAGGCGCGCCGCGCGATCTCTCCGGGTACGTGCCTGCCGAAGAGTCGCGGCCACTTGCCCCCGCGCAGCAGGCTCCACAGCTTGGCAAGCCACAGGATGAAGGTCGTGGTCTTGATGCCGCCAGCGCACGACCCGGGCGAACCGCCGACGAACATGAGCAGCACGATCAGCAAGAGCGACGACAGCGGCAGAACGCCGATGTCCACGGTGTTGAAGCCCGCGGTCCTCGCGGTCACGGACTGGAAGAGTGCGTTCCACAGCCGGCTTGGCCACGACCCCTCGCTCGACGTGAGGCCGAAAAGTAAGAGCAGGCCGAGCCCTCCGAGGATGAGCACACCGCTCGTCGAGAGGGCGACAATGGAGCTCAGCTCCAGGCGCTTTGGCTCCGCGGACTCCCGCCGTCGAGCGACGAGGAACTTTCGCCAGAGATCGACGACGACCGGGTGCCCGATGCCGCCGAGGAGAATCAGTATCATGACCGTCGAGAGCACCACCGGATTGTTGCGCCACCCGATCAGACTATCGGAGTAGAGCGAGAAGCCCGCGTTGCAGAACGCCGAGATGGAGTGGAACACGGCCGAGTACGCGGCGTGACCCGCGCCCCTCGACGGGAGCATGCCGAAGAAGATCAGCACCGCGCCGGCCGCCTCGGCGATGAGCACGAACTTGAGGATCCGGCGGAAGATGCCGCGAAACTCGCTGGCGACCTCGCGCTGGAGCATGGAACTCGAGAGCGCCGCCTGGGCGCGGAGCGAGAGACGCCGGCCGAGGAGCGCGAAGGCAAGAGCGGCGAAGGACATCACCCCGATTCCGCCGGCCTGGATAAGGAGCAGAATGACGAGCTGACCCAAGGTCGTGTAATCGGTTCCCGTGTCGACGACCACGAGACCGGTGACGCAGACGGCGGATGTGGCGGTGAAGAGTGCGTCCAGGACGCCAACGCTCCCCTTGTGAGACCAGGGCAGCGACAGGAGCGCGGTGCCTATGCCGATGAGACCACCGAAGCTCACCACGAGCAGGCTCTCCGGTGAGCGCGCGGCGAGGCGCGCGCGGAGCAGTGCGAGAAGCTCACCCACGCGGTTCTCCCTGCCAGTGGGGGCAATCTTCCTTCTTCGCGAGGCACCAGCGTTCGACGTGATGTCGAGCAAGGACCATCCGGTCCTTGTGCCTGCCGCATACCGAAAACGTGACCCCTTGCTCGTGCTTGGC
>MGST01000082.1 GCA_001798605.1 Deltaproteobacteria bacterium RIFOXYA12_FULL_58_15 | reverse complement strand
GTTTATGTTGTGTCCCTGAAGAATGGAATCTCACCCGCAAGATTGCAGTGGTGCATATTTTCTTTGGTCGCTTTGAATCATCTTGCTGTTGTGGGGTGTGCAATCTACATGGGGGCCGTATTGTGGGTGGTGACCGCGTTGGAATAGATCGGATACGATCCCGACACACTGATTGCGGCCCAATCCATCGATTCCAATCTATGCGGCACGACCGCGGATACTTGAATGAACCAACACGACGGTTCGCTGGCGGGCGCGAACATGCAACCGCAGGGCGGTCGCCCAAGCCGTTCCTCCATGACGGTTTGTGCTTGACCGATAAGCCACTCCATACTTATTCCAGAGGGAAGGGAGAATACCATGGCTCGTCAATTCGCCGCGGTGTGGGTCAGTGGGTCCGCGATCCTCCTAGGCACGGTCGCGTGCTCCGGCACCGTGGGCACGGACCACCCTCGTCATGCTGACGGCGACCCCATAGAGGCTTTGGCGGACGGTGTGAGCGCAGGAGATGCCGACGGCCGCGACCTCTCCCGGCCCTGAGCTCGACACCGGGGAGCGCGTTCGTTCTGGGCGAATTCTTGGAAACGGAAACCGAGATGGCTACGGAGCACCTTGGCCACTTCGGACCTGGTGCGTGGTTTCTTCGAGATAGACGGTCAGGTCTTCTACTTCTCCGTCGCCATTCGTGTCGTAACAGAAGGTATGGTAGTTGGGGTCACCCGGCGTGAATGTGCCGTACGCGTAGGCGTCCTCGAGCAACTGGGCTTGTTGCTCGGGCTCGAGGTCTCGCCACGGCGTGTTAGGCACACTTCGTTGCCAATCGTAACCCTTGCCCCATTGCTGCGAAACCAAGGCTTCGAGCATGTAGTCGCTGCCGCCATTTTGGAATTGCCACACGTGCGCCATTTCGTGGACGAGAAGGTCCTCGTCGACATCGCTGCCTTTCGCATAGATGGTGTTGCCGAGCCCAAACGCCCTGTCGCTCAGGCTGAACAGACCCGCGTTCCCTTCTTTGACCGTCACTTGGCTATAGTCGATGGAGTCGCCGTAAACGGTTCTCAAGAACGCGATTTCGTCTGCCGTGAGCTCGCGGCCCACAGGCTCCAAACCGAAGAGCGTTTGCACCGAACGAATGCCACTCGCGACGCTCATGAGCGTTGCGTTGGCGGGCATCTCGAGGAGGGCCGTGAACAGACCTTTGCCAATCGATCGGGCTCCGCCTGTGAAATCTCCGTGCAGGATTTGCCCAATGCCTCGGCCCACACTGAGCGCACCGTCTTTGAGATCGTGAAAAATGCCGTGCAGGGTGTCTTTGACACCTTCGGCCGCGGTGCGCGTGCCTTCGACAACGCGCTTGAGCACTCGGCCCACCGCTCGCCCTACTGTACGGACCCCGTTGCCAACGGCATGACCCACGTTTTGGACGGTATCCACGACAGCATTGCCCACGTTTTGGACGATATCCACCACCGCATTGCCCACGTTGCGAATGGCATTTCCGATCGTCCGAAGTGGATGCCAAAACTCCACCTCCACGGTTCTGCCATCCACGACAATGGAGCCACGGTCGTTCTCCGAACGAACGCTGGCGAGCTCGGCCGCGCTCAGCTTTTCGCCAGCGAGGAGCCTTCGGAAAAGCTCTCCCTCATCACCCGCTGAGTCTTTGCCTTTGAGCTTGAAGTCCACAAAATGGCCAATTTCTTCTGAGTATACCTGAGCGGCGCGTTTGGGATCGGCGAGCAGATTGCTGTTCAGATAGATGACGTTGTCTTCGTGGTTGTAGGCGCCATTGGCACCGCCAAGCGTGGTCGAATCGATGTAACGGACCGGTGGCAACCAGGTGAAATCGCCGCGCAACGCACGCTGGCGCAGAGCTTCGGCAGCGGTAGAATCGTAGTCACTCCCATACACCTGTTTCAACAATGCATGGAATTTCGATTTATTGTCGGCCAAGTCCGAGAAGTTTTGGGCAAACTCGGTCATGGCCTGTCTTGCCTGCTGTTGCGGGCTCTTGGTCATGCGCATGCTGAGCCGAGCCTCCCGTTCAAAACCTTGAGTGAGCTCGGGTGGCAATTGGATGGCCGGCGCTTTTTGCGGCGCAAGGGTTTCTGCTGAGCTGACCCTGCGCACGTCCACGCGGCTGGTTTCTGGTGGAAGGATTTGGACCTTCGACATGGGGCCTCCCTGAGGTGGTTGATCCTACATACCCCGCAGAGGTGGTTTTCGGTTCTCATGGTAGTCTATGTTGTCTGGATGCCGACACGGACGCGTCCGGTTTTGCATCGGAGAGGTTGCGCCATGGCGACTCCTGGGATTTCCGGAACGGCGATTCGCTGGATTCTCGTCGGCTGCTTGGCCGGCATGACCATGGCTGGCGGCGGTCGCATCGGCTTCGAAGTCGAGGTGACGGACATCCGTGTTCCTTGCGGGACCGGCCGCTGCGATTCTGAGCGCAACTGTGTGGACAACCGCTGTGTGAGCCGCGCTTGTGGCGGGCAAAGCTGCGATGCAGGCGAGTACTGCCTCGTCACTACCTGCACCCCCTGTCCCGAGGGCTCGGGCGATTGTCAGTCCGTGGAAGTCGGGTTTGACTGTAGATGCCATGATGGCCTCTATGCTTGGACGCTTGGTCGCGCTGTCGCGCCTCAACTCTTCCCTGTTCACCTGTGGTCTCCTACCGTTGGGTCAGCATATGTTTCGGTTGTCACGATCGAAACGTAAATCCGGCCTGAGATCACACCCGGGCCATACTCAACCGGTCGAGCCGGTTTGCATGCTCGACCACAACGGAGGAGACCATGCGCTATCTTGGCATCGATGTGCACATAACTACAACTGTTTGGTGTCTGCTCGACGAGCATGGCGAGATTGTCGACCGTGGCAAGATCCCGACTTCATTCGAGGGCTTCAACTCCCTGGTCACGAAGATTGGTGGGCCCGACCAGCTTGTCGCGGGACAAGAGGTCGGCAAGATGGCTACCTTTGTGTACGACGTGATGACGAAACTCAACGTCGAACTCAAGAGCTTCAACGCCTACCACCTGCGTATGATCGCCTCGTCGCGCAAGAAAACCGACAAGCGCGACGCCTTCTGGATCGCCAAGGCTCTGCAGACGGGGATGACGCCGCATCCCGTCTATATTCCGACCGGCCAGGTTCGACAGCTCCGACGGCTTCTATCGCGCAGGGCTGCTCTGGTTTGCGAGCGCAATGCCTGGCTGGTGCGTGCTCGCTCCTATCTCCAGGCCGAGGGCAATTCCCCGAAGGGCGGTCGAACAGTCTCCGCGCTCATGACCGTGGCGATGGCCGATCCGCTCGGGATGAACTCCGAACTCCACGAAGCGGTCGAACTGTGCGAACGAATGGAGAAGGCGATCCGCGACGAGTTAGCCGTGCTGGAGAAGACCCTCCTCGAGAAGGCAAAGATGATCGACGATGTGCAACGGCTGACGACCATCCCCGCCGTGGGCATCAAGGTGGCCACAGTGATCTATGCGTGGGTCGGAGACGTCACCAGATTCCCCGACGCGCGCGCACTGGCATCGTACGCTGGGCTGGTGCCATCGGTGCACCAGAGCGGCGCATCGTCATACAACGGACACATCACCAAGCAAGGGTCGTCGGAGCTTCGTCGGGTCCTCGCCCAGGCCGGACACGTCTTGCTGTGGCGTTGTCAGAACGCCGACTCAATTCCACTGAAACGAATCGCCGAGCGAGTCCATACGTCGCGCGGTCGACGCAAGATCGCCGTAGTGGCCGCCGCCCGACACATTTTGCGACTCGCGTACTACATTCTTCGGGACAGAACGACCTACGACCCCAGTCGACTGGCGCCACCAACCGAGGAGGTGGCAGACGCCGCCTGACCGGTGAGGCGCGTTGCATAACCCGAAAGTCAGAGGCCTTCGCCACGGGACCGAGGGTGGGCCAGGCCGCATGGCTCCTTGGCACGTTGTCCCATGTTGGCAACGGAAGCCTAATCGTAGATTGGCCGGCCCAAGTCCCCGCATGGCAACATGTGCCGGGGAGCGAGAGCTCGCTCGAGCACGAATGGAAGGATGGAGATCCCTGGCGGGGGAGCGCCACTGACTTGAGGGCCCAACGACATGGAGCCTATTTGGATGGGCAGGGAGTGGTATGCACAAATGACTGGACGGCCATCATGGAAGGCTTGGTTGAAAAATGGAGCTTGGCCGCCAGAGGCCAAGTTCCGCGAATTTTTTGTGCTCGAGCATCGGTAAAAAGCAGGAGCTTGACCCGAAAGGCACGGGCCAAGCTCCACGATTTGTTGGTTAGGCCGAGATTGCTGTCCCGAGCACGATGAGATCGGCGGCCTTCTGGGCCTGCCCAATCGCAAGCCCAATGCACGATCAACGGTCCGGCGGGCCTGGCTGAAATAGCATGGCGCTCATCGGCGGGTTCCCAGAAGGCAGGCGCGATGCCCGAAGTGGCTATTGCACTCGTGCTGCGTGACACAGATCTCCCCGCCAACCTCAAAGGTTCGACCCTCAACCTGGTAATGAACTTCGGACACCCATTTGTTGCAGACTTCACAAAGCCCCGTGCGATCGAAACGGAGAGAGCGCAGAGCGCGACCCATGACGATGCCAAACCCCATTGCAGTCCGGGACGAGCGAGACAGGGCAGGCGAGACCTCCGCTGTTTTTATGGCTTCACGAATCGCACCCCGGCAAGAGGGAGATTGGAGGTCGGCACGTGCTATTTCTTGCCGCCTGTCGAGGTGTCGGGCTTGACCGGTGTCACCGTGACGGGGATCTCACCAAACCACTGCGACGTGCCGGCGGTGCCCGGATGTGCCGAAGGCTGGGCGGCGGATGCGACGGCACGCATTTCATGGATGGTGGCTTCGAGTTGGCGGCAACGTGTGAGGGAGTTCTGCCGTTCGTCTTGCATCTGCGCTGCGAGCTCGGAGTACTCAGCTTTGCTCAGTTGCAATCGCGTGTCCTTCTCCTCGAGCTCGAGCTCGAGTCGTCGGATGTCCGCCAACCGTTCTTCCTTTTCCTCGTGGGCTCGGTTGAGATCGACAATGGCCTGCGCTCGTGCTTCATCCACTTGATCGAGCTCGTCCTCCAGATCGCTTCGTACGCGCTCAATTTGGCGCTCCGCACGCCAGATGCGAAACTTCGCTTCCCGTTGTGCGGTATCAATTTCCTGGTCTTTGCCAGCCAGTTCTTTGCGTAGCTCCTCCACTTTCGCTTCGAGAATGGAGCGCACCGCTTCTTCCCGGGCTCGCACTGCGGCAATCTCGGCCCGCGTTTTGGTTGCGCTTGCCGTGGGGTCGGAGTTGTTCCCCGCCGCGTTACGCTCGGCGGCGCGGCGATTCTCGAGGTAGCTGCAGTGAACCTTCAACGCTTCGTTGGCGTTGGCGAGCTCTGCTAGACGTTCGTGCATGCGGGAGATTTGTTCCTGCAGCTCTTTCTGGCGCAGTGCGGTCTGCTTGGAGGTGTTCGTTCTCTCGCGAACGAGTGTTTGGCCAATCGTCTGCCGCTCTTCGGCCAGTTCTTC
>MGST01000081.1:14132-15001 GCA_001798605.1 Deltaproteobacteria bacterium RIFOXYA12_FULL_58_15 | reverse complement strand
ACTGCCTACGCATTTCAGATCTACTTCGATTTCTCGGGGTACTCCGACATGGCCATCGGTCTTGGGCGAATGCTCGGCTTCGAGTTTCCCAAGAACTTTGACTCTCCCTATCACGCTCATAGCATCACCGAGTTCTGGCGACGATGGCACATCTCATTGTCATCGTTTTTGCGCGATTATCTCTACATTTCCCTCGGTGGTAATCGTGGCACCGAGCGACGTACCTACGCCAATCTCGCCACGGTCATGCTCCTCGGTGGACTGTGGCACGGGGCACAATGGCAGTTCCTCGTGTGGGGGGCGTACCACGGATCGTGGTTGGCGCTCGAGAGGTGGATGGGGAAGAAGGCGTTTTATGCTGCATTGCCGCATCTGGTGCGCGTCGCTTTGACATTTGTGTTGGTGCTGTTCTCATGGGTGTTCTTCCGTGCCACCACCTTGAGTGCCGCGGCTTCCTTCTTCGGGTCGATGTTTGGTCTCGTTGATGTTCCTGCGGCCTCCAACTTGGTGGTGGCAGAGGTTTTCTCGGGACACGCTATTGGCATGATGGCTATCTGCACCGCCTTTGTTGCCTTGCGGACGCAGTCCTGGGACTTCGTCGAGACAATCACTTGGCCCAAGGTTGTGACCTTGTTGTTGTTGTTTGGCGTGGCGTGCATGGCAATGTTCAGCCAGGCGTTCAATCCATTTCTCTATTTCCAGTTCTGAGGACACATGAGAGATCCACGCCACATAGTTCTTGCTGCTGGTTTCTTGCTGTTTATCTATGGTGTCCCAATCGCTCAGGGCCTTCTCGATATTGACAATGATATGCGGCCGCAGGCGCTCGACCTGTTCGATCTGACAGAAGCGGATCAGGATGCGAACAT
>MGST01000081.1:0-14090 GCA_001798605.1 Deltaproteobacteria bacterium RIFOXYA12_FULL_58_15 | reverse complement strand
CAAACGGTTGCGGGAGTTCGAAGATGCCCTTGAGGCCAACTCCCTCTTCGAGGAGAAGGGCCGACAGGCATTCCAGTTCTTCTCGTTATTGGCCACGGGCGATCTCGGGCACAAGGCGTTGCGGGGAAAAGACGACTGGTATTTTTTCAGCGAGGGCGTCGACTATCTTGCAGAGCCATATTTTCGTTCATCCCATTCGGTGGCGACAGAGGATCCTATCCCCGCCGTCGCGGATTTTGCCAAGCAGTTGGCTGATCGCGGCATCGATCTTCTGTTTGTGCCGGTGCCGGGAAAGGCCAGTATCTATCCCGACTATTTAACCGGCTGGGCTGAGCCCGGCGCAGAGATTTACGCGAACACGACGGAGCTCAGGCGCGAGCTCGAAGCACAAGGCGTCCGGGTTTTTGATCTGCACGAGGTTTTGTCAAAAGCGCGCAAGGAGTTGGACACGCCATTGTATATGAAGACTGACACCCATTGGACCGGTGCGGGTGTTCGGGTTGTTGCGGCGGCACTTGCAAAGCGAATCAGAGCAGGGGGGTGGTGCCCACCAACTCCAGAACAGCCGCGTTACCGCAGGGACCCAGTTCGGGTCAACCGCAGAGGTGACGTCATCGAGATGACGAAGATACCTGGGCGTGAGTCTGTTTTTGCCGACGAGGTCGTGGCCGTTTTGCAGGTGCGACAGATTCAGGACGGTGAACTCTATGGTGATGACCCTGAGTCGTCAATTCTGATCCTGGGAGATAGCTTCTCCCGCGTGTTCCATACCGACTCCCCCAAATCAGCCGGTTTGATCGCCAACCTCGCCTTTGAGTTGCAGGTGCCCATTGCCGCCATTGTCAATGACGGTGGCGCTTCGACCCTTGTGCGGGAACAGTTGGCGCGCAAGCCGGAGCTACTCGCGGGCAAGCGTCTGGTCATTTGGGAGTTCGTCGAGCGTGATGTCCGTTTTGGCCGCAAGGGTTGGGAGAAGATCGCTCTCGACGAATAGTCGTGCCCGCGCAATACCAGTGCCTTTGGGCAGACGACGAGGTTGCCAACTCGCGAATCTCATGCCTATCATCACCCTCGAAGAATCACATTTTATCGCACAATGTAGGACATTAGTATGAAAGCAATCGTTCTTTTCGCCGTAGCCCTAACCGCTTGCGGTGTTGACCAGGTGGGTCTTGATGGCACTTCTTCTGCCGTCGGTGCGCCGATCATCAACGGCACACCATCTTCCGCTACGGATTTCCCCGCGGTTGGTGTGTTGTTGATGCACATTGACGACAACTTCTTCGGTGAGATGGCCAGCATGGCGTGCACCGGCACTCTCATTGCGCCGGACACGGTGTTGCTCGCTTCACATTGCGTCGACCCCGTTTCGTTCTATGGCATGCAGCCAGAGTTCCATTTCAGCTTTTCTCATGATGTGTCAGCCTATGGTACTGGGACCCCCCCCTTTGCTCTGCCACCCAACACGTACGCCGTCACCAGCTCAGTGATGCATCCCGACTGGAGCATGAATGCGCTCGATAGCAGCGTGGATGGGCCCGGAACATACTATGACGTCGCTCTAGCATTTCTCGGTGCCGAGGTGACTGATCGCACGCCTGCCATGGTTGTGGGACCCGAGGACAGTTCTGGCATCATTGTGGGCGCGGCCGTCGATATTGTTGGATATGGATCGCGTGATTACGACTACGACCCCTATGGCGAGAATGACGCATCGGTGAAATATCAGGCGGTCTCTGTCATCAACGAGGTGGGGACAACCGAGATGCAAATCGGTAACCGCAACCCCGTACCGCAAAAATGTCATGGAGACTCTGGTGGACCCTCCTTCCTCGACTACGACGACGACATGTTGCCAGTGAAGCGCTTGGTCGGTGTGACCAGCCACTCTTATGATCAAACAGACTGCCAACGGGGCGGGATCGACACCCGGGTGGATGCATACCGTGATTGGATCGAGTCCACGATGATCGCGGCATGCACGAGTGGCAAGCGACTGAGCTGCGCAAGCGGCGGCGGCCTGCCCGTGCCCATGAACAACGTCAGCGACGGTGGCCCCATCTCCGACGGTGGCTCCATCTCCGACGATGGAGGCACGGTTCACCCAACGGGCGGCGGCTATTACGCCTCGCAGAAGAATGACGACTGCTCACAGACTGGCACGAGCCTTTGGGCCGGTTTGCTTGCCATGGCGCTCTTGGCGCGTCTGCGCCACCGCGGTTAAGTGAGGTAGACTTCCATGGCTTCTGAACTGCCGAAATTTCAAAAAAGTCAAGATTGAAAGATCAGGAGGCGAGCGTATGCTGTCGCCATGAAACCTCGGGAGGAGGGAGACCCCATGGCGATGATTGAGCATTCCACTATGGTTCCATCACCAGGCCTATCTGTTCTCATGTTTTCGAGTGCAGGCAGTTACATGCTAGAGCAATCCAGCGTGTTTGGCGTGTCCCTCGACGACTTCGTCGGAGGGGAGCGTTATGCAGGCGAGCAGGCCCACCCAGAGGAAGACGGGACATGGGCTGCCTTCGTCGTGGCTGCCTTTGAGCCTGACGCCAAGTGTCCGTAGGCTTGTCGCTTCGATTGGCCTTCCACAGGGATCGCGAAGCGTCAACTCTGCAATTGATGGACTACTTCTCGAGGCAGCCCTTCTCGGCCTGCTGAAGCTCCATTTGCACCATGGTGATCGACTCGGTGTCTTCTGGGGACATTGCCGCCTCGGCAGCGATGGCATCGATGGCCTCGCGCAGAGCGGTGGCACGACCACAGTCATCAGCCTGCTGGATTTCCTGTTTCTGCACGACAAACTTTGGCTTGTTCTCTTTGTAAAGAGCCATGAGTTGTTGAACCTGGGCCTTGGCCTGGTCCGGAGACATCTTGGTCGATGAACACGCAGCAAACGCACCGATACATACTGCCAGCACCAAGATCTTTTTCATGATCCACTCCCTGTTTGAATTCGACAGCAGCATTTCATAACCCGTTCGCCCAGCCAAATCCAGGCAAACAGTCCAGGCAAACGTCCACCCACCCCACCCACCCACCGGCGCTAGGGGCTGGGGTACAGCTCGACGAAGTCCATATCGCTGACTTCCATGAGCCCAGTGCCATCTCCTTCGGGGAGCGAGATCTCCAATGTCTCGGTGTGCGAGGTCATCGGGTGTTTCATTGTCGCAGTGAGAATGCCGTCAGCGCTAATGGACAATGTCACCGGTGCTTTGGTTTTCGTGACTGCCAACGCCAGATTGCTTGGGATGGTGAGCTCACCCAGCAGCTCGTTGCCTTGGGCATTGCCTTGTTCACCACGAAAGATCAGAGCCTTGAACGTGGTCTCTCCGTCGACTGCCGACGGCACACCAAACGCCCTGTTGGCCGGTAGGGACTGTCCTCGGGGTAGCAGAACTTCGGTCTGGCCATTCGGCAACCCCAAGCGAATCGATTGGGAGAGAATTTCATGTAGGTCAACTCGGACCTGTCGTAGTGCAGCCGCGCCCACGAGTGCGGCGCCGAGAGCGATGGCGTGGTCTGGATGGGCATTGCGAGAAGGCTGCTTGCCGAATCTTGAGGTCAGCATGCGCCGAATGGCCGGACTGCGGGATTGTCCGCCAACCACGACGATGTCATCGAGGTCGGTGGTTTTCAATCCTGCGGCGTCGAGGACGGATTGCACGATATCAAGGCTGCGGACCACGAGGTCCTCGGTGAGACTTTCGAAGAGGTCGCGACTGATCGGCACAAACGCATTGACGGGTGTTGGGCTACCCGCCGACGTGAGGTAGGGCACCTGGATGATGGCGTTGTCGGCCTCGGAGAGTGCGCGCTTGGCTTCTTCGCAGGCAAAGCGGACCCGCTGCACGGACGCCGGATCGCTCCTGACATTGATGCCATGCGTGCGCTCGATCGTCATGAGCGCAAACTCAGTCAGGCGGTCGTCAAAATCGGAGCCACCCAAGAACGGATCGCCGTTGCTGGCCAGCACGCGCATGGTGCTACCTTCAATTCGAAGAGCCGAGGCGTCAAATGTCCCGCCGCCGTAGTCGTAGACAAGCACAGTGCTCTTTAGCTCGCGCTTGAATCCGTAAGCCACCGCCGCAGCGGTGGGCTCGTTGACGATCTGTGCGACTTCGAGTTTGGCCGCGCGACCTGCCTCGCGAACCGCCTGTCGCTGCAGCTCACCAAAGTATGCTGGGACGGTGATGACTGCCCGTTTCACCTCGGTACCAAGGAAATGGGTGGCCGCGGCCTTGAGGTAGGAGAGAATGCTCGCTGCCACCAATTCAAGAGGAATCAAAGCAGTGCCCACTTTTGCCGCGACAAGACCCGACTTGGCTGGTGCCAAATCGTAGTGGAAGAAGTGTCCGAAGGTCCGCACTTCTTTGCTGGCAAAACGTCGTCCGATGAAACGCTTAGAGCCGTAGACGCATCGTTGTGGCTCGAGAACCATTTTTTGTAGCGCCGCGTGACCAACAACAATCTGGTGGTCCTCAGACAGGTAGATCACCGACGGGACGGTTTCATACCCTTGCTGGGTGGTGATGACGACGGGCACTCCATCGCGGACGACGGCGACGCAACTGTTGGTGGTTCCCAGATCGATACCGACGATAGGACCATCGCCGAGAGGCGCGCTGCCGAGGTCATCTATGGCCAGGCTGTCACTTCTAGAAACGCGGGAATCAACAGGCACGTCGAGCTTGGCGATCACCTGGCGTGCTTTTTCGTCGAAGTTGACGAGTTCCAGGCCCATCCCTGCTGTCTTGTCACCCGGGACGGTCGCTGGTCTCGAGTAAACAACCTTGGCACCTACAACAAACAATGTCTTGCCACTTGGGCTGCAATACTCGATAGGGAATTCAGTGCCAATCGGAAGTGGTGATTCACTGGGAATGAACATCCCGCCGGTTTTCAGGTCGAGCCCATGCTTCTCGATCAGCTCAGCACCGCTGGCGATGGTGATTCTGAATGATTGGGATTGTCCAGCCATTCTGTGTGACTCCTGCGGTACCCCCTGTATCACGTCTTTTCAACGTACGCGATAGGAATGAGGGAGGGAGGACAGGGAGGACGTGACAGTCAATCCCCGGGTCATTTGCTTGTGTCGCCAGCATGCCGTAACGAAACGTCCTCGACTTACGATGGGGCTTCTTTGCAGCTCATTGATGTGATTTGAACCGACAGCAGATCAGAGCGAAAAGGGGTGGCGATGAGTAAGGTCTACCTCGTGGCGGGAAACGCCAACGACGACGTGCGCTCGGTGGGCACCAAGATCGAGGCACTCTGGAACGCAGCAGGTTTGGCAAAGCTTTTCGCGCCGCGTGATTTGGTTGCCGTTAAGATACACGTCGGGGAACCTGGAACGAAGACGTTTGTGCCCGCAGGGGTGGTGAAGCACTGGGTAGAACGTGTTCGGGCCACCGGGGCGACGCCGTTTTTGACGGACACCGCCGTGTTGTACAAGAGTCCACGAGCTGACGCGGTGGGACACATGAAGGTGGCGCGCGATCATGGTTTTACTTTTGAGCTGGCGGGTGCCGAGTTTTTTCCCGCTGACGGTCTCACTGGAGCTGACGAGATCGAGGTACGACTCGAGGGGGGCAATCATTTTGAGACCGTTGCGATTGCAAGCGGCATCGCGCACGCGAGAAGCATGCTGGTGGTTTCTCACGCCACGGGCCATCTCGCCACCGGGTTTGGCGGCGCACTGAAGAATCTCGGGATGGGTTGTTGTTCCCGCAAAGGCAAGCTGCGCCAGCACTCTGGTCAGAAGCCACATGTGGAGGCCGGTGCTTGCACGGCTTGTGGCACCTGTGCCCAATGGTGTCCGTCTGACGCCATCGAGGTTACCGACGTAGCCATCATCAACAGCGACAAATGCATTGGATGTGGCGAGTGCATCGCCGCCTGTCGCGATGAGGCGGTCCAGTTCGATTGGGCGGTCAATGGCAAGGAGCTACAAGAGCGCATCGCTGAGCACGCCGCCGCGGTGGTTCACTCAAAGCCCGATCGCATAGGTTACGTCACAGTAGCGCAGAGGATCACCAAAGACTGTGACTGCATGGGACTGGCTCAGAGCTCTCTGCTCGAAGATATTGGTATTCTGGCTTCCTGCGATCCTGTGGCGATTGACAGTGCGGTCATGAGTCTCGTGCAGCAACGAGCGGGCAAAGGCATCGAGCAACTCAGCGGCAGGCGTCACGACGGCACGGTTCAGCTCATCCACGCTGAGAAACTGGGTGTGGGCAGTCGAGATTTTGAGCTCGTACCCGTTAATGGCTGAACTGGCGCGGGTATCTGCGGGTATTGGGTCAACTGAGGACGAAGGACTTCAACGTCTCGGTTCGAGACGGGTGACGCAGCTTGTTGAGGGCTTTGGCTTCGATTTGGCGAATTCGCTCGCGGGTAACGTGGAAGTCCTTGCCAACCTCTTCGAGGGTGTGCTCGTTCTTCTCGCCAATACCGAAGCGCATACGCAGAATCTTCTCTTCGCGTGGGGTCAATGTTGCGAGAACCTGGCGCGTCTTGGCTGCAAGATCAGACGACTCAACGAAGTCGGAGGCGAGGACGACACTTCGATCGGCGACGAGGTCTACGAGCTCAGTATCACCATCAGGGCCGAGTGGCGTTTGCAGAGAGACCGGCTCTCTTGCCATCTTCATCACCCGGCGCACATTGGCAACGGGCACGTCCATCTTATCGGCAATTTCCTCAGGCGAGGGCTCGCGGCCAAGCTTCTGCACCAGGTAACGACTGGTGCGGATCACCTTGTTGAGTGACTCGATCATGTGCACCGGGATGCGGATGGCGCGCGCCTGGTCTGCCACCGCACGTGTCACTGCTTGGCGAATCCACCAAGTGGCGTAGGTCGAGAATTTGTAACCGCGGCGGTACTCGAACTTTTCCACCGCCCGCATGAGGCCAATGTTGCCCTCCTGCAGCAGATCCAAGAACTGTAGGCCACGGTTGGTGTATTTCTTGGCAATGGCGACCACCAAACGAAGATTGGCCTCGACGAGCTCTGCCTTGGCGCGCTCTTTGGCCCTCTCGCCGCGCATGATTGCCGTGTGCGAGTCGCGAAGCTCTTTAGCCGTTGCGCCCATCTCAATCTCGATGGCCCGCACTTGTTCGTCGCTGCCTCTGATGAGTTCATCGATCCGGCGGGAATCATCGGCGGTCATTCCCAGGGATTGACAGACCTTACGGCGATCGGCAATCGACCGACGGGCGCGCTCGAGGTGGCCTTGCAGCTCACCTGCCTCAAGACCGAGGGATTTCTCGAATAGGCGGGATCTATTCTCAATCTTGTCGATGCGCTCGACCATCGTGGTCAGGCGGTTGACCAGTCGGTCGATCTGGCTCGGGTGCAATTTGAGATCTCTGAGTGTGGTCTCCAATAAATTTTGCTTCTTCTGTTGGCTCCGTAGGGCCCGCTTGCCTGTAGCGTCGTCGAGACTGTCCGACGCCATCCGCTCACTGATCTTTGCTCGTTCTTTGTTCAGCTTGCTGAGCTGGGCGATGGCTGACATCGCATGCTTTTCAGCTTTGTCAACTGTGGCATTCTGTATGAAGCTCTCCAAAGCCAGTTTGCCATCTCTAACAGCCTCGCCAGCATCGATGATTTGTTCCACAGCCAACCGGGAATTGGCAATAGCCGCCAAGATGGCTTCATCAGCTTCCTCGATTCGCTTGCAGATCTCCACCTCGTCTTCGCGTGTGAGCAGGCCGATCTTGCCAATCTTTCGCAGATAGAGGCTGATTGCATCCGACGCCTTGGCATCGTCAGATTTTGCTTTGACGGCGGCCTTGCGAGGCTTCTCGGCGGCCTTCTTCGGCTTTGGTACTTCTTCCTCTTCTTCGAACAGGCGCAGAATTGTGTCCAGCGGCGACGTATGCGTGGTGTCGCTGTCCTGATCGATTTCCTTGGACTTCTCTTGGCTGCTGTTTGTTGTTGCGCTCACAGATTTCCTCCGCACTAAGGGTGTTGCCCACGCCGCTGTTGTTGCCGCCCGCGTGTCAGTGCTGACTGTCCCGTACGCGAGCGCGTCGTTGTCTGGCAGCCGCTCGCTTCTGATTCTTCTGAATGGACGGCTTGACGAAAGTCATGCACACCATTTCAACTTTCTGCCGAAAGCGCACCTTTCACCCCCTGGGAAGGCGGAAATTCATTTGTTCCGCGATACTTCGTGTCTCTTCGTTGCGCCGCACAAGAGGCCCGATCGAAAGGCCGGGTGTACACCTGTGGTATCGATTTGGCAAGAAAACAAGCAAAAATGATCGGTTCCGTAGGGTGGGTTAATCGAACCTACCGTATTTCAGACCACACGTTTCCGAAACCGTTGTGCTGCGCCGAAGAGGACGGCGGCACCAAGAAGGCCTAGCGGAAGTGTTGACCGCCACAACTCGACGAGGGTTGCGCCCTTCACCATGATCCCTCGTGTCAGCTCGATGTAGTAACGCAGCGGATTGACAACAGTAATCCATTGAATTGGCGCCGGCATGTTGTCGACAGGGTAGACGTAGCCAGACAACATCAACGCCGGTAGCACAACGAAGAATGCCGTCATCATTGCCTGCTGTTGTGTCTGCGAGACCGTTGAGATGAAGAGTCCGAGGCCAAGGGTCGTCATCAAGAATATCGAGCTCGCGATGTAGAGATCTATCAGGGATCCTCGGACCGGTAGGTCGAAGATCACCGCGGCAACCGACACGATGGCGGTGACATCGAGCAGACCGATGAGCGCAAAAGGCAGTGTCTTGCCGATCATCAGCTCGATAGGTCGAACCGGAGTCACCATGATCTGCTCAAGGGTCCCGAGCTCCTTCTCGCGAGTGAGACCCATAGAAGTGAGCATCATCGTGATGACCATCAAGACCAGCGCAAAAACGGCCGGCACCAGATAAATGGCCGTCTTCATCTGTGGGTTGAACCAGGCGCGTGATTGGATACTGATCTCAGGGAGCTGCCCGTCGAGCGAGATGCCTCTCACAGCGAGAGCCTCGTCCAGTCGGTTTCGTTGCAGTTTCAGGGCGTGGGCGATGAGGACTTGGCTCGCCTCCTGGCCAGCACGAAGCGCAGTGTTTGAGTCGGAGCCATCCAACACCAAGAGCAACTGACCGTCGTGTTGACCGACATCGCGAGAGAAACCGCGCGGAATGAGTAGGGCCAATGCAGCGTCACCAGTAACCACCGCGCCCTCTGCTGCGTCAGGGTTGTCGGTGTGGCCAACAATCGCAAAGCTGTCATTGTTGGCGAGGGCTTGCACCATGTCGCGACTCGTGGAGGAGCGGTCCGAGTCAGCGATGACCACGGGCTGTGCCATCAAATCGAGGTTGACCGCGTAGCCAAAGACAATCGACTGGAGCAGCGGTGCCACGAGGATGATTCCGAGCATGCGTCGGTCGCGAACGGTTTGAATGAATTCCTTTTTCAGGATGCGACGAATGACTTGCATCAGTCGAGCCTCGTCTTGAATTTCCTCACCGCAACGGCAACCATCAGAACGGCGAAAAAGAGCAGGGCCAGGGTCTCAGCCCACAGATGACCGAAGGTCAGACCCTTGAGGAAGATGCCGCGGGTCACGACCAAAAAGTACCGCGCCGGAATGATATGGGTGAGGTACTGAATGACCGTGGGCATTGAGCTGATGGGTGACATAAAACCGGAAAGCAGAAGTGCAGGCAGCATTGAAGAAATCATGGCGACTTGAATTGCCACTTGCTGTTGGCGGGTGACAACCGAGATGAGCAAGCCCTGACCGAGGGCACCCACCAAAAAAATCCCAGAGATCAGATAAAGGAGCGCGATGTTGCCGGCGAGGGGGACCTCGAAGAGAGTGACGCCCGCGCCGATCACTAAGGTGAGCTGGCCGATGCCGATGACGAAGTAGGGGATGAGCTTGCCGAGCAGGATCTCGATGGGTCGCACCGGTGTGACTAAAAGTTGCTCCATGGTGCCACGTTCCCACTCGCGTGCGACAGTGAGCGCCATCAGGATTGCAGACATCATTGCCATGATGACGGCAATCAACCCCGGGACGAGATACCACTGTGTCTTGAGGTTCGGGTTGAACCAATTGCGACTCTCTACTTCTACTGGTGCCTTGAGGTTGGCGGTGGCGCCTATGCCCTGGCTGTCGAGAGTAGCTTGCATGAACTCGAGGCTTTGCGCTTGGGCGATCGCCGACGCGTAACCCATGGCGATTGCGGCGACGTTGGCGTCGGTGCCATCGACGATGATCTGTGCCTGGGCGATCTCTCCTCGGGCAAGATGGGTCGCGAATCCGAGCGGAATGACGAGAGCCACCTTGGCGGCATTTCTGCGGAAGGCATTGAGGACCTCACGATCATTGTCGACGGTGGCGACGAAACTGAAATATCCTGTGCGCGCAAATGTGCTGACGAGATCCCGAGACTCAGCGGTGCGGTCCCCGTCGAGCACGACCATGGGGATGTCGTCCACGTCCATGGTCAAGGCGTAGCCAAAGAGAAGTAGCAGGACCAGGGGAACGCCAAACGCCATATAGAGGGTGCGAAGATCCCGGAGGATGTGCAGCGTCTCCTTGCGCGCCAGGAGAATCACGCGACGAAGCATCACCGCGCACCCCCTGCGAGCAGAGAGACAAACACATCCTCGAGGTTTACTTCCCTGCCAGCGCTGGTGTGCACGCGAGGATCTAATTTCAAGTTTTCGGGCGTATCCAATGCCACGATCCTGCCGCGACTCATCAGCGCGATGCGGTCACATTGCTCCACTTCATCCATATAATGGGAGGTGACAAAAACCGTTGTGCCGGCGACCGCCAGGGTATGAATCAATTCCCAAAAACGTCGTCGAGCCATGGGAGCGACTCCCGCGGTGGGCTCATCGAGAAAAAGCAGTGTCGGCTCATGCAAGAGCGCCGCACCCAGAGCCAAGCGCTGCTTGAATCCACCAGCGAGGTCGGCGGTAATTGTATCCTCTTTGCCTTCGAGTCCGGAGATGTGGATCGCCCAATCTGTGCGCTGTGCGAGTCGTTTTGGCTGAACGCGGTAGATACCGCCAAAGAAGTCGAGGTTCTCCGCCACCGTGAGGTCAGGATAGAGGGAGAACTTCTGCGACATGTAGCCCACGTACGGTTTGATCTTCTCCGACTCGGTGAGGACATCGAAGTTGAGCACGTGTCCGCGGCCTGCACTCGGTGTGAGCAAACCACAGAGCATTCGGATGGTGGTCGACTTGCCGGCTCCATTGGCGCCCAAAAAGCCGAAGACCTCTCCGCGTTGAACGGTGAAGCCAATGGCGTCAACTGCGCAGAAACTGCCGAAGTTGCGCGTCAGGCCTTCGACATCAATGACACGTTCGTCGTCGGGATTGTTGCCCTTCATTTGGACAGCTCGCGGCGGTGTCGTGATGACAAACCTAGAAAGATGTCCTCGAATGAGGGTGGGACTTTTGTGATGCTCGTGGGAGTGGCACCGGCCTTCTGCAGCATGGCGGAGACACTCGTTGCGAACGCCTCTCCTTGGTGAGTGACCACATGAATGCGGCGGCCGACGGTGTATGCCTCGTCGACGCCTTCGACGTCGTCGAACATGGCGACGGAGCCTAGAGGCTTCTCTGTTTTTATCTCGAGGACGGTCGCGGTGAAGGATTCTTGGAGAGCAGCGGGCGTGTTGTCGGCGACTAGCTCGCCGTCTACCAACAGACCCACCCGATGGCACCGTTCGGCCTCGTCCATGTAGGGTGTACTGATGAGGACGGCGACGCCTTCTGCCACGAGCTCCTCGAGAAGCTCCCACAGCTCACGTCGGCTGATCGGGTCGACGCCATTTGTCGGCTCGTCGAGGAGCAAGAGCTTGGGAGCGTGAATCAATGCGCAAGAGAGGGCGAGCTTCTTGTACATCCCACCGGAGAGCGCAGCTGCTGGGCGAGCGCGAAATTCGTCGAGGTGGGCGATGCCGAGCAGCCTCTTCTCGCGGGCGAGCATGTCGGGTCGGGAAACTCCGTACATGCCGGCGAAGAAGCGCAGATTCTCTTCGACCGAAAGATCACCATAAAGGCTGTAGTGCTGCGGCATGTAGCCGACGCGATGGCGGACGCTCTGGGCATCCGTCGTCAGATCGTGGTCAAGCAGACGGATCGTGCCGGTGTCAGGAGTGACCAGGCCGGCAATCATGCGCATGGTGGTGGTCTTGCCAGCGCCGTCGGGCCCGGCCAAGCCAACGATTTCGCCGGGGGCAACTCGTAGATCGAGTCCCCCCACAGCGGTGACGCTGCCGAAGCATTTGCTTATACTTTTGACCTCAAGAACGCCGGACATCTCAGCTCTCAGGAACGATTCTGTCGTCGACGATCCGCGCTTCCACAGGCATACCCGGCATCAATGCTCGGTCGGCATTATCAAGGGTGACCTTGACGCCAAACACCAAACGGGTTCGGTCCTCTTTGGTTTGAATCGACTTGGGGGTGAACTCCGCCTTCTCATTGATGCGCGCGACCGTCCCCACAAACACTCGGTCGGGATAGGTGTCGGCGACCAACTCAACCTTCTGTCCGAGAGCCACACGGCCCACTTCTCTGTTGGGGACAAATATCCAGGTGTAGACCTGGTCGAGGCGGCCGAGCTTCATTAGGGAGGCCCCAGGGAGTACCAATTCACCGGGCTCACGGTTCTTGCTCATGACGACGCCGGCGATGGGGGCAGTCAGGTTGCACTCGTCGAGTTGGGTTTGCGCCAACTGCACGGTTTTTTGCGCGAGAGCGATCTGGGCCTCTGCGACGGCGATGGTGCCTTTGGCAACCCCTACGGCGAGGTCTGCGGCGCGGAGCTGCTCGACCACACCGTCGAAAGCAGCCTCAGCTTGGTCGACGGTACGCTGGGTGACGACAGCAGATTCGAAGAGACGCCGGGCCCGATCCCGTTCTGTCTCGGCCAGACGGTGTTGTACCCGCAGGGGGGACGTTTGGGCTCGTACCTGTCGCTCACCGAGCTGAGCTTGCAGGCGTCCGACTTCGGCTTGGGTGAGCTGCGACCCGGCCTGGGCGCGCCGCACCTCGAGCTCACCGCAATCGAGGGTGGCGAGTACCTGGCCCAATTCGACCGCATCCCCTTCGGCGACAGTGATCGTTGCGATGCGGGCTGCAACCTTGGAGGAGACGAGGACCTCCGTGGCTTCGATGCTACCGGAGCCGCGAACGACGGCATCAACGATGCGAGCTGGCCGGATCTTGGCAAAGTAAACCCAGGTACTGAGACCGAGGACGACAACGAGTAGGGGAACGACCTTCTTCATCAGGAGTGTCCCTTCTTGCTCTTGCTGGATTTCTTCAGTTGCGGTGACACGAATGCGCCGCGAATCAATATGGTCAATAGGGTGTCGACCGCCTCTTGGGGTGTGAACTCCCCCAACGCAAGAACGTCAGGGATCATGATCTTCTCGACGGCGGCGAAGATGAGTCGCATGGCGACCTTCGTATGGATCTCAGAACGAATTTCGCCGGAGGCAAGACCTTTCTCGAGGAGAGTCTCGAAGCCAGCGATCGCCACACGCCGCCGTGCGTCGATCTCTTCCCAGATGTGCGGATAATCCGATTGCATATCGGCAATGAGCTCTGGGGTAATTAGGCGCGGAACCAGAGAGAAGGCGTTCCAGACGGCAGCCAGCTTCTCAGACACGGCACCGTCGATCTGGAACGCTGCTGTGACCTTGGGTATAACCTGTGAGGCGATATTCTCGGTGCACGCCCGCACGATGTCTTCTTTGTTGTCGAAGTATTGATACAGCGTTTTTTTGCTGATGCGGAGATCGCGGGAAATCTCATCGAGGGTCACGCGACGAATTCCGTGGCGCCGGAACTTGGCGAGGGCGACGTCGACAATCTGGGCACGCTGAGCTGTCTCTTTCATACCTTACTCTGTGGAAACCAAAATAGTATGTGTGGTTTCCATGGTGTCCAAGGGCTGGCGGTTTGTCAAGGCTGATTCTTGGGGATGTCACCGGGTGCCACCAAGCGATTGGGCAAACAGAGATTGCTGCGAGATATTTCTTCGGTCAGCTGTGGAAGATGGGGCCGCTCGGCGTATGGACGTCGCGTGCGTTCACGATGATACCCAGTG
>MGST01000080.1:379-15039 GCA_001798605.1 Deltaproteobacteria bacterium RIFOXYA12_FULL_58_15 | reverse complement strand
GGGGTGGTGAGTATTTCTCGAACAGCGATGCCCGCTGCCTTGCCGAGCTTCTTGTCCTTGGCCGCGGCGATCAATTCCTCGAGCCCGACGATCGGCGTGCGCTCATGGATCTCTCCAACCGGTGGCGTGACCTTCTTGTTGATCTTCTCCAGGCTGCCGAGGACGCGGTTGTCCGTAGACTCGACGTCTTCTGCCAGTCGCGACATACGCGCCGACAATGGCTTCCAGGTGCCGAGGGTTTTGCTTTTCACATTGAGGTATGCGGTCTCTTCGAGCTCAACGAGAGAGATGTTGGTTTGCTTCGAGATCTCCTCGATGATGGCTACGTGAATGGGCGCGGGCTCGCCGCCGAGGGCACCGAGCATGTGAAACTGGATGCGAGCGATCAGTTTGCGGAAGAGTTGGTTTCGTTTTTGGATCTTGGGGTGTTGTGAATCCGGTGTGGTGATCCGGTCCCACTTGAGCGGGTTTTCGTGGGCATCACGAATCTTGGCGAACAGACTGCCGTATTCCTTGTTGAGCTTTTCGACCGCTTTGTGGGTCTCTGGGTTCTGCACAGTCTCGAGCTTCGAGGATTCGCTGTGGCCCCTGGCCCGGCTTTTCTCGATCCGCTGTTTCTGGCGATCGACTTGCGCGACATCACCGCCAACCTGCTTGGTTTGGCTCTGACAACCTCCCCCAAGAGGTTGGGTTTGCATGTGTCTTCGCAGCTCCTGCCAAAAGTTGTAGTTCTATTATCGACTTGAATGGTCGGATGTTTCGTCCCAAACGGTCCCAAGGTCCCAAACGAAGATTTTCGTCTTATTCTGAGCGCTTGGATTCAGTCGCAGGATCTTTCCAGAAGGCGAGCAAATACCGGTCGCAAATCTTCCTCCTGTTCACTGGCAAAATAGTCCGGGCGAATCTGACGGGTGGCGGCCAAGAAACGCTCCCATTTGCCGCCGCAATGCTCGAACAATGCGGCGAAGGAGTCGAGCCCTACCCTGTAGGTGCGAAATCCTTCGAGGGATGCGTTGTTGATTTCCCCTGTGGCTCCGATCGCGTCTTCGAGCTCGGTCAGGATCGTATGTTTCGCGGCGAGCTTTTCGATGTCGCTAAGGTCCGAGCCATAAACAGCTTCCAGTCTCTGGTAGGCAGTCAATGCGAGCTCGTCCGTCACAGCGCGACGTTGTTGTTGCTCCCCATACGCGCGGACCTGCGCTGAGTTGTCACCGAAGGTTTTGCGCAAATACAGTGGTGTCATTCGGTCAGCGACAAACAGCGCGAGACTCTCATTGAAGTAACCTTGGCCATCCACATACACGGTGGCGTGTACTGACTCGTGCAGGATGGTGTTGACGAAGTCACCGGTGACGCTGGCACCACGCGTCAGCATGGTCGAGAGGATCGGATCCGCAAACCAGCCGAGGGTTGAGTAGGCCGCAGCGCCACGGACGTGCACGTCCAGTCCTCGTTGTGCCATGCCGTCGGCAAAACGTTGGGCGTCGCCTTGGTCATACCACGCGAGATAGGGGAAGCTGCCGAAGGGTGGGAAGCTCCAGGTGACCGGCTCAAATGCCAAGGGTGCCGAAGCGGTCACCACCCACACCGCGGCGTCACGGTCGAGTTCCGCATAGCTTGCATAGTTGTCTGACATGTTCAGGCCGTTGTTGGCGGCGAAGGATCTGATCTGGGCCACCTGGCCGAGGAGACCGCGCAGCTTCGGCGGCAGGCTCTTGCCTTCGAGGAGTTGGTCGATGGGAATGGCTCTGCTTTGCAGATCCAGGTGTCCCATGGCCGCTTGGCTGAGGAAACGAGCTTCTGCACAGGAGCTCGCAGCCGCTGTCGCAATCACAACGATCAACAGAGAACGGCGGGTCACTTTGGCTGTGAGTGACAAGGGGAGTCTAGAGTTGTTCGAGCTTGGCTAGCAGCTCGAGCATGGCGGTATCTGTCAATGGACCGAGATGCGTCCAGCGGACAATGTTCTCGGCGTCGAGAATCAAAAGCCGCGTGAAATGGTCCTTGGGAATGCCATAGTCCAGGCGGAATTGCTTTCCCCAATCCAGCAACACCAAATGGTAGCCGTCCTCTGGTACGAAATCCTTGAGTCTTCCTTTGGTTGCAAATTCCGGCAAGTACCAAGGATTGTCGAGAACCGCGATCTGATAGAGTTGGGTCTTGGTCCTCGCAAGGTTGTTTTTCAACGCCAGCATCCACTCGCGACTCGGAGGAGCACCTTCCAGCGTTGTGCCGATGACGAATACTGAGGGGTTCCCTTTGAGATCGTTGAGGCTGACGTTGCCATCGGTGAGCTTGGGCAAATCGAAGCTGGGCGGTACTTTGCCTAACAGCGCCTCAAACTTGGGCTGCGAGACCGTCGTCGCAGCCAACAGAATGTAGAGCTCAGCTACCATGTGGAGAGGATGGACCCCAATATGACGGAGCGCAAGGGCCTGTGTTTGCGGTTCATTGCGTCTGATCAGCGAAGCCGTCGATGGCAAGACCAAGCAGAGATGGGGCAACCTCCTCCACGCCGATCTTGACGCCAACCAATCCCAGCGCTCTGTTCAAGGCCATCTCGGACAGCCCGTTCCACCACATGTGCTGGGCACCATTGTCGGCCAAACCGCTCGCGACTTTGAGCGTCTCGGGAAAGAGGTCCTCAGTGAGGGCTTCTGAGGCGACTTTGCCAACCGCACTCATCACCACCGCTTGAACAACGATGAGACCTGCCTGCGCACGTGCTGCCGTGACGCGGCTCTTGTTGCCGAGACCGGACGCGCTGAGGCTCTCGAGAGTGTTGGCCTCGTCCCATTGCGGCAGTGCAAAGCAGAGCGAGATGGCCGCATTGACAAGCATGCCGCCGCCAGCGGCGATGCTCGCCACCCTGCCGCCCATCTCCAGCAATATTTTTTCCCCTTTGCGTTCGTGACCCGAAATGCCATTGGCGAGGGCTTCTTGGGCGGCATTTTTTGCATCACTGAAGGGATAGTCAGCGGCGTCGAGGCCGATGTCTGCGACATCGAGAGCAGTTCGGGTGATCTCGGGGGCGATGTCGAAGATCTTCATTTCGCCACCTTTGATGCGCAGGGCCGTGGTCGCGAGCTTCTTGCTGGTTTCGTCGGCGCTCTTTTGCAGGGTGGCGATAGCCTCGTCGCGGCCTTGGGCGAGGAGCACAGCGGCGAGGTTTTCATCAAGGCCTATCTTGCGTAGACATCGGCCTGGGTCCTCGGCGACCTCGAGGACGCTCACGACGATCGCAGCGGCCATCTCGTTGCTGACGATATTGTCGAGGCCGAGGGCGAGAACGTTCAATGGGGTGGCAAAAGATTGTTGCAGTGGGGTGCGGGCCTTGCGCACAAAGAGGTCTTGGGCCAAGAGGTGGGTGAGGCGTTCGCCGATGTCACTCGAGGCATCGACGCCGGTGTTCTCGACCATCGTGTCGATGGCGTCGGAGAGCCCGCCGAGATCAGCGAAACCCACAAGCAGTGCCGTGCGCATCTCGGGACTGAGGCCATTGCCGTCTTTGCCGAAAATCACTTCGGCACCCCCGACACCGTGACTGAGAATCTTGGGGTTCTCGCGGGCCACGGTCTCGATGCGACGGCGCAGCATCTGCTCTGCAAGAAGAGGGGAGGGAAGGTTCTTCGTCTTGGCAACCTGACTGCTCTTGTGGCTGCGTCGCAGGCTCATGCCACCTTGGGGTTGCTCATCAAACACTGGGTGGGACACATTTTCGCTGTCGGGGTGGGTGATGTTGGCGAAGCTGTCCATTGGCTCGACACAGGCATTGGCATTGGCACTTGCGTTGGTGGGTTTTTGCACCGGGAGTGCGGGCAACGCGACGGGGTGGGGGTGAAGGTCAGACGGTCTGTTGGTGTTTGTCGTCGCTATCATGGCACGGGTTCTGTGCCAGTTGCGTGCCATCAAGAATTCACGAACAAATCAGTCTGTTACAGTGGTGACGCCTATCATCAGTCCGATTTTGACACTCGGCCGAGTCCCGCAATGGCACACCTCTGTGCCACCCTGATTGTGACAGGCCCGTTGTTCCGTGGGGGATTTGCCAGGATAGTGGACGGGTGATCACCCTTCTTGCCATCTCTGCATTGGCGATGCCCGTGGACAACCCAGGGATGTTTCGCTGCGTCGACGCAGAATGGGCACAAGACGATTCACACGAAGGCGATGCCAGTGACGCGGTGCGGGCCGCATGGCTCGCGTGGCGATCCATGTCGCTGCAGGTTGTTCCGCGCAACGAACGTCCCGATCCCACCGAAGTTGTGGATGTCGCCCGCAGCTACCTCGGGACTCCGTATACCTGGGGCGGAGTCGGTGAGGGGGGGTTCGATTGCAGTGGATTTGTCAACAAGGTCTTTGCGCAGCTCGGTTACGACCTGCCGCGCACATCCCGGGAACAATTCAAAGTGGGAGTCGCAGTTGCGAGTGCCGGCCTCGTTGTCGGCGACCTGGTTTTCTTCACCTCATCTCCTGGGGATGCTCGCATCACCCACGTGGGCATCTATGCAGGCGAGGGTGATCTTATTCATGCAGCAACGGGCAAGGGAGAGGTGACATACGACAGCCTTCGTTCCCACTACTATGCACAGCGTTGGGTGGGCGGACGGCGGATTCTGGCGTTGCCTCCTGGAGTCTACTCGACCCGCACAGGGGCAGCGAGAGCCGGAGTGTTTTTCGAAAACGTGTTGGCGATTGGCGAGCACGTAGGTGAGGTGGACATTGTCTACGACGACGATGAGATCGGACAGCTCATCCTCGAGCTCACCGAGCATGGAGAGGACGAGCGACCCATACAACTGGCAAGGCGTGGTGGCGCTCGGGTTATCGATGAGGTTGGGCCGCGTCTTTTGCGCCATGACCGAACAGGTCTGGCCATGCGTCTCGGCGCTGGTCGTTTCGGGGGCAGCGGCGGCATGTTGGCTGCAATAGAGGGCACCTACTTCGGTGACAGCAATGCGCTGAAGGTGATGACCTCCGCTGCGATTCTGCTGCCCATCGGTGACGGCAACGTGGGTAATTCTCTCGCCGAGCAATGGTCTGATGCGCACGATTTCACCAAGCTGCTGAGCAAGGTCTCCTATGGGCAGCCCGAATCTCGATTCTATCTGGACGTGGGTCGTACGGCATCGGCGACCTTGGGGCAGGGCCAGCTCTTGCGCAATTACACCCCCAACATCGTAAGTCCCGTCCTACCGAGTTTCGTCAGTGAGCCTGACGCATTGTCTCTTTCTTTTGCAGGAGAGGTTGACGAAGGCGGTGCGGAGCTCTTCGTCGATGACCTCTTCCGCCCGCAGGTAGCGGCCGTGCGTTTGGCGACTCGTCCGCTCCACCACCTGCGCCTCGGCGGTGAGTTCTTCCGTGCTCTCGAGTTGTCGGCGACGTACGCCGTTGACAGCAACGCGCCCAACGAACCCACGGCGAGCGGCGGTTTCACCCGCGCACGTGTGCATGGGCTCGGCATGACGGCGCAGTTGCCGCTCCTTACCGGAGACCTCGGCCTTGAGGTTTATGGCGATTGCTCGGGCCTTGTTTATCCCCAAGGGGCCGCAATGGGCGGAGCTGTCGGGACGTCCTTCGCCGCTGATCTGGGTGGCGGTCGGCACAGACTGCGATCGCGGTTCGAGCTTAGAGTTTCGGGAGCGTCATTTTTGCCGAGCTATTTCGATGCCACCTACCGCATCAATCGCGCGCAAGCACCCGTCGCCGATGATGACACGCTGCGCACCAAGGTGGCGTTGCTCGAGGCGCTTGAGGGGGGACCTGCCCGATGGGGACTCTATGGTGAGCTCGCCTATGTTTGGGCCAGGCGATTGAATCTCGGCATGTCTTTCGAAGACGGCAGCAGTTTGGCTCAGGTGTCGGCCGCACAGCGTCATCTTGACCGCAGCCTCATGTTCTTTGTGGAAGTGCAAAACCTCTATTTGCCGCAATCGAGTCGACAGGTGCATCTCTACCTTGCATACCATTTGCGCAACTTCGAGGAGCTGCGTCCCTTGTTCTTCTCCGAACGAACCAACGAATACATCTTTGTCGCTGCCTCAGTCGATCTCGGTCGGTATCTGTCGCTCGGTGGGGTCGTTCGCAAAGCCGCCAGGCCCAAGAGTGGCGAAGTGAGTGTTGACGCGCTCTTGGATCTCACCCTGCACTATGAGATTTGATGATTCTGTACGGATCGCAGCACGATCCGTGCCTGCACGAGCGCTCATCATAACAGACAGTTACAAGCCTTAGGGGCCACGAAACGCGCAAGAAGTGCACAAAGGGAGCCGACGGGCTCCGGCAGCTTACCAAGCGATGCGAAGGCCGCCGCCGCCGCTGATCGCGCGGTCCGGTGGTATCGCATTGAGTTGGACAAAAATCTTCACCATTGAGAGGTTGATCTGAACGCCAGCCATCAGTCGGGGCAGCCCCTCCGTCGGTTTCGAAGACTCGCTGGCGATCACGTTGGCGGTGCCGAGATCTATGTCGTCGCCACCCATTGGGTTCGCTGCAGTGAGGTCGCCATCCAGATTGATGGTCATCTTGCCGTTGCCGAGCTGAATGTCGTAGCCCGCACCCATAAACAGGGTGAGGACGTAGAACAGGCGAAAGTTGGTGGAGAGCTCCACTGGGATGGTGTTGGCGGTGGTGGTGATGTTGAAGGTACCGATACCGCCGAACAACGCTTCTGTGGCGGCAACGCCGCCCGCGAGGGGCAAGGGGGTGTCTAGCTGTTTCTCTAGATCCAGCTTCAGCCTGGAATACTCGTAGCCGGTGGTGAAATCTATTCCGCCCCATTGAAACAGAATTTCCAGACCATCGTCCTGGGGTCGGAAAAACTTCACCTGGGCGTGAATGCCCCAATTCAGCAGGTTGCCGCTGACTTCTTCGATCGTGAGTGCCTGGGTGAAGAAGTTGCCATACAATGTTAACCAATCCATGCCGATGAGATCCATATTCAGGCCGGCCATAACCGACACGTTGGGTGCGGAGCCAACAATGGGTCGCTCCGAGTAGCGTTCGCCGAGGCCCTTGTCGCCGAGGGAAACAGCAAAGTTGCCAGCGACGCCGACGACAAAGGCCGTCGGGTTCGAAGCATAGTCGACGCCGAGGCCTTTGTTAGAGAACGCCTGGGCGTCGGTGAGAGCACGAACATAGTCTTTGGGCTTGAGCAAGTTGAATGCGGCGGTGAGCTCGTCGGACAACTGCGTCTCAAGATCTGAAAGCTGCAAGCCCAGCTGTTGTGCACCCGCAGGGTCGACGGTGACCTTGATTTCGGCTCGCGCAATTGCAGCGGAGAAGAATACCAAAGCTGACACGAGGAATAAGGGGGTTCGCATGGGTTCTCCTGAAGTTGTGTGAAATGTTATCGCACAGCGCTTGTGCGTCAAATCGAATGTTGGTGGAAACCACGATGGCTCGGCCTCAACGGTGTCGGGCACCGTGGCCACAAAGACGGAAGAACGGAAAGCGTCTTTCCGGTGGGTTGCGCTCCCATTGGGCGGTAGCTAGGACCGCGAAAGGTGTGTATAAGAGCTTACTCTCGAGAACCCATGAAAGGGGCCCAATCATGCATAAACTAGCATTGCTGCTGCCGCTCGTCATTTTAATGTCTGCCTGCGGGACCTTCCGCTCCCACCGCTTGCCGATGTCGGCAGTTGTGGCCCCCCAATCCTTCGCTTCCATCGCTGCCTGCGCTGACGAACGTGGCTTGCAGGTGTCCGAGTTCGACGACTCGATTCACGTCAGGGTCGACGAGACAGCTTGGGTGCAGTACATGATCCAGGTCGACGCCTACAACATGGTGCTCATTGTCGACGACAAAGTGGTCCCACCAAATGAAATCGAAGCCAAGTTCACGGCTGTCAAAACGACAGGTGATGAGATCTTCCAGTGTGCGCTCGGACACATGAACCTAAGTGGACCATCCACCGGCAATGCACCCGTGGCCGGCCCTGCGCCAGCGCCTGTGGCCGCACCGGTTGGTGCCACCGCGACATGTTCAACGCTGTTTACGTGCTATGCCGCGCTTGCCCGGGATCTTTGTGACGCGTCAGCGAGTCCAGACTGCAGAACCTCATTTGAGGTCAAGATAGAAGGCAACGACGACGATGCTTGCAAGGACGCTTTCAAAGAAGTGCCGATGCTCGTCGAGCCGTTCAAGATGGCCAAACCCGGTTTTGTTATTCCGGTCGAGTGCAAGTAATCACACTCTGATAGGCATCGGACCGTGACCAACGAAGCTGGGGATGTCGTTGAGCCGACGCTGAGTTTCCGTGGCGGTCGAATCATGGCTGCCGTGCCCATCGTGTTCTTTGTTGCCTGGGCTGTGGCGATCTCGGTCGCTGGTGCCCCCGATACTCGGGGCCTGATACTCGGTGCTGTGTTCGGCCTGGCGGCGGGAATGTTTTTGGTGCGGGACAAGTGGAGCCGGTACGCCGAAGAGATCTTCAGGGGCATGAGCGATCCGGTTGGTGTCGTCGCCATTGTTGCGTGGTTCTGGGCGGGCATGTTCGCCAACGTGCTGCAAGTCGGCGGCTTGGTGAAGGGGCTCGCTTGGCTGGGTGTGCAGGCGGGCGTAACTGGCGGCGCATTTGTTGCGATGACTTTCGTGTTGGCTGCGACTTTCGCGACCGCCGTAGGCACTGGCTATGGAACAACAGTTGCCTTCTGTACCTTGATGATGCCAGCGGGCATTCTTCTTGGTGCCGATCCCGTAATTCTGTTTGCTGCCATTTTGTCTGGTGCCGCCTTTGGTGACAATCTCGCTCCAGTCTCTGACACCACGATCGTCTCAGCAACGACACAGGACACGGATGTGCCTGGGGTGGTTAGGAGCCGGGTCATGTACGCCTTGGTCGCCGCGGCACCGGCATTCGTACTCTTTCTCATCCTCGGTGGTAGCAGTGAGGTCTTGGACATTGACAAAGCCGTGGGCATGGTGGAAGCGCACACCGATCCGAGGGGTCTGCTCCTTCTCCTACCATTTGCCTTGGTTGTGTTTTTGGCCCTGCGTGGTCACCATCTGTTGACCTCGCTCACCTGGGGTATTCTCGTAGCCATCGGCATCATTGCAGCCGCGTCTTTGGCACCGGGTTCGGCAATTCTCGCGATCGATCCGACAGCCCACGCGGTGAAGGGTGCTCTGGTCGATGGCATCGGCGGATATGTCGACATGGCGGCGTTGATTCTCCTCATTGTCGCGTGCAGTCACATCATGCGTGCCGGCGGTGCCATGGATGGGGTGACGTCATGGTTGGTTGCCCGTTCGGGCAACTCGGTCGCCCGCGCCGAGGTGTCGAGTTGGCTTATCGTCGCCGTGCTCAACGTTTTCATTACCATCAACACCGCAGCCGAAATTGCGGCTGCGCCCTTCGTGCGTCGACTGGGCATGAAGTTTGGCATCCACCCCTATCGGCGCGCCAACATCCTCGACGCCACGACCTCAGCCCTCGGCTATATCTTCCCCTGGAGTGGCGCCGTTCTCATTGGCTACCAAACACTAAGCAATGTCGCCGAGACCTATCCCTTCGTCGAGGTTGTGGAACCAACCCGTGTGTGGCCGTACGTGTTTCACGGTTGGTTCCTCGCCCTGGTGATGTTGGGTGCCGCGGTCACGGGTGTCGGCCGAACCTACGTCGGCAAAGACGGCTTACCTACGAAGGTCCGCCCCCAACGATAGGTGGAAGGCTTCAACAGTGCGACAAAGGTGCGAGAACAGTGCGAGTTCTTGAAGCAGTTCCGAGCGGAGACACCGAACATGACCAAGCAATACTCCGACAAGGTTGGCGAAGCACTGAAGTTGGCTGCCGATGCCTTCGCTTCGAAGATCCGAAAAGGAACCGCCACCGCCGGGCGGCAGCCCATTCCCTATCTGTCGCATCTGCTGCAGGTAGCTGCGTGGGTCGCTGAGAATCATGGCGACGAGGATCAAATCATCGCCGCAGTGTTGCATGACTATCTGGAAGATATCGAGGGGACGAGCGAAGCGGAACTAAGTAGAAGATTTGGAAGTCGAGTGTCGACCATGGTTGTCGCGCTTTCAGACACCACCGTGCATCCCAAGCCTCCTTGGCAAGAGCGCAAAGAGGCCTATATTGCGAAGCTCCGAAATATGCCGGCCGATACGAAACTAGTCTCCGCCTGCGATAAACTGCACAACGCGAGCAGCATCCTTGCTGACTTTCGCGAGGTTGGTGCCGATGTCTTTGCGAAGTTCACTGCAAGCCAAGAGCAGACACTCTGGTACTACGAGCAAGTGACTGAGGCCCTCGCGCACGAGTGGGAACATCCGCTTGTCGACAAATTGCGAGGCATCGTGGCGGTGTTACGTCTCGCGAGCGTTGACAAAACCGGCGACCGGTGATTGGACCTCGTCGTGCTCGACGCCGCTTATCCACCGCGTACCCTGGATCGGTTCATGACCGCGGAAGGCGAGTGGGCGCTGCGGCAGCGATGGGCACCGGACGGCCCGGTCTGGGAGATCATCGCCAACGGCGTGTTTCTCATCGACAGCGTCGCGACCGCCTCGGAGCGCGCCCTCGCCCGTCTCGCGCTCGCATCAGTGGCCGGACGCTCGCGGTTGCGGGTTTTGGTAGGCGGCCTCGGTCTCGGCTTCACCGCCCGTACGGTCCTCGACACGAACGGCGTCGCCGCGGTGGACATCGTCGAAGTCGAGCCGCGGTTGGTAGATTGGGTGCGCGGCCCGGTGGCGCACGTCGCTGGTCACGTCCTCGCCGATGCACGCGTGCGCGTCATCGTCGCTGACGTCGCCGACCATCTCGCCGGGGCCACAAACGTCGGGGCCGATAGCGTCGGGGCCGATACCGCCTACGACGCCATTCTCCTCGACGTCGACAACGGGCCGGATTGGTTGGTGCGGGATGCCAATCGCGAAATCTATGGATCAGATGGTTTGAAAAACCTGCGCGCGGCACTGCGACCAGGCGGAAGCGCCGCAGTCTGGGCCGCAGACCCCTCGCCTGGCTTTTTGCGCCGACTCGACGATGTCTTTGGCAACGCCAGGGAGCTCTGCCACACCTTCCGGCGCGCCGGTCGCGACATTGATGCCTTCATCTACATTGCCGAACGCCGAAGCTAACCTGTATTGCCGATCGATTTCCAAACACATAGTCCACAAAACGCTCTCGCCCTTTTTTTCGGCCTTCATAACCTTTCCCTCGTCAATCAGCTCTTGAAGGAGCTTGAGGACCCAGGCGCATGCTCTGGTCTCGATTCTTCGGTCGTTTGGCCATTCTCGGCAGCCATGTTTTCTGGTCCGGAGCAAAAGGATCGATAAATCAATATGTGTCGCTGAAACGGTATTATATTTGTCGCTTAAAGCGTCTAAATTTGTCGCTAAATGTTCGTCATTTTGATTAGAATGAGCGGATGGAAGGCTCGGAGCTTAGAAGAGCGTTGGGGTTGTTGGGTGAACTACTCGAACGTCGTGGCCATTCATTTGACCTTGTGGTTATCGGTGGTGGGGCTCTTCTGCTCCAGAATCTGATCGGTAGACCTACCCTCGATCTCGACACCGTGGCACGAGTTGCTGGTGAAAAGTGGGTTCCCGCCAAGCCCCTGCCAAACGAATTGGTTCGAGCTATTCGCGATGTGGCAGTGACACTTGGTCTGCAGCGCCAACCTGATGACGACAGAGACTGGCTCAACGGCGACTCAACGGTCCTCATCGACACCGGACTTCCAAAAGGTTTTGCCGATCGAGCAATGGCTATCCAGTTTGGTTCCCTCACCATTCGGGTTGCAGCGCGACCGGACTTGATCTGTCTCAAATTGTGGGCCGCCACCGACACTGCTCGCGGTGCACGCCGCAATGTCGACATCGCCGATCTCAAAGAGTTGGATCCAACGATCGACGAGCTTCGGCAAGCCGTGCGTTGGTGCTGCGAAAAGGATGGGCGCAACGATTTTGCCGATCGAGAGCTTTCGCCCATCATCGAAAAACTCGGCCACCATATCGACGACCTGATGGAGGCCAGCGATGGGTGATCTTCAGCGAGCGATCGTCGATTGGCTCTGGAGCTCATGGAGCGAGCTCGGCATTCCTGGTGCGCGTCACCACAAGAATGTTGTGGTCGATCCTGAGCCTCTGATCGCATGGACACCCCACCTCGCGGCCCGTGAGCCGCGACTGCTCGGTCTCGCCTTCGATTGGTGCGCCGCGAATACTGATCGTATCGCCAAGATGCGGCTTCCTGCGCTTGCAGCGCTGATGCCAGCTGATGCTGTCGAAGCATTGGCACGATTCAATGGAGCTCTGCGTCGGTGCGGTGCTGATTGGCACCCATCCTCTGGCGCTCTCGACCTCGACGTTGGCCGCAAGCGGATGCCCATACACAGCGAGCGTCCTGCCCTCATTCGTTTTCGTATTCGCGCCCTGGCTGGAACGTCCACGCGCTCCGAGGTTCTGGCGGGACTGCTTGCAAATCGTGGTCACGAGGTTCGGGCCAGCGATCTCGTTGCCCCTGGATTGAATCGTCGTGGTGTGGAGCGCGCCCTCAACGAGCTCATCGACGGGGCGTTCGTTGTCGCCCGCGGTGGGCAGCGCCAACGTCAATTCAGCCTGTGCAGCTGGGAGGCATTCGAGATACTGCTGGGAGCACGAGGGCTGCGATGGATCAAATGGCACGAGCGCCTGCAGCTTTTGGCCATGCTGAGTGAGCTCGATGAATTCGGGGAGCTCACGCCTTCCATGCGCCGAGTTGAAGCTGCCAGTCGGTGGCAACACTTCGTCGAGTCTTCCCGCCGAGCGCGACTCAGTGAGCCTCCTGGTCCCGCCGACCGCGAAGATATTTTTGATGCTCTTCTTGCCTGGGGCAAAAATGCCGTGGTGGAGTTTTGACTCCAGTTTTGACTGCAGTTTTGTGCCGCCCTCTGGTGCTCGTCAAGAAATGGGTCGGTGAGCCTCAATACCAGTCAACGCATTGAAGACCTGAGACACGCGCGAATTCAGGAAGATTGTGGGTGACCAAGGTCGCTCCATAGTGTTTCGCGATTCCTGCAATCAGGTTGTCCATCGGACCGATCGGTGTGCCCAGTCGCTCCAGGGTTGCACGAATCTTTGCCGCCGTGCGTGCCGCGCCCTCATCCAACGGCAATAGTTCGACTGCCTCCAAGAACGTATCGAGTTGTTGGCGTCGCTTCCCTGCGGCCGAAGACTTGGCGATGCCCTTCTCCAATTCGTAAACGACAACTGAGGGTACTGCGATCTCCCGAGGACTGGTCGCCATCAATTGCTCGGCCACATGGCCCTTGCCCTTGAAAAAGTAGATGACGGTGTTGGTGTCGAGGGCAAACATCACAGCGGCTCCCGGGGCAAATCCTCCCCTTCGTCTTGGCGCAATTCCTCTGCCGTGGGGAAATCTGGCCACTGCCCCGCAAGCTCTCTGACGGCCTTTGGCCAATGCTCTGCGGTCTCCCGTTCGATGACCTCACCCAACCACCGGCTCATGGATAGCCCCGCATCCTTGGCAGCCAAACGCATCTTCGCAGCAGTCGCTTCATCCAAATACAAGGTGACCTGTGCCATGATTCGACCTCAACATATAAGTGCAGGTATAATTGTACGTGTTTCTTGAATTGCGCAATACATGATTTGTTGTGATCTTCCCCGATCTTGCAGACACGGAGTTAAGGGCGTCGACAAAGCTCGAGTTCTTCGAACTGTCCTTCCAGCGTTTTGCCTCAGACGTTCATGTCCTTCCAGCGTTATGCCTCAGACGTTCATGTCCTTCCAGCGTTTTGCCATCTGCCCAAAGATGCCCAGGGCGATGGTCGCGAGAATGCCGATGATGCCGAAGGGTATCCATACGTGGAGGTGGGGTTTGTAGTCCTCCCAGAGCATCTCTGTGGTTCTGAGCTGCGATTGATTCATGTCGGCAGCAGCGAGAGCTCGCGCCTCAAAGACGTTCTTGCCGATGATCTTGGCCGCGGCATCGGCATGTTGCACCCAATCGATCGCGGAGAGGGCGGCCTGGATGACGGTGAGACTCTCGGCGATCTCTTGTGGGGACAGGTCTTTGCCGGCTTTGTCCCTCGCAGCCGCGACTGCCTGTGGCGAGCTCTCGAGCAACGCTTGAAGGAACCCAATGTCGTGGGGCCACGGGTGGTGGGCTACCATTGCAAAAAGGAGATGGGGTTGTTGCATCAACGGCACCACCGCGCGAATGCCAAAGTAGGCCAACCGCTCGAGGGCCTCGATGGAATTGAGCAGCCAGTAGGTGCGCCCAAATGCTTTCTGGGGCTGTGGGTCCGCCGTGGCCTCGGTAGCGGCGTCGGACATGACGTCTCCTGCACTCAAGTGGCTCAAGTGGTTTCGGGGCGGTGTATCCCAAAGAGGAGGCCAGGGCTAGCTTGTCTCACGCAGGGCACGCAGGGCTGCACGGCATGTCGCCAACTAGAGACATGGATTCCACGGGAGTGTATAAGACTCGCTCAAATTCAGCCCGTTGTCGCACGTGGCGCACTGGCGCAATACTTGCTTTGCATCGGTCAGCTGAGGAGGACACCATGCTTGTCAACCCTGACGTTCTCAAGAATTCTGATGTCGGTCGCAAAGTCAGCGACACTGTCGAAATGCTCGACATGTCCAAAGCGTCCCAAGCACCTCTCATGCTCGCGGCGCTGTTTCTTTTTGCCGTCACCCTCGGGTGTGACAC
>MGST01000080.1:0-350 GCA_001798605.1 Deltaproteobacteria bacterium RIFOXYA12_FULL_58_15 | reverse complement strand
CAGGCGCGACAACCGGCTGCCACAACGGTCGCATCGACCCGGGGGAGGTGTGTGACGGCGTCAACCTGGGACAGGCGACCTGCATCCTTGCGGGGTTCACGGGCGGTACATTGGCATGCAGCGGCAACTGTTTGGCCTTCGATTTCACGGGATGTGACGCCCCGTCGACGTGCACCAACAATGGTGTGCAAACGCCGGAGTTATGTGACGGTGCCGACCTCAACGGTCAGACCTGCACGAGCTTGGGGCGGGGTACAGGAACACTGCTGTGCAACGATGCATGCACGGGTTTTGTGACCACTGGTTGCACAGGTAACACGTGTGTACCCGATTGTACTGGCAAGGTCTGC
>MGST01000079.1:1618-15095 GCA_001798605.1 Deltaproteobacteria bacterium RIFOXYA12_FULL_58_15 | reverse complement strand
CCACCCACAGCGAGTGAGATGCTGCCGCGGATGTTTCTAGACGGTTTTCTTGAGATGTCCCATGAGCACAGCCGCGAGCGCAAAGCCCGTCCCCTCTTCTCTGCGCACTGCATGGTAGAAGTCACAATCCAAACAGCTGTTGATCTTGGCTGCAAAGGTGCCCTGAACGGCACTCTTGCACAAAGTGCCAACAACAACCCAACAGGCTCGGCCGGCCCTTTCTCCACCGTGAACTTTGTCCAGCCGTTCTTCAACGGAAGCGGGACACACACCCATATCGTCCACATGTGCACCGGCCGGTTGACGACCGCATTTCTTGAATTCCCAACAGTTTTGTTTTCCCGACATCCAGCATCCGTTCTTCCCGCCCGTCGTTGCATTATCGTTTCGTGGGCCGATGTGGTCAATGGTCCGCATGTTCCGGTTGGATGTCTGGAGACAGTTGACGGCCGACCATTCTGGACCTACCGCTGCGGAGTGCGCATGGAAGCCTGGCGGAACGACTGATTGTGGGGCGAATCATCATCTGCCCATGCGCAAAGTCCCGGAGGTAGCCACAGGGAAACAAACCAATTCAACAATTGACACGGGGGGCCTCCTCATGGAAGCGAGGACGGGGACGTCTTTGCCTGCCACCGATCACACTGGATCACACCCGCCGGTGGCTCCATGGTGTTCATGCCACCTACGTTCCGGGCTTCTCTTCGTCCGGCGTCTGGGCAATCGGCAGATGCACCGAAAACGTCGTTCCCTCGCCGAGCTTGCTTTGCACCTCGATTCGACCGCTGTGTGCGATCACGATATTTCGAGTGATCCAAAGACCCAGGCCGGTGCCGTGCTTCGAATCCTTGGTCGAGAAGAAGGCGTCGAACATATGCGCCTGCACCGCCGGCGCCATGCCGTTTCCTGTGTCGGAGATCCTGACGACTACCTCGCCAGCCTCGACCGAGGTGCATACGCCAATGGCGTTCTCTGATGGGCAACCCTCGGGGATCGCCTGTGCAGCGTTGACGAGCAGGTTCAAAAATGCCTGCCCCAGGCGCCCATCATTGCCCGCCACGGCCGGCAATGGGGGCAAATTCTTCGTGAAACGCGCCCGGGGTTTGATCTCCGCAAAGGCAATGTTGATCGCCGATTCGACCACCTGGTTGATATCCAACAACGCCGTGCTTTCGTTGCGCATGTTGGAAAAGGTGCGCATGTCCCGGACGATGCCGCGGAGCCGCTCGGCGCCATCCATGGCATCGCCGAGCGCGTGGTGTAGCTCAGTGAGCTGGTGTCGCACACACGGGTCCGTGATGCGACCGGCGCTGCCCTCTCCGATGGCGAGCAGGTTGCGCAGCTGGTTCACACCGTAATCGACATTGGCGATGACGTAGGCCAGCGGGTTCTTGATTTCGTGAACCACGCCAGCGGCCAGCGTCCCGATGGTGGCCATACGATCTGCCTGAATCAGGTTCTCGCGGGCTGTGGTACATCGGTCTTCGGCGAGCTTTCGATTCACGATGCCGCCCAATCCGTCAGCCACAGCCTGAAGGAAGGCCACTTCCTCGGCATCCTCCCGGTGCCCGGCCCGCAGGTAGAGAGTGATAACGCCACACACCCGGCCTTCGGAGCGGATTGGCACGCAGTAATGCCCGTGGGCCGCCATCCCGTCATAATGCACGTCGTGGCGGTGGTCGAGGTCGGCTGCGTACTCCACCTTGCCGCTGGTGGCCGCCCGGCCGCACAAGCAGTGACCGAGCGGGACAAGGGTGCAGGCATCCTGTACCGCGTGGCACAAACCGCGCTGCGCACGCATTCTGAGCCCTTGGGTCTCGTCTTCCATCAAAAAGATGGCACCTTTCGTGTCAACGCTGAGCCACGGAATGTCGAGGATTTCGTCGAGGGCGCGCTGCAGCAGCCCGTCGAGGGTGAGATCGGTCGACGAAAGATGAAGGAGTGCCGCCAGCGCGGCGTGAGTCCGCGCCTTGCGCTTGAGATCCATGGCCGCGTGCTTGGCCTCTGTGATGTCGCGCACCGAGTGCAGAAACACCGACTCCCCGTCATCGGTGCGGTACCGTGTCGGAAAGATGCCTGAGGATACCCACCGACCGGTCGCGGGATCTTCGATATCCCACTCGACGTCGCGGCCTTTGGCAAGCGCTTCCTGGAGTGGACAGCTGGGGATCGGCGCATCAAGGCCGTGGATGGCCTTCGGACAGTATGCCCCAATGAGCGCGGTCGCCGGTCTTCCCATCTTGCGAACGATGCTTGTGTTGACCAGCAGAATTCTATGACGAGCGTCCACCAACATGACGAAATACGGCATGCTGTCGACGAGAGGCTGAATGCTGGCCAGTCCCGCGGCATTGAGGACTTGTTTGTCACCCAGATTGAGCTCTAGCCCATCGCCGGGGGGCGCGTCTCTCAGCGCCTCGTTGTCGCAAGAAGCCAGCGGAAGTTGCTCAACCGCGCGCAGGCCTCTATCGTCTTGAGCCATTGGGCACCTCGCCGTCACGGATCACTCGCTGACGTGACCGCTTCGTGGATTTGGAAAGATGACATGCAAAATACGGGCCTAATGTTAAGACTCTACTCCCACGAAATATGACAGATTTTCTTCATCCGAATCGCCCCTGGGCAACAGGCGGGGAGAATCTCGCACCCTGGGTCACTTGGTCCCACAGCAGTCGCGGGGCATACTCGGTTACAAACGGACTCTCTGCTCCACCCCTGGAGTAGTAGTTCCCCATGCCGCCGTTATGGCGGCTCCACGAGCCATGAAACTGGTAGTTTCTTGATAGAAAAGTATGGAGTGGCCTCTCGGTCAAGCGCATACCTGCATAGAGGAACGGCTTGGGTGACCGTCCTGCGGTTGCTTGTTTGCGCCCGCCAGCAAACCGTCGTGTTGGTTCAGTCAAGTATCACACATGGCAGCGGTCTTCGAGTAGATGGAGGTCTTATACGATAGACAACGAATCCACAGTACGCTAGGTGGACTCACACCGGCGGAGTTTGAACACGTCGCTCTCCGCCGACGCGCTTAACCCGGTGTCTATGAAACCGGGGGAAGATCACTTCTTCCTTTGCGAGAGCTGTTACCGCGGCCAGGGGTACTGCGTCGAGGAGTGCCGGACTGTCAGCCAACCACGCGCCCGTCGCGGGGCAAACCCAAGACCGTGAGCGAGCTTATGTGCACCACGCGTTCGACGCCGGCCAGGATGGGGACAACCACCACAAGAAACGTGACCACGAATGCCGAGAAGACGAGTTCGTCTCCTTGAAGCTTGGTGGTCGTGAATCCGGAAAGGGTCAGCGGGACATCTTCAGGAAGCGGAAGGCCGCAACCAGACAGGAACAACACGATGACGATCGCCGACCAGAGGAATCCTCGATGGTCTATGCTCCAGCTCGGGTCGAAGAACTGTGCCGCGAAGCCCGTCTCGGTGTCTCTCGCGAGCACTGCCAGGAACGGGACAAGCAGTATGATCTTCGTCGGCAAACCTCACGCCTCCGTTTATTGCTTCACGACCATGGGACATGCGCTCCGGGTCATGGTCACTTGGGTTCGTCGCCCGTTAACGCTCCGGTTGAAGGTTGGGTGGGCGGAGTTGCAGAAGGGAACAAGATCGACGCCAAGACCGAAATGAGCAAAAGCCCGCCGACAACGCCCAAAGAATACCCGATCGGCACTTTGACCACGTCCACCAGCAACATCTTGGCACCAACGAATGCCAGCACGAGCCCGAGACCGACCTTGAGAAATCGGAATTTGCCGATCATCCCCGCGAGCAGGAAGTAGAGGGCCCGCAGGCCGAGAATGGCGAAGATGTTGGAGGTGAAGACGATGAAAGGATCAACAGTGATGGCGAAGATGGCGGGGATCGAGTCCACGGCGAACACGATGTCTGTTGCTTCTACAACTACGAGAACCATCAGGAGCGGCGTCGCGTACCAGCGCCCGGCTTCTTTCACCACGAAGCTTCCACCCCGGTAGTCGGAAACGGCGCGGACCACACGCCGGAACAATCTGAGAACTGGATTGCGCTCCGGTTGCATCTCGCCCTCGTGGTGCAAAAGAAGCTTGATGCCCGTGAATACGAGAAATGCGCCGAATATGTAGATCACCCAATGGAACTTCTGGATGAGCGCGGTACCGGCGAAGATGAAGCCTGCACGCATCACCAGCGCACCGAGGATGCCCCAGAAGAGCACTTTGTGCTGGAGCGCGGCCGGAACCGCGAAGTAGGAGAAGAGGACCAAGAAGACAAACAGGTTGTCGACGGACAGCGCTTTCTCGATCAGGTAACCGGTCAAAAACTCCAGCGCCCGCTCGGGGCCGAACCAGGTGTAGATCCCAGCGTTGAATACAAGCGCGAGCGAGATCCACACGCCGGTCCAGATAGTGGCCTCGCGCATGCTGACCGCGTGGGCGCTGCGATGGAACACCCCGAGATCGAGGGCCAGCATGCAAAGCACGAATAGGATGAACCCTAACCAAAGTGCGGGGTTGCCAATGCTCTCGATGCCCATACTCGCTCCTGCCAATCCTGGTTGTGGGTCATGAACTAAATGTCAAAGGCGTTCGCCTGGGTTTTTGTTCGGCCACCGTGAAGTGAACCCGCCAATTCTCATCGGTAGCACCGTAGTTGGCATGAACATTATGGCTCCACTGGCCCGGAGTCTACATTCATGTGGCGCTGGCGTTGTTGATTCTCGCGCTCTCGTTCACGAAAGAGAGCCGGGAGCCGATACCGGCCGACTCACCCGAGTGACGGTTCATCGTCTCAGTCGCCGGGGTCCTGATCGATGAAACGGCTCCAATTCGTGGCCTGTGCCCGTGTCTTGTCATTCAGCAGCCTGCTCGTTCATCAGGTCGTCCAGGTTCTGCGCCGAGGCGAGCGGTGCGATGACCGCCGCTACCCGCCGCGATAGCCCCGGCGACGACCAGAGTGGCGGCTCGTTCACGTCTTGGGGGCCACATGGGAGCCTCCACCGGTGGGGACGCACCGGCTCAACCACCGTCGTCGCGGGATCTTACGTTGACGGGGTGGCACGACGCTTGTTGCGCCGCCGCTCGAGCAGAATCACGAGCACGGGCACCATGACCAGGGTCACGAGGAAATTGGAGCCGAGTCCTACGAGAGCCATGGCACCGAAGGAGCGCAGTCCGTCATGGTTGGCCAAAATCAAGGAGCCAAAGCCAAACACGTTGGCGATCAAAGCCCCGCTTACGCCCCGGGCCACCTCGGAGATGACGCCCTGCGCAGGATCTCCGGCGCTCACGCGGGTCACCAGGTGCGTGCTCCCGTCCTCCCCCATGCCGAACAAGGTCGGCAACAGGACCATGTTCAGATAGTTCACGTGCACCCCGAACAACGGCATGAAGCCGATGGTCAAAACCATGCTCGTCACCGGTGCGACCAGGCACACCGCGGTGTCGCGCACACTGCCTAGCAACAGCAGCATAATGAGGACAATCGCGCCCACAGCGAGGCTCAGAATCATCGGTCCTTCGCGTTCGACCATGAGCAGGATGTCCGCGAGGATGAGGTCCTCACCGGAGGCGGAGACCTCGCGACCGTCGGGCAACACGATGTCCCGGACCTCGTTGGCGAAATCGACGATGCGCTTGCCGCTGCTCGACTGGAAGAAGATCGACGGGAACACCAGGACGAAACCCTGCTCGCCTTTGCCGCCAACGCCGCGGAACAACAGCTTCATCTGCTCCGGGAAGTCGTCGCGGGTGAAGGGCTCGGCCTTCACCGCACGTTGGAGAATGGCAAAGGCCTGCCGTTGCTGCGGATCATTGATCCAGGCGGCCTTGACATCTTTGATTGTCTCGCCGATGGCGCGCAGGTAGGGGACCTTGGCCTCTTGCTCGAGAGGCAAAAAGTCGGCGCTGGCCGTGACCATATCGATGGTCGAGTCCTTGCCCATCTGCTTTTGTCGTTCACGCAGCGCTGCAATGACCATGCGCTCCTCCGCGACGGTCTCGGTGAGCAGGGCCACCGGGACGAAGTCGAATCCGAGGATCTTGTTGACCTCGATGTCGACCACGAAAGACTCGAGCGTGTTGGATTCGAGCGAACGGAAATCATAGTCGAAGCCGGCGCGCGGCAAGAGCGCGACAGCGGTGGCAATGACCGCGATCGAAACGAAAGCCAAGGGCCAGGCCCACCGGTTGAGAAAGCCCGGCCACCGCGAGAAGCTCGCGTGCTCTCCGAGCTTGCGGGTGGTCCAACCCAAGGCGTGCGCCAGCCGCAAGATCGCCGGCAGCGTGATGAGGAACGCGACCACAGCCAGGAACATGGCCAAGGCCGCCACCACCCCGAACTCCTTGAAGGCCCGGAACTCCGACAGGCCGAGCATGGCGAACGCTGCAGCATTGGTGATTCCCGACACCGCCAAAGCGCGGCCGGTCTGACCAAAGGTGCGCCGGATGGATTCTTCCGCCGGCTGGCCCTCCGCCCGTTCGGCCTCGTAACGGGTCATGAGGTGTAGCCCCTGGTCAACGCTCAGGCCGGTCATGATCGCGCCGACGAATCCGGTCAGGATATTGAGGGTGCCGAAGGCATATACGACCAGGGCACCAGCCCAGGTCAAGCTCACCGCGAGCGGCGCAAAAATGATCAGCGCCATCAAGAAGCGGCGAAAATGCCACGCCAGGTAGGCGAGGACGAGAAACGACGCGAGAACCGAGATGAAGACCAAGTCACTGGTGATCTGGCGTTGGAGATCGACCCGCTTCTTGTAGCGGCCGGTGAAGGCGACGTTGAAGTTGTCTCCATATTTCTTGAGGTCGAGTCCTGCGACCAGTTGTTCGACCTCGGTCACTATCTGCTTGGAAAAAGCCAGATCGATCGATTGGCTCGCCGGTTTGGCGAACAGAACGATCATGCGTTTTTCTTTGTCTATGTAATAGGGATCCCCCATCTGTTTGACGAGGTAGCTCTTGGATTCGGCCCCGTCGTTGGCGCCCAGGTACTTCTTTTTCAGATCGTCAAACTCGAGGGGCGGCGGTTCCGACTCCTCTAGGTCGAGGTAGAGGGGATTGTGCTTGCGCTTCTCCCAGTCCATGCGCGCTTTCAAGCGGTCGTTGACCGATTGCAGATCGTCGATGTCCAAAAAGAACAGCGCCCGTTCCTCGAGAAAGGCCGACGGCCGTTTGTAGTCGACATAGCGGACGAACTTGAGCTGCTCGAGCTTGGGTGCGAGGTCGTCGGCAAACTGCTGAAGCTGCGCGGGTTCGGCATCGCGGCCAACCACGCACAACCAGCCCACCCCGCCGAAACGCTCGGTCAGCTTCTCCAGATCCTGGATGCTGCGAAAGCTCTTCGGCAAAAGCTCGGTGAGATCGGAGTTCACCTCAAGGTCACGGGCGACCCAGAAGGCGATGCCAGTCAACAGCGCGATCACCGGAAGGGTGATCGCCGCCCGGCGGTAGGAAAACACGGCGATCGTGCCGAGTGCTGTCTCGGTCTTGCGCGCGAAGCGGGACAATACGTTTGCTCGTTCGGTCACAGTAGTCTCCAAGGTTGGTGGCAATTTTGCACAGAACGTTGCGGGGGTAAATGCGTGGTGTGGCTGGCCAGGGGCTCGGCCCCTGGCGCACCGTTGCCCGCGTGCCCGGGCAGACAACTGGACGCATGTATCCTGCCAGGGGCGCAGGCGATATGATTTTTGGCGGGTCAGTTCCTCCGAGTTTTACGGCCTGGTGAGACTGGCTCGGGTCAGCAGATACTGGCGTCAGCCAGAACCTCCCTGTCAATCGGCTCGGGAATGGAGCCAACGTCGCGGAACATGTCCGCGACGATGCTGAAGATCGTGTCACATGGGTCCTTTGGGTTCCATCACCTCCCGCTGCAATGCCAGTTGTGCGTTTTGCGCCTGGAAAGATGAAACAAGTCAAAGGGATGAGTTAACCACCACGGAAATAAAAACGCTTCACAGAGCTGCTCGCCAGGCTGGTTTTGTGTGGTTGACTTTTTGGGGCGGTGAACCCTTGGTGCGCAGTGATATTGGTGAGATTTCTTCCTATGCCAGTCATTTGGGTTTCACTTGCACTTTGGTTACCAATGGCTCCCTGTTGGCTAAAAAGATGGACCGGGTCGTGCCATGCCATTGCCGGCAGCCGGCTAAGGCTTCGCCGTGTTTCTCAGTTGCTCCCCAAGGCGTAGCCACCCACAGCGAGTGAGATGCTGCCGCGGATGTTTCCTAGAGGATCATCTGGCGGGATCTGCAGTGTCGCTGCCACCTCCCAACAGTTGCAGGGTGATCGGTACGAGGCACCAATCCGATGGACCGTGATGCCTGGCTCGCGATCGAGTTCATTTTGTTGCAGGCACTGACCCGACCAACCGCCGCCGATCGCTTCACGGTCCAATTTGCAATCTCGCGGTGTCGATAGCAGAACCGAAGTGCTGTAGGACAGGTGTCCGGTGTCGCCGATACGAATGGAGGTGCCAGCGTTGAGCATGTGTACCCAGGACGTCCAACCGAGCGGCGGGCCTTCTGCGGCGAGGTCGTACAACGAACGGCGAAAGCGGTCGGCACGGCCATTCCAACGCGCGTACTCTCCGCTCAGAGAGACAGGACCAAAGCTTCGCGAGATCCGACTTCCAATCTCCTGCACCGCGGCGTTGCGAGCAAAATCTATGTCCGTCCAGGCGGAAAGATTGGTTGAGGCGACAGTGCTGTCCACGTCGATTTGCGTTTGCAATAACTCGCCGGTATCGAGAGCCAGTGGCTGCGAGATCACGAGGGACGCCAGGCGCTGTAGGTGTGTGCTATGTTTGCGCCACAGGCTCTGGCTGATGCCGACGACTCCTTGATGGATCCCATGGCGGCCGAGGCGCGGGTCGAGTGCGGGCGTTGTGGGGACCTGGCTCGAGAGCCAAGGCAGACCGCGGTAGCGCAGACTCGGCTCGACGAGGTGATAGAGGTCACCCAATGCCCGACCCAAACGGGTGCTGGCACCAGTGTCGACGATCGTCATGGCATGTGTTGCGGCGGTGTCCGTGGTTGGATCGAACCACATGGTGTCGAGGGTGAGCCCTGCCTCGAGGCTCAAAGGACCCATGCGGTCGCGCCAGGCGGCACCGGCGGTTGCAGCGCCGATGACTCGATCTGGAGAGCGGGCGCTGGTCCATGGACCATAGCGTACAAAAGAGGCGTTGGCTTCCACCTGGAAACCCGGGGCAATTTCCGTGGGCAGCAATCGTAGCTCGACGAATGGCCCGCGTTGCGATGTGGGGGCCTCACGGCCACTGATGTTGGAGTAGTCGGCGACGAAGGTGCCGTTGACCTGCTCTGAGTTGTTGAGCACCAGAAGGTGGTCGGCGGCCACCAGGCCGCCAAGACCCGGTCGCCGCCAGAGCAGCTCAGTACGGGAGGCGGTGAAGTTTGCCACTCTGTCCTCGAGGGCGACACTGAAGTCGCCGGGCATGAGATCATCTGAAACCCACTGGGCGGCAACCAGCCAAGTGAGCTGTTGGCCGAGCTCGCTCTTGTGCTCTAGCTCAATGGCGACGCGGTGCTCGAGAGCCGCTCGCCCGTTGACGCGTTTTTGGTTCGCGTCGTCGAGAAGGTCTTCTGGATCCGCGAAATTTCCGCGCATGGCTTCTTCGAAAATGCGCGCGGCTTGCGCCTTCCGATCCCAGGTCCACGACACTCGGGCCTCGCCCGCAGTGCCCTCGATAGGGGCATAACGAACGCGGCCGCCGAGGCGCGGAGCACCCCATGTCGATATGGGTGTGAGTTTGTGCCGACCCCAATCGAAGCGCACACCTGGGGTGACGGTGATGTCCCACGAGCGGCCGAGGGGGACGAACACGGGCACATCGATCATCGGCCACAGACCGCCGAGTAGCTTGATCTCGGGAGCGAGAAGCCCGCCCGCGCGTTCCTCAAGGGCGACCGACAGGGGCGCAAGCGGAGGGGTCACGGGAATCTGACCGAGACCCAAGGGATTGAGCCACAGCTGTGGCCACCAAAGGGTAGCCCGCTTGTCAACTGTGGCATCAATGGAGCTCGCGGTGAGCAACCATGACGGCGGCTCGTCGCCGCAGTCGCACATGGTGAAATCAGCGTTTTCGATATGCAAGCGGCCTTCAGCATTGCGCTCGATGTCACCGCGGAACACTGTGGTGTCTCGCCCCGAGGGAATACCACGGTCGTCGACCTTTCTGCGGTCCTCCTTGATGTGGAACGTTGCCGAGTCAATGCGGCCACTGATTCGGTCCTCTGAGAGGGTCAACTGGCTGCAGGTCATCACGGTGTCCCGCTCGACCAAGAGAACGTTGCCCCGCGCTCGGGCACCGGCAAAGCTTTGGTCCGGTCCGAGGAGGAGCTCGAGGTCGTCGGCCCACAGGTCGAGGCCGCCGCAAACGAGACTGGCCTGGCCGGATACCACGCAGCCATCCCGGTCGCAGGTCATGGTGTTTCCAGACACCTCGACGCTCTCACATTGGACACCCTTGTCGGGAGACGCGATGCTCAGATTCTGGCCCCACGCGAAAGTTGGCAAAAGGCCGGCGCACAACACCGCGAATGTCAGGCTCGGTTGCGGAAGGTGTCTGCCGCGAGTTTGACTGTGAGAAGGCGCGTGCATCAACGGCTGATCCAGCTCCCTGAAATGTCGGACGTCTCGAGCCGTTGGTCTAGAGGAAGACGGTGAAGGCGGCAAGGTTATTCGCGCCCAAGTGTTATGCGCGCCCAGTGGAGTCGCTCGGGCAGTGCCGCCAGCTTGTTGGGGTGAGGAGGGCGACTAGGTGCGTTGAAAATTGAGCGCGAGGACATTGTCTTTTTGTTCCTCAGTGAACGGCACCTGCGAGCGCAGCTGGATGGTGATCTGAACGCTGGGGGAGGGCCCCTCGATGACCTTGGGCTTGATATAGGTGACGGGACTTTCGAAGAAGCGTGTGTCCAGTTGACGACGATTGTTGGCCACGGGGATTCGAGTATTCTCGAGGATCAAGATCACGACGTTGGGTTTCGACGTGTCGACGCGGTATTTAACCGCCTCGGTGGTGCGGACGAACACTTGAGACACCTCTTGGAATTGGCGAAAGCCAATCCAATCCATGTCTTTCATCTCGTTCGCCATACCGTCTTGCGCCATCGCATCTTGCGCCACGGCGTCGGTACTGCACACCCACAAAGAGAAAAACAGGGAGATCGCTGCTGGTCGTCGCATGCCGGCAAATTACCACGTGGGTGAGCAGCGCACCAATTCTTGGCTCGAAGGTTCCTTGCATCCCCTCCCATCCATTCCATGCCTGGTTGTTGCGCGAGCAGGTGCCCGCCGATAGCATGCAGTGTTCCACCGTTACGGGCGAACAATCGCGCAAAGGGCACCGGCAATGTCGATTCACCTACTCAACAAGACGGAACCGGGCGAGGTGTCGCCCAAGGTGTTTTTCGAGGAGGTCTGCCCAAGGGTTGCCGCGCAACGACGAGAGGAATGGGCCAAATTGGGAGGAACCTTTGCCTTTGTCATCAGCGGCTTCAACGGTGGTGCCTGGACCCTAGACCTTGCCGGTGCCAGAGTCATCTCCAGCGCCGCCAAAAACGCCGATGTGCACATCGACTGCGACGTCGAAACCTTCGGCCATCTCATCAACGGCAGGCCACAATTGCACGAAGCCCTGACCAACGGAAAATTGAAAATATGCGGCGACCGCACCTTGCTCCGGAACTTAGGCGTTGCCCTGAGGCCCCTAGACACGGGTCCTTGAGGTCTCGGTCACGGCTAATGATTGTGAGGGTTGGCGAAGTCGATAATCTCTGAAAAGCAACGTGAAGCAAGTGTGACCTTTCCCGACGCCTTGTCGGTGGGAGACATGCTGGTCCGACCAGGGATTTTGTCATAATAAACAACAACACCGAGTTGGTCCGCAACTTCCCCCATCTTCTTTAGGCGGTCATCGTGAGAGACTGAATCGGGAAAATCCACTTCGACGCGCTCGAGGTTGCTACCATGAATGACTAGACGAGTCTCATTGGTGTAATTCTTCGGGGCGGGTGCCACGTATACCCCGTAGCCTTCGATGTATCTGGCCTTTTCGAGAAGGCTCAGAGTTGGGTCTCCTTCTGGCATGGATAGAATCGTCAAATTGGCAGAGAAGTCAGCCAAAGCACGATTGAAAAGAATCTTCTGCCAAGCCTCCGTAAACCCGTTGGCCTCGTGAAGAATGTCGTGGGATCTATTGGGCTGTGACTCGATGTAGTCACGCTTGTTGGATTCATGATTGAGTAGAGTTGCCTCCCGAGCGAGGTCGACAACTTCCTTGGTATCTGAGATGGGATGCCCCTGTTCCCAGAGTTCCCTTACGTAAGACGACGTCCTAGCGTCAACGCTTCCGAGTTTGTCCTCTATCGCCATTGTCGCTTCCTTTGCTGTGAACCGCCCATCAGCAGCCATTCACCGAATTCTATTATAACAAACTGCAACTTGTTCATTGAACCATGTCTTCTTGTGTTTGTCCAGCAACTGAATCTCGCTGATTGCCTATGGACAGAACTGGAGGTATTGAGAGACACGGAAGGCTCGATCCACCTGCAAAAAGAAAAATCTTTGTATCTCATCACCGCGGCGGGCGATTGTCTAACAGTCTGGGTCAAGCCATGCAGGAACAGACTCCTACGCCGGGATTCAAGCTCAAGGTTCTGCTCACCTTGGCGTGGCCGGTGGTCGTAGCGCGCTCGTCACAAGCGATCATCGGTTTCAGCGATGCACTCATGACGGCGCCACTCGGAGAGGTGGAGCTCGCAGCCGTCACCACGGGCGCGATGAACACCTTCACCGTCATTATTTTTCCCATGGGTCTGGTGTTTATCGGCCAGAGTTTTGCCGCCCAACTCGTAGGCAAGGGACAAGTTGCAGTCGCCGTTCGCTACGCCTGGTACGGTCTCGCCATCGCGGCGGCAAGTGGCGTTCTTGCGATAGCCGCTATTCCACTCGTGGGCCCCACCCTAGGTTTGTTGGACTATGAGCCGGCTGTCCTTCGGCTCATGACCGACTACCTCGACATCCGTCTCCTGGCGGTCGGCGCAGTTGTCGCAACCGAGGGACTCGGCAATTGGTATGGCGGCCTCGGTAACACCCGACTGCAGATGATGGCGGGCCTGGTGGCCATGGTCCTCAACGTCCCCCTCAACTGGATCCTCATCCATGGCCATCTCGGCGCCCCCGCCCTCGGGGTGAGAGGAGCTGCCATGGCAAGCGCCATCGCCACCTGGGCCGGTCTCGCGGTGCTGGTCTTCGCTTTTGCTCGGCGGATTGCCGTGCCGGCGAGCTCAACTCGGCCGCACAAACTGCGTCTATCGGAGCTTGGGCGCATGATCCGTTTTGGTGTCCCCCACGGCCTCAACTGGTTTTTGGAGTTTGCGGCGTTCGCTATCTTCATCAACATCGTTGTCGCAGAGCTTGGCACCGTGGTGCTTGCCGCAATGATGGTGGTGCTGAGCGTCAACTCGGTCGCGTTCATGCCAG
>MGST01000079.1:0-1582 GCA_001798605.1 Deltaproteobacteria bacterium RIFOXYA12_FULL_58_15 | reverse complement strand
GTCAAGCCATAGGCCGGGGTGAGCTCGGCCTGGTGACACGCATCACCCTGAAGACTCTGGCTGTGACCGTTAGCTGGCAAGGGGCGGTGGGTCTCGTCTATTTGTTGGCGCCCGAGTTCTTGATGAGTGGATTCGCTGCCTCGACCGCAGGCAGTGCGGAGCTCGTGAAGATTGGCGGCGTCATGTTGGCACTGAGCGCCGCCTGGCAATTGTTCGACGCGGCGGCGATGACCTTCGGCGAGGCTCTCCGCTCTGCGGGAGACACGACCTGGACATTGTGGGCCCGTGTCGTCATCGCCTGGCTGTTGTTCACTCCGGCGGCGTTTGTCGCAGTACGTTTTGCCGATGGTGGCCATGTGGCCGCAATGATGTGCGTCATCGGTTACCTCGGCGCACTTGCCATCACCTTGGCATGCCGTTTCGCATCTGGTGCGTGGAAGGACATTGACATGACCGGCATCGAGCCGGCGGTGGGCTGAAAAGCCACATCGACTGGCGAGACCATTGAGGATATCGAAGATGAGACGACATGAACGAGACCAGAGATTGCTCAACAATGATCTTGTTCACCTCTGGACTCGAGAGCTTTGCAAACACTACGACTGGTTCAATAGGGAATATCTGAGCAGGTGCCTCCGCCCCGCTGTGCTCGAGCTCTCCTCCAGCGCAGTCAATCTGGGAGAATGGAGACGCGAGACTCGAACCATCTCCATCTCGTTGAAGCACGTGATGGAGGACAACTGGACCGAGGTCCTTGAGACCCTCCGACATGAGATGGCACACCAATACGTGGATGAAGTATTGGGTTTCAACAACTCCGAGCCCCATGGTGAGGCCTGGCGACGCGCCTGCAGACTCTTGGGCGTCTGGCCGCGTGCCAAAACTTCGACTGAATGCCCTACGCTCGATGGTCCTCAGGATGCGCGGGGTGTTGGCGCGAAACTGCGCAAGATCCGCAAGCTTCTGGCCTTGGCCGAGAACAACTGCAATGAGCACGAGGTCCAATCAGCGTTGAACCAAGCTCGTGCACTCATGCTTCGCCACAATATTGAGCTGGCTGAGGTTGGCGAGGATGAGCGTGATATCGAGGTACGCTGGCTCGGCGAGCCCATGGTTCGTATCGAAGGCCATTTCTATTGGGTCGCTTCGATTCTGACCAAACATTTCTTCGTGCGGTCGATCTGGGTACCAACCTACATCCCCGAGCGGGCGCGGCCAGCCTCTCAGCTCGAGGTGTGTGGCGAGCACGCGAACGTTGAGATGGCAGAGTACATCCACGACAGTCTGTTGCGGCATATCCGGTTTCTTTGGGACCACTACCGACGCGACAAGGGTATCAAAGGTATTCGGGCCCGAAACGCGTACTGGCAGGGACTGCTGTGTGGCTTTGAGTCACAGCTTCAATCGTGCCAGGCCAAAGCGCAGGAGCAAGGCCTTGTTTGGTTGGGCGATAGCCGTCTCGAGGCATTCTATCGTCAACGAAATCCACGCGTCCGTTCCACACGTGTCACCGCGCAGCGCGACAGCAACATCCGTCGTGATGGTGTTGACGCAGGCAAGAAACTCAAGATATCGCGCCCCA
>MGST01000078.1 GCA_001798605.1 Deltaproteobacteria bacterium RIFOXYA12_FULL_58_15 | reverse complement strand
GCTTGGTGACGGGCATCTGCTCGAGGTCACCACGCGCGACAAACTCGATGCGGTCCAGCCCACACTCGATGCCCTGACGATTCTTGCGCACCATGACCTGGGTCGCCTGGGGCCGTTGATGGGCCGCACCGTGTCGCTCGGCCGCGCTCGGCAGGCAGACATAGTAGGGCTCGCTCCATAACTGCATGAGCTGATCGATGAACTGCTCAGCGGCTGCTCGAACACGGCGGCGGTCGTTGTCAGGTGCCCTGCAGCACCCGTGCGGCGCAACATCTGCACCACATCCGAGCACCCGTGCCCGCGGCGGCCGCGTCGACGCGCGCAATCTCGTGGGGCTGTGCACTGCCCCCCATCTCCATGGGGTTGATGAATGAAGATACGAATACGTTTGCGACACTCAACGACCCAACCAGGCGACAAACTCATCGACAGATAACTCGGTGGCTCGGATAATGCTGCGCAGTGTTCCTCGGTCCAGGGTGTGGTGCAAAGGAACCGTCACGGAGAGACGTCCTCGGCAGACCAATCGAACGTGACTGCCTTTTTGTCGAAGCACGCGATAACCGATCTTCTCAAGGGCAGCGATGCACTCGCGGCCCGATATGACAGGAAGAGGTGGCATCTATCCAGCCAAAGCCACATCCACAACTTCGTAGCTGGAAGGGAGAGCCCAGCCTTCTTGAGCACGAGTCTCCAAACACAGGGCGATAGCCTCTCGAATGTTGGCCAACGCTTCGTTTCTATCCTTGCCCTGGGTAATGCACCCCGGAATGATGGGGCACTCAGCGACGACCCATCCATCCTCACCGGTCCGAAGAACTACTGGTAGTTTAGAATCCATACCTTTCATTGTAATTCATCCCTTCAGATTCAGCTAGCCCCTGCCCCGGCGTGGGGAGACGTTTGTGACCCGCAAGATCACCCGGGCAGCGACCCGCATCAAGATGGGGCTGCAGCACAGGACGTTCTTGGGGAATCTCGAGGCGCGGCGCGACTGGGGTTTTGCTGGGGATTATGTCGAGGCCATGTGGCTCATGCTGCAACACCAGGCACCGGAGACGTTTGTGGTGGCGACCAGACAGTCGCACAGCGTGCGTCGTGCATCTATCCCAAGCATGCGCCGCAGCCGATCTGCCCACCGCAATTCAGCGATCGCCCCGACGTCGCAGAGTTGCCTCGAGGATCGTCAGTCGCTGACGGTCTTCTGGTTGTTTTGACTCTCTTTTCAGCTCGACCAGCAGACTCAAGTCCAGAACCTTCATCGTCCGACCGCGAAACTGAATATCACGAGCATGGTCGACCAGGTCCTCATATTTGCGCCCACCTTCGATTCGGCCCAACACGTCGAGGGCCCCTAAATCAGTCATCAACAGGCAATGTCCGCCAGCTGACAAATCCCTCGAATTGGGACGAAGAACTCGGTCCCCCTGACCCCGGTGTCTGGCATTGAGGGAGTCTAGCAACACGAGCAAACGAGAGACATTCTCAGGGTCGATTCGGTGCACGATGTCGACATCGAACGTGGTTACCGGAGCGCCCTGACTCACAGCGGCCAATCCGCCCACGAGCACAAATTCGACACCAGCATCATGGAGCCGTTCGAGCAGAGTCGTGAGATCAGCCATGGTCTTTTTGGGCGAAACCGGCCCGCAGCTCCTCGACCATGTTTACCATGCGATCATTGTACTCGAGGCGCTCGAGCGGCGACATTTTCAACGCTTCGTCGATCAGTGACAAATCGACTTGCGCGGTCTGATTCGACTCGGCATCTCCCATGGGTTGATACTATCAGAGTCGCAATGCAGCTATCCAGGTCCAGATGAGCGGAGGTCCTGTCCGACTGTCCACTGCACCGACTGTCCGACTGTCCGACTGTCCGACTGTCAGGTGCCATTGACAACGTCAAGAAGGAGGCCTTCGAGCCTTCGCACTCAACAAGTTGGGTGGAAAAGAAAATCGATTACAACCGGCTCCTGCGCGAGCGGGACAACAATCGGGCGCTCTATGAGCTCAGTGTTGAAGCGGCAAAAAGCGGCGGACTTGACCGAGATGCTCAAGGTCAACAATGTTCGGGTGCATGAGGCGGCGCGGGCAAGGGCCAAGAGCAGGTCGAGAAGGTGTTGAAGCTGCCGTTTTTGGGGATCTTGCCGGTGATCACGGCGGACAAGGGTAAGAGTTTTGACTCGACCTCATCATGTCGGCGTGGTTTTGTTGTCGGTGTGGTTTTGTTTGGGGAGGCAACCAGGCATGCAGAATCCAACTGTGTTCCGGAGAACCCGGATATCCCTTGGATCGAAATGAGGGACATGCGCACTGTCGTTGTGCACGAGTATCTCACTAAGGGGCAAAACTCTTGTCGTCGTCCTCGATGAAAATACTTGGCAACGCTTGCGTCGACTTCTCCGGTTCGCTCCCGGCAATGAACGTCTCCTCGATGGCCCCAGGCTCGTTCGAGAGTTCTCCCGTCTCGGGATTGACCCTGACGAACGCGATACCCTCGGGAGGCTGAAAGTCCCGCTGTGGCACGCCCTCGAGGGCTCGGCCCATGAATCGAATCCAAATCGGCAGGGCCGTATTGCCACCGTAGGCCCGACCGAGAGGTGCATTGTCATCAAATCCGGCCCAGACCACCGCAACCAACTCACGGGAAAACCCACCGAACCAAACATTTCGCGATTCGTTCGAGGTGCCGGTCTTGCCTGCCAAAGGTCGGTCGAGCACCAGCGCCCTCGTCGCGCTCCCCTCTTCCACCACGGAGCGCATCATCTGGCTGAGCACATAGGCGACCTCAGGACGCATGACCTCCTCGACCTCGGCACGTCTTTCTTGGAGGATGCTACCGTCCTTGCTCACCACCTTGCGCACAAAAATCGGCTCGGCGCGAAGGCCACCGGCAGCTATGGTCGCATACGCGTTGGCGAGCTCAAGGGGGGTCACGTCACCTGATCCGAGAGCGATCGTCAGGTTCTCCGGTAGTTCCGTTTCAATTCCCAACGACTTGGCAGTGGCCACCACCTTTTCCCAGCCGAGTTTTTCCACCAGCTTGACGGAGCACGTGTTCTTCGACTTCATCAGGGCGGTTCTCCAGGTGATCGGCCCGTCATAGAGACCGTCGTAGTTGGCCGGTTTCCACGCCTTGCCAGTCCACGGATCGCGCATCAAGATCTGCGTGTCGTTGCAGATCTTGGCCGGTGTGATTTCCCCAGCCTCAAGCCCAGCAGCGTAGACGATGGGCTTGAATGCCGAACCGGGTTGACGCCTCGACTGCGTTGCTCGAATCAAAGTGCCGGATCGTTGATCATACCCTCCCACCATGGCCCGCACGTATCGCGTGTGTGGATCAATGCTGACGAGAGCGCCTTCAGCTTTCGGTTCGGGGATGAGCTCGACTTCGAGGACCCACTTCGTTTTGTCCAGAGCAAGGCGAGTGGGCACGCCGGTAATATCAATTTGGACGAGATCGCCCTTGCTGAGAACGTCGCCAATATCCCGCGGATTGTCGGTGTGTTTAATGGGAGAGAACCGCCGGGCCCATGAGACCTGTTTGAGGGGCAACTCAACCTCGGTGGTACCGAGATCAATCCAAGCAACATCGGCGATCGAGTCGACCCGGCTGACGATAGCGGTCACCCGCTCGCCAATCTTCAAAGGCTTGAGCTGCAGGGCATCGACAACCGCTTCCTCACTCGCCAAGGTCTCAGCGGTGATGGACCCGAGGTCCCAGATCCTGCGCCCACTGGAGCGCTCCCCGGTGTAGACAGAGATCTTGTCGAGCTCAGCCTCGAGCGCAACATGCAATGCCTTTTGGTACCCATCGAGCTTGTCGACCTCAATACGCAGACGCGCACCTGGCCAGCCTTGTCGCCTGGCCAAATCCTCCAATCCCTTGCGCAGACTATCTTGCGCGGCGATCTGCATCTTGGCATTCATCGCCAGGTAGATGGTGAACCCACCTTCGTAAAGTTCTTCTTCACCGTACTCTTCGATGAGCTCGCGCCGAACCTGCTCGACGTAGTGGGGTGTCTCGTTGCGCAGGGGGGTCTGGTTCACCGGAGTAGGTACCGGAGCATCCATCTCTTTTTGCGCCGCATCCTCTGGAGCCCAATTGTGGTCAACCATCTGCTGCAGAACATACTTCTGGCGCTCCTTCGCGGCGGTTGGATTCGCCCGGATGGTAAAACGCGCCGGGCTCTTGGGGATCGATGCGAGATAGGCGGCTTCGCCGAGACTGAGCTCACGCGCCGATTTGCCAAAATAGACGCGGGCAGCCTCCTCTATTCCGTAAGCACCTGAGCCGAAATAAATCTGATTGAGATAGAGGTGCAGAATGCCATCTTTGCTGAGCATCTGCTCGAGCTCGCGAGACAAGATCGCCTCGCGCATCTTACGGGTGTAGGAGCGCTCCGGACCGAGCACCATGGTCTTCACGGTTTGCTGAGTGATGGTACTCGCACCTTGCAGGTGGGCCCCAGGTCGAAGATTTTTGATCGCCGCTCGAAAAATGCCGAAATAGTCGATCCCCTTGTGCTCATAGAACCCCGCGTCCTCTGCCGCCAAGAATGCGAACACCACATGCTTCGGCAGCGACTCGATGGGCACGACCGATCGCCTCTCGTTGGCGAAAAACGCAACCAGTTGACCGTCATCAGAGTAAACCTTGGTCGCCTGAGGAGGATCATAATCAGCAAGGGAGTTGATGGTTGGCACCGCAGATTTGAGATAGATGAAAACGGCAACGAGGGTGACCAGTACCAGCGCAAACAACACCGCCGAGCCAACAATCACACGTCTGATGACTTTTCTCGCTCGTTGACTCAGCATCATACTGCCGTCCTGACTGCCTACCCGTGGGATTTCAAATTGGGTCGAAAATCAACCTTGGCGGGACCCGACACCATGAGACCGCAGGAAAGTCCGCAGCAACTCGAAATTCTCGACTGTCAACCCTTCCAATCGGAATGCGATTCCCGGGGTGCGGTCCCAGTGTCGGTCCAGATCGTATTCAATGCTGCGCACCACGACACCATGAATTTCGAAGGGAAGCTGGTCTTCCTCCGGCGTGTCAGGCATCAACACCACCCGTGTGCCCGGCGCCAACGTGTGGGTTGTCTCGACAAAGATGCCTGACTCAGACACGTCTACAACCGGCGCTGACCAAAAAGTGTCTCCGGTGTCATAGATAACTTTCAATCCACCCACGGTGAACCGCGGTGCTCGCGATCTAGTGTCGTTCATCATCTTCACCTGGTGCCCTCGACGTGTACCTTGGCGTTCTAGCAATTGTCGTGCGAGCACACCAGCCTTCGTGTTCGCTGTGAGAACTCCTCAAAATCGGCGGGCGGCTCCGCAACGAATGTCTCCACCCGCCCCTGCAGCTTCACAGTCAGACTCCTCGCGTGGAGCATCAGCCTTTCTGCCCATGGGCCGTGCGGATCCACATCACCATAGAGATGATCGGCCACTATCGGAGTGCCACCCTTGGCGAGGTGCACCCGAATCTGATGGGTCCGGCCACTCGTGGGACGAGCCTCAACGAAGGCAAATTGTTGGAAAATATCCAGGCACACAAAGCTCGTGTGACTCGCCCGACTGCCCACAGTCTCGTGTTCATCGATCTCAAAAAAGGCATGTCCTGGATGCTCCCGTTGGCGCATAAAGCCAGACACCTCCCATTGGCAACGATTGGGCGGTGGAGTCACCCAGGCCCAGTACAACTTGTCGACCTCACGTCGCTGAAACTGCTGGTTCAACTGCCGGGCTGTGTCGGCATTGAGGGCAAAAATGATGACACCGCTCGTCTGACGGTCCAACCGGTGCGCTGGCGTAATCCATTGGGCACCCACCAGGTGCTTGAGCTCTGCCTCCAATGAGATGCGATTGCTCGCCCGCGTTCCCTGGACCGTCAGCCAAGCTGGTTTGTTGACCACCACGACATCTTTGGATTGAAAAATGATCGCGGATTCAGTGAGGGCCACGGCGTCCGGCTCCCGTGCGAAGAGGTATACGACCACGAGGCTGCCTGCGGCTATCTGCTCAGGCAAGACATCTATGCGCTTGCGGTCTATGTGCAATCCGCCGTGCCACAGCAACCGCTCCCACCCTCGCGAGTCGAGCTCACACCGCAGCCTGATATCCTGCGCAAGGGAGGCCGCAGAAAGGGGTGACTCGACAGTCCAAGAGAGCTTGCGCGCGGATGGCACAAACCGCGCCTCGAGCTGCCTATAGCGGGAACCCGCCGATTCTTCACCATCCACTGACTGGTCCTAGGCGAGCCCCAAGACAACGTCAACATTTGCTTTGTTGATGCTTGACCTCGACAATCACGGCCTCGCCGACGAACACGACACAACTAATTGAATTCATTAAATATTCAACAAACCCTTGCGCAGGTGCGAATCTTGTTTCGCACCGCGCTTCAAGTGCGAAATCGGTTTCGCGTTTGTGACGCCGGTCGTTGGCAGCACCTGTTGATTTGTTTATGTTTTCTGTTGTCACCTTGTCGCGCAGTTCTGGTACAAGTATTGCTTGCAAGACAGCCAGCGTGGGCCGTCTATGGACGAGCCGTCGGGAGCCGGAACCCACCAGGAGGAGAAGCAATGCTCGAATCTATCCGCACAGCGCGGCAGGAGATCGCTTGGCCTGGGTTGGCGACTGCGCTGCCCGTCCTCGCCCCCGATCCCCAACGGATCGCAGTTTTGCTCAATCGCAATGCCCGACACGTGACCGATCGAGTCCGTCGCAGGCTAGCGCACATCGTTGGCAAGGAGCACGTTTTTGAGACCCGCTCCATTGACGAAGCCGAAGAGTTTTCGCGAGAAGTTGTGCAACGTGGCTACGGCACCATCGTCAGCGGCGGCGGTGACGGCACCTTGATGCGTGTAGTCAATCTGGTTCAGCGCTACGTCAGGGAATCCAATGACTGGCGCACAGAACGCTATCGCCGCTTCGGCGAAACCCAACCCTTGCTAAGCCAACCCAGGTTTGCATTCCTCAAGCTTGGCACCGGCAACGGTGTGAGCACCCTCATAGGCGCGGGCAAGGCGTCCCGCGACCTGCAGCGCATCGTCGATTTTGTCCCTGGACGCACCAAGTCGATTCCCCTTATCGACATGGACGGCGAACGGTTTTTCTTTGGTGGCATGGGCTACGACTCACAACTGCTCGACGACTACAACAGTCTCAAGGCCCAGGCAAAAAATCCCATCTTCAAGATGTTGATGCAGAATCTCACCGGCTACTTCATGACCGTTTTTGGACGGACAGTGCCGCGCATCCTCTCTGGCCGGGCGGAGAAGATGTCCATTCGAGTGGTCAACCGCGGTCGCGCCTACTTCGTTGACTCGCGTCGTGGCGACTGTGTCGAAGAGATCGAGCCAGGGGCGACCTTGTGGGAGGGACCGGCACGTCTCGTCGCCGCCGGCACAGCGCCTTTCTATGGCTATGGCTTCCGTATGTTCCCTTACGCCCGCATCATGCCAAACATGATGAACCTGCGCATTTGCACCCTCGGGCCCCTTCGCGTTCTGCCGCAGTTGCCGAGTATGTGGAACGGCACCTACCGCAATCCCAAGGCCTTGATGGACTACTTGGTCGAAGACGTCACCATAGAGGTCGACAAGCCCTATCCATTCCAACACTCGGGCGATGCCCAGGGCCTGCGAGACCGAGTGGACCTCAAGATCGCCGAGGATAAGCTCGAGCTCATCGACATGCACAAGCCGCGACCAACCAGCTGAGCCACTTCGAATCAAAACGACCATCGGACTGGCTTTTGTGATCGAAAATGATAACCTTTGACGTGCGAAACGGCAGTCGGCCCTTTCAATCGGAATGAGGTTACCGTCCATGCGTATTCTGACGGCGCTCGTCACCTTCATCCTCTTCGCCCCACTCGGGGCTCGCGCCTGGCCGGGAACCCTCTTGGCGATGGATGGCAACCCTGTGGGTTCGAAACACTTCCCGGCTCCGGAGGAGCTGGAGCCTGCGGTCCGTTTCTGGGTCGATATCTTCACCAAACACGACAGCGGTCGGGTGGTCGTACACGACCGCGAACATATGAACATCATCTGGCAGGTGCTCGAGTTGCCCAAGAACGAAGCTGGAGACATCCTCGAGGAGCGGGCACGTGAAATTGTGCGCAAGGCCAATTTGGAATTGCGAGACAGACTTCGCCGCCTGGAAATAGATCCTGTGCCCCTCGATGACGAAGACCAGATCCTACTCACCTTGGCGGGAGGGAACGAGTCCCCTCACCTCAACGGTGCATGGCTGCGAATTCGATCGCAGCGGGGTGTTGCCGACCATTTTGAAGCAGGCATACAGCGCGCACGGGATTATCTTCACGACATTAGGCCAATTCTCGAAGAGGAAGGGGTACCCACGGAGATCTGTGCCCTACCCTTCGTCGAGTCCATGTACAATCCCAGGGCGCGCTCGTCAGCAGGTGCCGCCGGTTTATGGCAGTTGATGCCAGCAACTGCGCGTTCCCTCCGCTTGGATGTTTCCGCAAAAAACGACGAGCGGCTAGACGTCAAGAAATCAACTCGCGCCGCAGCGAAAATGTTGCGGGACAACTACCGCATGCTTGGCAGCTGGCCACTCGCTATCACAGGCTACAACCATGGTCCCTACGGCGTGAGAAGAGCAGTCAACGCGGCGGGATCCACGGACCTCATTTATCTGATTGAGAATTACAAGAAGTCGACCTGGGGCTTTGCGTCCAAGAATTTCTATGCAGAGTTTCTGGCCGCGATGAGCATTCTCGCCAACCAAGAAAAGGACCTCACGACAGTGGTCAAGGCGGAGACTGCCACTGGGGAGGTTCGTCTCATAGACTAGCGGAGCTACCCAAACAGCCGTCGCAGGAGGACGCTCCTTGGGCTCCTGGGTGGTGGAATTCCACCCGCTCCAGGTGATATCGAATGCTGGGTGGAAAACAGCAATCTCGGCGTTGATCCGCGGTTTCGAGTCATCCGCGAACTTGGGGGAGGCGCCCAGTCTCGCGTTGTCGAGATCCACGACCGTTTTCACAACGAACGTGGAGCACTCAAGATCGCCACCCAACGGGGCCAGATACGCCGCTATCGTCAAGAATTCCAACGCCTGACGGAGCTCCACCACCCCCATATCATCCGCGCTTTCGACTTCGGCATCACCCACACCCGCCGCCCGTACTTCACGATGCAGTTGGTCGAAGGTCTTGATTTGGGTCACTTCAACGCAGAACCCGCAGCCTTGGGCGTTCTCGCCATCCAAATACTCGATGCCCTGGCCACCATTCATCTGCGCGGCTGGGTGCATCGAGACGTGAAACCGCAGAACCTCTTGGTTGTCGGCGAGGGCACCGGAGCGATGGTCCGCCTCGTCGATTTCGGCTTACTCGCCCGGGCGGGGGTTCCAACCACTTCGGCTGGAACTCTTCCATACATGGCACCGGAAGTGAGCCGCGGCGAGGCCATCGATGGTCGCGCCGACCTCTACTCGTTGGGAATGGTTCTGTATGAAGCGCTTCTGCCTCATGACGTTCCCCGCACTCTCGAAGACATTGCCCACCAGCACAAAGGACACCTCGCAGCACCGAATCACATCAATCCCGTGATTCCTGCGGGCCTGTCAGACTTTGTCATGCAACTGATTGAGCCCAATCCAAACAACCGTTTCCCCGATGCCATCGTCGCCGCGGATGTCCTGTCGCGCAAAAAGGGTTTGCGCTTGAGCCAAGGCCCCAAGAGCGCCGCTGCAGAGCGGTTACTCCGAGGCGGGGCTGTCTCGCACCGCTCGCGGCAGATCCGCAGTCTGCGGCGCACCGCAGGGTTGGTGCAGAGCGAGAATCGTGGGGCCGTGGTATCAGTGGTGGGCGGCGTGGGTTGCGGCAAAACTCCTTTCTTGCGCGATCTCTCGACACAACTGAACCTCGACGGCATGCGCGTCTTGCGGTTGCACACGACAGATAGACCCGGCTCGCCGCTGGGTGCGCTGCTACGAATTGCTCGCGAGCTGGAGACAAAACCCACGACTCCAACGCCGCGGCTCCTGGGTAGCCGTGCCCATTTGTCCGACGTTTCCGCATTTGCGGGCCAGGTGGCGACATCCCTCGCAGGGTTGGGTGACCGTCCCACCGCTTTGTTGGTCGACGACCTGCACCTCGCAGCCCCCGTTGTGCTCGCGGTGCTGCGCAGCCTCGCCGCAAGACTCAACAAACTTCCATTGTTGTTGGTGTGCGCCGCAGAGCAGACAACGGATTCTGAGAGTTTCACCACCACCCTCGCAAACATGGGTGAGGTCATCACCCTCGGTCCCTTGAGCCAAGGTGAAATCAACGCACTTGCTCGCCACCGTCTTGTCGGTATGGAGATCCCGAAACCGGCACTCGCGCGACTTTCGCGCGAGAGTCAAGGCATGCCGAGCTTGGTGGAGCACACTCTTGCAAGGCTACTCTGCAGCGGCGCAGTGCAAAAAAGTGGAGCTACATTCGAATTCAAAGGTGGCAGCTACCAGGCCGCCAGTCACGGCGACCTGGCGAAAATTCTGGTGGACAAAGCAAAGCCGAACCATTTGCAGATCCTTTGGGCAACGGCGGTGGTGGGTCACGACATCGATGCCACAACAGCGGCGGCCATTGCCGAGGTGGCGTCAGCCGAAGCGGGAAGCACCCTGGCCACCCTGGCTCGCCTCGAAATTCTCAAGCCCTCGCCCGCGGTCAAACACCCTCGTTTCTCCTTTGCCAACCACCACGTGCTCGCGGAGGTCTATCAACGCATCCCGCCAGACGTAAGAATGCGAATGCATGATCGCGCTGCCGACGTCGTCCATCTGCACACGGACAGCGCTGTACGCCTCAATGAACGGGTTGAGCACCTTCTCAAGGGCAGCCATAGAGAAGCGGCAGTCGAGGCTGCGGTCGAGGCCGGTGACCGCGCCGCTTCGCTGTACGCCGACCGCCGCGCCATCGAGTACTACCGGCGGGCCCTCGCAACCGTAGGCAACGAAACCCGCGAGGCTGCGCCCATCGCGCTGAAGCTGGCCCGAGTGTTCGAGAGGGTCGGGGAGCTTCCACAGGCGGTGACATGGTACCGCGCCGTGCTCGCAGGAGCTTCCTTTGACGAGGAGCCGATCTCTCCCCAAAGTCAGAGCGGCGACCGCTTCATTGCCATTGAGGCGACCTTGGGCCTCGGTGCCGTAGAGTATGCACGCGGCAACTCAGGGGAGACCAGTCGACACGCCAACCGCGCATTGGAGCTATTGCAAGCGCAGCCGGACAGCCGACTCATTGCCATGGCCCACCGTCTGCAAGGCCTGGTGGCGACGAGGATTGGCGACACCACCGGCGCTCTGGCGATCCTGCTCACGACCCTCGCCGAGTTAGAAAAACTCGATGCAAAAAAGGAAGTCATTGAACTCCTTCTCGACTTGGCGCGACTCCGGCAAGAGCAAGGTGATATCGTCCAAGCGGTACGTTGTGCTCGCCAAGCCCAACAACGTGCGCGGGCTCAGAACGATGCCTCTGCCCTCGCGGCGACAAGCACCTTTTTGGGACGTGGCTTTGCCCGCGCAGGTCGATTCCGCGCAGCAAGGCAAGCGTTACGACACGGATTGCAGATTGCTCGCCAAAGCGGCGATCAATTGCGCCATGGCCTGGTGCTGCGTGAAACGGGCGACATCTGTGTCCGCCAGGGCGACCTGGAAAGTGCGTTGCGACATTACCAGCAAAGCCTCGAGCTCATCCGCGTTTGCCACGCCCGAGCTGACGAGAGCGTTGTCCTGCGTCGTATTGGTTTGGTCAGAGCTCGCTATGGTGACTTTCGCGCCAGCCTCATTGCGCTACACACAGCGTTTGATCTGAGGGAGCGAACATCAGACATGCGAGGGCAGGCGGCGACGGCATTGGGGCTCGGACACACATATGCGCGACTCGGTGACCTGACGCGAGCGCAAGACTATATCACAGTCGCTCTCGAAACAGGTCAATCACTGTCCAACGCCGCGCTCACAGCATCGGCACGTGCGATTCTGACCTGGGTGGAAGTGCGGGCAGGCAAAGCAGAAGATACCCACGAGCTCTTCGCGATTGTCGACCAACTTCTCGGACCATTGCAAGATCCTGCGGACCTCGCTTTCGCGCTTGTCTATGCCACCCGCTCGGCACTCCTATTACAGAACGGTGAACAGGCAAGAACGTTGGCCGAACAACTGCGGTCGGTGGTCCGTTTGGGCCGACTCGGCGACTTCGTGCCGACAGCAACTGCTCTTCGCGGCGAGGCGGCAGCGCTTCTGGGCGAGTTGCCCCAGGCGATGGCGTTACTCGAACGCTGCGCGATGACCGCAGCCCGCCTGCACCTGCGGCCATTGGAAGTTGAGGCTCGCGCTGCTCTTGCAGGGCAGCTCGGCCCCACCAACGCTGCGGCATCCGAACTCACCCGAGCCATGGAGCTCTTGCGCGACATGGCCAATGCCATGCCAACTGCAATGGCCCACGTGTTTCTCACGACTCGAGAGGCGGAGCAGATTCGCAGAGACTTTCACGTGCACAGCGTGCGTATCCTGCCAAACCTCAGCTGATTTGGACACTACCATTGAAACCCATGCCTCTGCAGTGGTACGACGCGGCATGCACAAGAACCGATTTTTCCTAGTGGCCTTCGCGGCGTTGGCCGTATCCTGTCGTGGCTGCACTGATACAGGCCCCGACCACATTCTTGATATTCCCAGTGCCAACGCGACCACGGCGGTGTGGTTCCCTGAGATTGGCAGGCTCCTGGGCGACGCCGATGCTTTCCTGGGCAAAGCCACCGCCAAGGTTGGCGGGCCATTGGTCACGCGCATGCGCCAGGCAGTCCAGAACCAGCTCGGCTTCGACCCCATGCAGGCCGAACAATGGTCGGCTCTTGGAATCGATCCCCAGGGTGGAGCGCTGTTGTTTACCGAGCCTGGAACCACGGAGCCGATTTTGGTCATCCAGCTCAAAGATCGCGGAGCTTTCAACTCCAAGCTCAAACAGATCATTGAGAAATCGGATGGTGCCAACCGCTTCACCGAAGCCGAACTGCACGGATTTGCCACCATGACCGCAGGAAGACCGTTTGGGGATGAGGTTGTCCCAGTGCTTCACTGGGCGCACGTGGGCCGGTTCGTTCTCCTCGCCCGCGAAGCGGGGCGCAACCCCTGGGAGGCTGTGCTGGGACGAATGGCTACAACGACCGGCTCCGCGCAGGCGAGCCTCGATACCACCACCCTGCACAGAGATGAGCTCTACACCCGGTTGTCACAAAAGGCCGGGCGCGGCGCAGTTCAATTGTTCGTTCGTGCAACCGCCGCCACAGACGTATTCAAGTCAAACCCGGGACCGTTGAGCGCCGGAGCCGCAACGTCCATCACTTTGGATGCCAACGGCTTCTCGTCTGACACTTTCCTCGCCCTCGATGTTCCAGGAATCGACAAGGCCATGCAGCACGCGCCCGTGCGCGAGTTGGCCGCAAAGGTTGAAGCGGACGCGGTGTTTGCGCTCTTTTCGCGCGCCGCACGCCCAGAGGCCCTGGCTGCTCTGCGCCACCAACCCCAACTGGCAACCTGGCTCGACCAGGCGCTGCCAACAATCTACGCGGCGGTCGGTCTCGACGTCGAGCGGGAGGTGGTGCCGCTCCTCTCGGGGCCGCTCACCGTGTCGGTCCACCTCGCAGATCTGACGAAGGCACTCGAGCAGGCGGAGCAGACACGTTCCCTGCGCACGCTGGTGGACACGGTGCACATCGTCGTCATAGCTGAACTCGAAAAGCCGGAGGCATTCATCGCGGCCCTGGAGAAGGCCAAGGCCAATCTTGGCAAACGCAACATCCGCATCATCTCGAGCACTCGCACAGTCGGCGAATCCAAGGCATTGGTTTTTCAGCCCGACATCCAGGATCCCAAGCTCGCTTGGGCAGTGATGGGCAACCAGTACATCTATGCCGTCGGTCGCGGTCGTCTGGACAAGACGCTGGATGGGATGACGGGCAAAGCAGGCAAAGGAGCCGGCCTGACCGACGCCCTCGATGCGGGCGTCGCGAAAGAGCTGGTCAAGGAACCCGGAACCAGCGTCATGGTTTTTCGGCTTCCTGTTTTGGCTGAGGCGGCCAGCACGTTGACACTGGGCAATCGCGCCAGCGCCTTGGGCGCCGGGGCCGTCATCGGTACGGGACTTGAGCTCCTCAAGACCCTCGGCGACGTTGCGATAGCCATCAACGCGGAGGAAGCGGGCTTGCGCCTTCGCATCCGGGAGAAGTTGCAGTGACCGAAGCCCCCCTGTTGGCGGCGAGGATGCTGTGCCGACGGGTTCGTGACGGTGACCACGACATCACCATTCTCGACTCCGTGGACATCGAGATCGCCGCTGGCGAACGGGTGGCACTGCTCGGTCCATCGGGTTCAGGCAAGAGTTCCCTCCTTTATATTCTCGGCGCTCTCGATTCACACTATGAAGGAACCGTCGAGGTAGACGGCAGGCGCCTCGACGGACTCGGTGACCGCGCTCTCGCAAGAATCCGCAACCAGACTTTTGGCTTCGTCTTTCAAGCCTACAATCTGCTCGGACATCTTAGCGCATTGGACAATGTCCTTCTGCCGGCACGATTTGGGGACGGCGTGCCCAACACCGAACGCGCCCGCGAGGTGCTGTCGAACGTCGGCCTCGGCGATAAGATGCACCGCCGGCCACGGGCCCTATCGGGTGGAGAACGCCAGCGTGTAGCGATCGCCCGCGCCATCTGTCACCGCCCCAAGCTCGTGTTGTGTGATGAACCAACCGGGAATCTCGATGCGCATACGGGTGCAGAGATCCTCACTCTCTTCGATCAATTAGCCGAGGACCGTGTCGCCCTGTTGGTCGCAACCCACGATGAAGCCATCGCACGATCTGCGGACCGTGTACTTCACTTGCGTGAAGGGCGTCTCACATGAGCCCACCGAAGCTGCTGCGTCTCGCACTGATCGAAGTTCTGGCCCATCGAACTCGTGGCACCATCGCCGCCATCGGCATCGCACTTGGGGTGACAGTTCTGCTGGTCATCGCCGGCCTCGGTCTGGGCACCCGCGACGTGG
>MGST01000077.1 GCA_001798605.1 Deltaproteobacteria bacterium RIFOXYA12_FULL_58_15 | reverse complement strand
GTGCAAAGTCGCGGACATCGGATCTCCCCGGCGGGCTGCGATCAAACCATTCGATGCCAACCCACCTCGGTCCTCTGCATGTTATCGACTGCTTCGGAAGTCTGTTGCCCAGGCGCAACGACTGGCGAGTCCTCAGCGCCGCCTACGGAAGAACGCCAGGAACAACCCCATAAGTGCCCAGCCATTAGGTCCGCGAGAACTGGTGCAAGCACAACCATCATTGGGTTGGTACATCTGATACCCGGGGGTCCATCCGATGCCGCCCCTGCGAACGTCACCAAACCCCGGTTCATCCCCGTCACCCCGGTGGCCATCTTCGACAACCCCGCCATCCTCGAGCGGCGCTCCGTCATCACTGCCGCCGCCGTCGTGGCCACCGCCATCCTCAAGTGGCGCTCCGTCACCGCCGCCGCCGTCGCGGTCACCGCCGTCACCGCCACCACCGTCGGTGACAATGGGACCTAGGTTGAAATCGAGGTTGAAGGAGTAACTGGTACTGGTAAACGAGTCCTCGTCCGGATCGTAGCTCGCAGGACCGAGATTACTCACGGCGAGCACACACCACCAACTATTCGACACCGGAATCGATGCGTTGGCGTTGGTGCCACTCAGCGGTAGTGGGATCACCTGTGCCGGTCCGACACCGCCGCAAATGACCTGCAAACCCCAACGGGTCGGGCCGCCAACGAAACCGACCGCCAAAGTACCCGTGATTGACGGATTGAGGTCAACGCGAATGTAGCTCGAACCATGATCGTAGGGTGGGTTCGTTACAGTGGCAGCAACGGGCAAGTCCGCCAAACTGTAGACCTGATCGTCGGGCGCTTCACAGTAGTCGTCACAAATGGCCGACCAATCGCCGCCCTCACTGAAATGCGAGCCATCGTCACGATTGCCGGTAACGTAGCGCCACTCGGTGAGAAGCAACTGTACGCCATCCAATCCCGTGCCTCCGTATGCCCGAGCCACTTCGTCGATTGCGTCGAAATAATCGGGTTCGTTGTTCTCCCAATCGACTTGCTCAGACGCTTGCCAGATCTGTCGCACCGCCACCCCGTCACCATGGCCCAAAGCTTCATCGAAGGTCAAAGGCAAGAGCATGGCACCATACTGATAGCCGTTGCCACTCTCCCAGTAATCGAGGGGATAATGCGGATACATCTGAAAATGCGGCAAGAAGTAGACGTAGTCGTTAACACTTTCATAGGTGAGATCCATGATGTAGGTGGCGGTGTTTTCCCAAAACGAGATCCACTCTGCGCAATCGTGGGCGGCTTGGAGAACGTGGTTGATCTCGTGGGCCACGGTAGACATCAAGTCGCCACCATCGGGGATCTCTTCGCTGATCATCACCCAGGTGGTGCAGTCGGTACGCGGGGTATCGGGCCATTCCGCCTCTGGCGCTGTGAAACCACCAGCCCCCTCTGCATTTCCCACATAGATGTCAAACGCGACGCTGCCGCCTTCGCCAAAGTCACCCAACGGCGGCCTGAAACCCATGTTGCCAATTTGTATGGCGAGGGATTCCTCTGTGTACTGAAGTATGGCCGCTGCCCTGGACTGCAGCGACGCAGCGGTGAAGTGAGATCGGACAGCGTATGTTGTTGAATCAAAATAGCCAGCACTCACTGGCCGGCCCGTCTCGTCGGGCCCTCCCCAGACAAGGCCCCCTCGCATTCGCAGTTGATGTGCACGCAGAAAATGCTCCGTGGCGCATCCAACCTGGGTGGCGGGCAAGGTACGCAGCTCGCCAGGCAAGAGTTCTGGACGTTGATAGGCGAGCACTTGGTAGGTCGCGGCTGTTGCTTCGCTGATCTCTCCTCGCTGCAGCATCCCTTGAACCGCTTGGGAACGACTCAGGACCGCAGCGTCCACTTGTAGGGAAGTCAGCAACACGAACAGGCAAAGGACCACGGACTCTCTTGCACACATGAAACGCTCCACGAATGGCGATGGCGGAGGATTGGCAGATGGCACGGTCAGAATCTTCTTCGCTGCCCAATGCTTCTAACCATGATCCAGCCGGCAAGCAGAACCCATGCTAGACCGGTTTTTGTCTGACCGGAGCGTGTCCACAAGGAGCACGCGCAGCCGCCTATCATTGAATCTTGATCATCACCGTGAGGATTTTGATCATCACCGGGAGGATTTTGATCATCACCGTCATCAACACCTCGGCAAACACCTTGAACACAGGCAGAAGCTGACGTCTGGGGATCTCCGTCATCGCAGCTTCTCCCTTCATTGAAGAATTGACTCTGGCACACACCTGCCTCGCAGTAACCATTGTTGCACTCGTCATCTAGGTGTGAGCAATCCATAGGGGTTCCGTCACACTCCCCAAGTGTACAGGTGTCCCGCTCAGTGCAGGGATCGTTGTCGTCGCAGAATGTATAGGCTCCTCCGCGTAATCTGTCCCGTTGATAGAACGCCCAATCGCAACAACCGGATATCCATCGCGTGTTGAAATCATTCCAAAAATAGACAGCATCATAACCTGTGCCGATCACATCGACAAACCCATCCCCATCAAAGTCACCGACAACAGCGTCCCTGAGATGGACCCCCGCGGTTTGTTTGGGAAAGCCATTCACCTCAGTGCCATCGTGGTGCCAAGCCAAAATCAGACCTTCGTAGGTTGCCAGAACAATCTCTCGATCACCGTCGTTGTCAAGATCTGTAATCACCGCGTTCCTCCCAGGCCAGTCACCACCGGGGAGAATTTTGGGCCACAAGGTGGAAGTCACTTCACCGCTCTTATCGAGAACAAGTACACCGTTTCCCATAGAGTGGACAACCTCCAGGTCGCCATTGTTGTCAAGATCGCCGAGAGCGGTATCGAAGGCATCGTAACCGCTCCAAGGCGCGACACCTTCTCCGTGGGCATCTCTGCGTTCTCCATGTGCCAAAATGTCGATTGTACCATCCCTGTCAATGTCTCCAGCAGTGACATTCCAGTTCCAATAATTTGTCTCAAACGGAAATCCCGGAACAGGCGTGCCGTCGTGCCGATACGCGAGGACAGCACCTGGAGCATTAATATCAACCCAGTCTCTTACGCCCAGTAGGATCTCTAGCGTGCCGTTGTTGTCAAGATCAACCAAGACGGGATTGGACATGGCCGACCATTGCTCACCATAGTCAAGCGGCCAACCCGTTACGAGGCTACCGTCGGCGTGAAATGCATGGAGCTCATGAAAGTGTACTTCGGTCTCATTGTTCAACCAGTAGGCATTTGCCGTGCAAACAATGACTTCGAGGTCCCCTGAGCTATCCATGTCACCCACAGCCAACTGCCCATTCAATACACCTTGAACCTTGACCGGCCATCCAGGTACTGAGGAACCGTCCAATTCAATGGCAAATACCTGATACTGTGGAATGTCCGCTAACCCTCCGGATGCCTCGGAATACTCGGAAACAAGGATCTCCCCCTGGCCGTCTGAATCAATGTCTGCGATGGCGGGTGCACCTAAACCATAATCGGTAAGCTGTTGTTTCAACAAGTAGGTTCCGTCCGCATGAATGATGTTCAGTGCCCCGCCGCCCGAAATTGAGGTAGTCAGCACCAACTCTTGTGTGCCATCCCCATCTAGGTCAGCCACCACTGGGGCGTATGTCCAATGGACATCCTCCCCCATGTTGACCAGTAATCCTGGCACATTGATCCACACAGGACCGACAAAATCCAAAAAGTGATCGCCTGTCGTATTGCTAATACCCACCCGTACGAAGAATCTTCCCGACAACCCCGAAACATCCCATTCCCCAAGAACTCCGTTGACAAGGGGTGAGCCGCTGTTGATTTGTTGCCATGGGCCAGACTCGTCCACAGCGAACTCGAGAAGGTAATTTCCGCATGTGCTTCCATAGGCGCTGCCATGGATGCTCAACGAGGCTCCATCCACTACATCGTTGGCTATGGGGGATGAGATTTTGGCGCGACAAGGGGAGGATATTTGCAAAGCTTGGTAAGCGTCTATACGGCCGTGTCCAAATACACTGTCAAACCCAACAGCGCCGAGGTCAACAGCAGAGGTTCTGAGCACCTGCCGGACATCTTCATTGGAAAAGCTGGGCCGGTATGCAAGAATCAATGCGGCCACTCCAGACACGTGTGGCGCAGCCATGGAGGTACCGGAAAGATACTGATAGGCGTCTGTTGCCATGGTGGAATAGATGTTTTCACCTGGAGCCGCAACATCAAGGGTCGTTCCATAGTTGGATGTTGGCGCTTTCCAATCACTGGAGTCTGTGGAACCTACTGAGATGGTTTCCGACATGGAAGCGTAGTCGCTGACAGAGTTAAGCGGTTTGTTGTCATTACCTGCGGCAAAGACGATGGTGCTGCCCAGGCCATATGCTGTCTGTATGGCTGACGTGATGACGTCATCAAAGCCACCGCCCCAAGAGTTATTGATCACGTGGGCACCATTGAGGGCGGCATAGAGCAAGCCCTCTGCGCAACTGCTTTCAGTGCCACTACCGGAGGCGTCGATCGCCTTAACAGCCATAATTTTGGCGTTGGGGGCAACTCCACTGATCCCGGTATTGTTGTTGTCTATCGCCGCAATGGTCCCTGCAACGTGGGTGCCGTGGTTTGGGGCAGCGCTGTCGTCGTCCATGGGATTGTTGTCACTGTTGAAACAATCCCATCCACGGACGTCGTCCACATAGCCATTCCCATCGTTGTCAATGCCGTCGTCGACAATCTCAGCGTTATTGCTCCAGATGTTCGCAGCTAGGTCATTGTGATTGTAGTCAATTCCCGTATCAACCACAGCGACCACGATGCCATCGCCCCTGGTTACATCCCACGCCTGCTCCATGTTGATCTTGACCATATCCCATTGTTGAGAAAAGCTTGGATCGTTGGGGGTGAATGTTGTCCAAACCCGATGGTCCGGATGCACGTAATCCACCATGGGATGGCCGCGATATTCTCGCACGGCATCCACTATCGATTTTCCAGCGCCTATCTCGACCACATAGGTCTGCAAGAAATCATCCAGTGTATGTTTCTTGTTTGTCGTAGTATGCGGGACTTTCTCGAGCTTGTCTTTGACCTGGCCCAGCCGAGCTTTGTCCGCACCATTGAAAAACACTCTTCGAATTGTCTTGATGCCATATTTTGCATGTACTGCGGCCAAAGACGCCACCAAATTGGTTGAAGAGCCTTGGACTTTTCCATGGTCGAGTTCCGCTAGATGACCCGTAAAGACCTCGGTACCTTGGGTCTTCAGCTTCACGACCAAACGTGTTACGGGGTCGGAGACACGGACACGGCAGTCACCCCTTGCAGTGTTACTTGAACAGACCACTTGAAAATTTGAAGACGGCCCATTCGCAGTAACTCCCGCTGTCTCGTTGTCCACAAGTACACAGGCCTGACTCACAACCAGGGCACACAACCCACGAATTATACCAATCCCAGAAGCCACGATGCCCTCCTGTTTGAGCTTATGAATTCATCGGAGTTCTCCCCATAAACACCATAACTCACAAGCAACAATCGAATCACAATAGCACATTTTGAATTCAAGGCATGCGACAGGAAATCCGGCCAAAGTTTGTGAGGGGTGTGATCGGCAATTTTGTCGTCGTGATGTTCTACTCTGCAAGGAGAAAAAGGGCAGAGTCAGTCATCGGGTTGTTGGCTCATCTCTGGCCACTGTGATATCCATCGCCAAAGTCATGCAAACCTTGAAGACTCTCACATTCCTCGCAGCATTGTTGCTTTGCTTGCCAGCGGCAGCAGCACAACAACCAACGGCCGTCCCCGAAGGAGAGCCAATTGCGCCAGAACCGGTTGGCAATGCACCGGTACAACCCATCAAACCAATCAAGACGCCTGACGTTTCAGGCCTGTGGACGGTCGGCAGATGTGTTTCAGGCCTGTGGACGGTCGGCAGATGTGTACCATTGCGCATCGGTATGCAAGCGCACTTGCGCTATCTCGTCGACGACACCGAGCCGTATCACCAGCTGGTCGTGAAACGCGCTCGCCTGGCTGTTGACCTCTACCCTACGCCCTGGCTTCGCGCCCAGGTCGATGTCGACGTCTCGGAGCTCTCCGTCCTCAAAGATGCCTGGGTCGAAGTCGAACCCTCAGCATGGCTGAAACTCCGAGCCGGGCAACTCAAGAAGCCATTCAGTCGCGTGGAGGCCACCTCATCGCGGCAGCTACCTCTGTGTGAACGGGGCATCGTCAATCATCACATCATTGACGACAACAATCTCGAGTTCGGTGGCCGTGATCTCGGAATCGTCGCCAACGGGCGATTCGGCGACCTTCGAATTTCCGGCGGCGTATTCAATGGCAATGGGCTGTTCCAAGAAAACGACAGCGGTAAAGATTTCGTTGTTCGCCCGACCTATGAGTTTGGCAAGTTTCTCGAGGTTGGTGCCTCCGGCACTGTAAAGATGCGCAGTGACGAAGCCGACCCGGCCTATTCGGCCGGGGGTTTGGACGCACGAGTGCGCCTCGGACCGATGGAGGCGGTGCTCGAGGGGCTGTGGGCACAGGACGGGCGCGATCGCTCCGATGTCCTTGGCGTCATTGGCTACGTGCAACTCAGATACCGGGTGAGCGACGCTGTTCGATTGCGACCGATAGTCAAAGCAGAGTTTCTGAATGAGGGGCTCGGGAAAGAAGACAATGTCGCAATGGCCTACATGGCGGGAGTCAATCTTCACATTGCCAAGGTCTTGCGCATCATGCTGCAAGTGGAACAGGTTGTCGCGCAATCGCAATGCCGTACTCCCAACGAGCGCCGTGGCATGCTGCAACTCGCCTTTGACCACCGAATGGACATTCACACCGATTGATCCGGCCGTGACTCGTTCCGCCGCCACGAAGTTGATGACCGCACACAGCGAAGTGTATCGCCGTGTCTACAGCTTCGAGATTGTATGCACGATATGGTATGGTCGAAGGAAGTGGCACAGAGATTGCTTCGACAGATCGGTGGAGAACTCATAACTCAAGGTTGAGAATGCAATGAAGAAATCAGCAAAGATCATCATCGTCATGATCGTTGGCACCATGCCTTTGACAGCCTGCGGCGATGATCCCAAGCAGGCGGATTATTTACCGATGGCCGTTGGCAATCGCTGGGTCTACGAGCAGGTGCTCCTGCCAGGTGGCGGCGATGATGGCCTCATCACAAAGGAGCTCACCGGCACCGAGGCTTACGCCGGGGATGAAACGTTTATAATGATGACCACGCAAACCAATGGTGAATGGAACAAACGCTCCAACTGGGGAGTTGATGGAGCAGCGGTCACACGTTTGCGTCAGACAGTGTTGGATGGGGACACCGTGCTGTGGACCAACGAATACCAACCGGGATTTTTGCGCATGGATAGCTCCAAGGTCGGCGACAACGCGAGCTTCAAAGAGTCGCATTTGCGCGTCCGTCGTGACGCGGGCGGCGTCGAGTTGGATCGAGACAACAAGGAATACTCGTGGACCGTGGAAACCACCGATGAGGAGGTCGCCGTCTCGGCGGGAAAATTCAGCTGCACGCGCATCCGTCGGGTGGATGAGAAAGGTGCGTGGAAATTGTTCTGGTACGCCGAGGGCATCGGCAAGGTGAGGGAGCGTGGGGATACCAGCGAAGAACGTCTGGCCGAATACACCCTCAAGTGATGTGGCTGCGTTGCCACAAACCGCGCCAAAGCATACCCTTCGGCGATGAATCGCGCGGTGACAACATGCAGCTTCGTCACTTTCGTCCTAGCCTGCCAGGATCGGGTCCCAGAACGCATTGCCCCGCCGCCGTCCCAGGTAAAACCGTTCAACCAGCCAGGTCAAGAACGGGAGGATGGTTGGTGGAACCGAGGTGACGCTGCGTGCCCGCCTGGCGGGAAGCTCATGGGCGACACCCCAGAACGCGCCAACGCCGCTAACACCTCGGTGTACGGGTCATCGGTGATCCTCAAGGCCTGGTGTACCAACGATCTAGGCATCAAACACGGTCCTTGGATCGATTGGTATGCGGACGGGACCAAGCACAAAGAGGGCAATCGTTTCCGCGACCAACTCGAGGGTGCCTATTTTGAATGGTACCCAGGCGGTCAACCGAAGACGGCTGGTGCGTTCAACCAAGGTCGTCAACACGGTCGTTGGATCACCTGGTTCGAAAACGGCAACAAAGAAAGCGACGGCGAGTACAAAGACGCCGTTTTGGTTGGCACCCACACCTCTTGGCGCGCCGATGGCAGCCGCGAGGCCGAGCAGACTTATCGACTCGGAGTTTTGGACGGCCCGTGGCGCCGTTGGCATGCCGACGGCAAGATTGAAGCAGAGGGTCGCTACGTCGACGGCAAGGAACAAGGCACCTGGAGTGTCTGGTACGCGAGTGGCCAGCTGGCGATTCGCAGCACCTATGAGCAGGGGAAAAGGCACGGCGCTTGGACGGAATGGTATCCCAACGGCAAGATCAAGACCGATGGCACTCACCACGATGGCGCAAAGCATGAAAAATGGACCACCTGGAGCCAAGATGGCAGCAAGGCCACTCAGGGTGCCTATCTCAACGGCAACAAACTCGGACCCTGGCTTGAATGGACCACAAAGGGGAAACAGAGTGGTGAATACAAAGATGGGCTGCGAGATGGCAAATGGATTGTCAGCAAAGGCAAAGGCAAGCGCAAAAAGAAGGCCGACACAATCGTCCACTTCGAGAATGGCGTGGTCAAAGACGGCTCGGCAGCCGCACTTCTCGACCCATGAAGGTTATTGACATTTTCCAACCAAACTCGCCAAAGTCACCTTTTTTCCGCAACTGATTTGCCATAACATTGGGCACCATGAAGCAGCTCTGTCGCCTGTGCAGACAACCGGTGGCCCCTGGCAGTATGTTCTGCCCAGACCACCAGAATCGGGCTCGCGCTTTCTCGTTGGCGTTCGGAAAACAAGAAGGGCCAGACAGCCACTCCGCAGTTGACCAAGACAACCAAGAAGAAGCAAAAGACACCGCCGCCGGAAGGCCCCCTGGCCAAGACCGCCGCAAGAAGGGCTCAGACCGCCGCAGGAAGGGATCAGACCGTCGCAAGAAGGGATCAGAACGTCCCAAGGAAGCCCCTGAGCGAGACGAGGAAAGCGATCCCGAACGATTTTTGATCGCATCATTGCTGCAAAATCGCTTTTCTGAGGTTCGCAAGCGTCTAGCGGAACAGACCGACGGCAATCGCTGGCCACTGATCTCCTTCTATGTGCTCGACAATGAGCTGCACGCTAGGAACTATTACGCCATTATTCCCACGGGTGATGGAAACCCAAACAACTCAGCAACGTTGGAGCTCAATGCGATCTTTCTGGAGGAAGCTATGTCGCCCGATGGAGCACTCTTCGCGGCAATTGCCCGCCAAGTAGGCCGACACCGAGAGGCCCTCACCAAGGGCGACGTTCAAACCTTGGACGTGCACTTCCTCACCTACGCCGGTGTCGTGGCCATCAACCGCCATCCCCAGAGCGGCAAAGACGAAAATCTGGTTTGCTTTGATTGTGATGGCATTGGCCTTTCTGAGGCTCCGATCGACCATATTCGCCAACGTTTGCGCCACCAACGTTGGTAGACGCAGTCCGGAGGACGAGCAGTCCGGCCGATGAATAAATGGCTATTTATTCAACCGACTTCATATTGCGGCGAATCAAGTCTTCTTCCTCTTCTGTTCGCAATTGTCGGACCATCCGTCAAGATCCCCAATGCCTAGAAATAAATAAAACATGTGATTATCCCACAACTTTGAACGCTGCCGGACGATAACCTAAACGATGCTCGAAAGCCGAGAGCAGATTTATAACAACAGGCCAGATTCGAACTGCTCGAAAGCATTGAGCAAACGTCGAGATCAGGCCCGGAAGCAGAGGAAGTGAATGAAAGCTGCAAGTATCCAGCCCGTTGTCGACAAATTCTTCGGGGAGATTGCCGCTGCCAACCTCAGCACTTCGGAGGGTGGTGCAAAGCTCACCAAAACAGAGCTGGAGAAAGCGTCCGCACATATCAAGGGGCTGTCGCCCCAGGTGCGTCGGGATGCGTGGGCCGATGTTGTTGCCGTTGTTGGTGAAGACATGGATCCAGGATTTCTGGCATCCTTGAAGACGGAGTTGACCAGGGGCGCTTCCTCAGTACGCTCACGCAACAATTACATGCTTGCCACCATGCGCGGAGCGCTCCGCACTGAACTTCCAGAGGCAATGCAAGTGGTCGTTAACACGACGGCTCAGCAAGAAGCGGTCAAGGCTGCTGTCAACTCACAGATCACCGATCCCGAGACCAAAGCCGCAAAAGCTGCGTTGCTCGACTTGATTGACCGCGCTCGCAGCCTTGCCGAGGTACAGCTCATCGAAAAAACCTGGCCGACCATGGTGGTGAAAGGGCTCGAAGGGGAATGGGGCCTTTCTCCAGATGGCGTCAAGGCGCTCGAAGGTTTGACGGCGCAATTCCGGTCCAACGGTCAAACTGACCAGGAGACAGTGCGCAAGTATGTCAACAAACTCCGTAGAAGTTGGGCGACTCCTGTAGAGCTCGGTCCCAACGCGCCCATCAATGGAACGCCGGCTGCGACCATCGCGCAAAAACTCGACGAACTCATCGAGGGCCAGAATGCGCTGCGCTTCATCCAGAGCCCGAGCAAGATGCGGGTCCAGGGCTATCGGAGCATGGTGGACAACATCAACAGCAATCCCGTGGTGCAGAAGATTCTGCCCGACATCAAGAAGCTGTTGTCTGAGAGTGAGCGCGCCTTCAAGGCAGAGCAGTCTGTCAGTGGTTTGGTGCTCGACAAGAACAACCTCGACATGGCAGTGACCAAGCCCTACGCGAAGAAGTTGTATGAGTTGGTGCAGAGCGTCGGTAAGCGCATGGGATTTGCCAATGAAGTGGAGCTGGTCATCGCCTCGAGCCTGACCCCCAATGCTTTCATCTACACCGCAGACAATGACAAACCGCGCGTCACTTTCTACACGCCCATCATTGAGATGTTCTGGGACAGCCGCACCCAGGATTGGATCAAGATGTGGCTCGACAAGGACAACAAACCAGCAGCCGTGGGTGCCCCCGGTGCCCGCGAGGTTTCGGTTGGTGAATACCTCATCGAATCGGTGGCGGCCCACGAGCTCGGCCACATCCGCGACCAAGTGGTGCTCACCCGCGCCACCGCCATCGTCATGTTCCTCAATTACGGCCGTGACATGTTGGAGTCAATGAAGACTCTCACCGATGTCGAAAAGGCCGAGATGCAAAGGATGATGACCGAAGCCCAGGGCATGATCGCGATGATGCCCGATGGTTCGACCGGCGCGCCAGCGGGATTGGCAGAGAAGCTCATCGCGGCGACCAAAGGCATCGCCACTGTTGACGCCGCGCGTTTCGTCGGTGACTTCACCAAGGAAGTCATGGGTGACTCGGCCATCCAAGGCACGAGTCTAACCCTGGAAGCAATGCAACAGTTCATTGTCGCCCTCAAGCGGATGAGCCGTGTCTCAGAGGAGACTGCAGACCGTTATCCAGCCGTGTTGCAAGGCACAGCCCAGTGGACCTCCCTGTGTGATGCGATCTTGGGCTTGGCTATCGAGAACAAGCAGATCGACCAACAGAAGATCGATTCGATCGCCGGCCTACTGAACATGGGAATTGAGCGTTGGGCAGATCTCGCCCTCGACCAACTGGCCGCGAACGCCGAGACCCACGCGGACCTCGAGTTCCACAACGAGCGCAGTCATCCAATCACGGCGATTCGGATCAAAGAAAACTTCCTGTTCGAGCAGGACAAAGATGAGATGTTCGTGCAACTCAAGAATCACAGCGAGCTCCCCCCGTTGGAGCGTCTGCTCGCAACCGTGCAGCTCTACGAACAGGCTCTCTGTGAACTCGACGCTGAGGTGGAGAAGAGCAAACCACACAAACGTTTTGACGCGTTGGGTGACGACTTCAAAACACGCAAGCTCCGCAACGAGGTGAAGGCGCTGGAAAAGGAAATGCAGCCGTTCTTGGATTACGTCAACGAGCTGCTAGGTTCATCGCCCGCATCACCGGACAACAACGCGTATGACCGTATGATGGGATTCATCTTCTCCAAAGAGAACAAGTTGGCCCAAGGCACGCCGTATAAACGCCTGCTCTCCAGCGTGAAGCAGACTCTCACCAGTGCGCTGGAAAAAGAGGGCCTCAGCGAAGTCGAGCGCAATACCGGTCGGCAACGGCTGGAGGAAGTACAAACGCGATTGCTGCGCTACGGTCTCGATAAATCCAAGGACGGCGCGGATCTGCTGAAGATGTTGCTGGCAATGCGCGCTGAGCAACCAACCCAGTAGTATTGTTGGCGTGACCCATTCGTCCCAAAGCGGTAACCCGCCGCCGGTCCCCGAGCCCAAGTCTCGAGTTACCGAGCAAGAAATCGACAAGTCTGACGCGATCAAAGTCACGATTCGTACCTCTGAGTCTGGGTGGCTCGCGCGACTCGCGCGGACCTATCGTGAGCGGCAGTCTATTTTGCTCATCGATGACGCTGAGGTCGGTGTCGATCCATCAACACAAACACTGTTGGAGATGGGCAAACGTGCTGGCCTTCGCCGTGAAGAATGGTTCGCGGTGCTGGTATCCCTAGGTCTTCTGGGGGCAGGCGTTGCCATGATATTTGCCGCCATCGTTGACCCAGAACCAACGTCTAAGCTCGGCCTGCTGGTCGCTGGCGGCACCATCTGCGCGATTGGCGGGGGATTCTCAGCGATCCGCATACTCACCCGAGAGACGCCTCCCGATGTTCAACTCTCACCAAGGGGTATTCAGATTCGCTGGCACTAGCACATGTCGATCACCGCCTCACCGTCTGTGTGGCATTGCCTTTGCGTCCGTCGTCCATAACAATAGCGCCCGCGTTCGATGGTGAGAATCGGGCGGCCACTTGAGTCGGGAGGACACGTTATGCGGTTCTTGAACATTGTGCTCATTGCTCCGTTTTTGCTGCAGTCGGCTGTTGCAGAAGCTGTCGAGCTCACTGGGGTGTGGGAGATCAGCTCCCTAGGAGGTGATCGCCGCGTTGAGATCTGGCACGACGGTGAGCAACTTACCGCCTATCGCGTATTGTGGCCCGAATTTGAGGGGGAGCGTTACAAGCTCGAGCATGTGTTTCGCGGCAAAATCACGGGCACGGACCTCTCCGGCAAGCTCTTGGTCAAAGAAGACGGTATGCCCAACTTCGATGATCTGCGTGCCTTCGATGGTCGGGTCGACGACGACAGCAAGATCACTCTCGACGGCATGCCGCTCAGACGCACCGACGAGAAATTGTCATCAGAGCCGCCACAACTGACTCCGGCGAAGCGGCGCTCGCTACGGGGGCCGAAGATGGGGGCGGCCCAACCAGTTCGACTGTTCCGCCCCGGTGTCGTCATCAATCTCAGATGGGAGGTGGCGTGATGCAGTGGCCAACAAGCGCAAGAACAGCCTTCGCAAACGCAACAATGGCCATGATGCTGGCGTGCGGCCAATCGACCGGCCGTGAGGGACCCAAGTCCGGACCTGCCCCTGCATTGCTGCAAGACGGCTCGATGATCTCCATTGCTGTCGCACCGTTATCTGCAGACGAAGCCGACTGGGTCGGGACCGCCATCGCCGATCACCTCAATGCACGCCTGCTGCAGACCCATGGCGTCGCGTCATACACCAATAGACAAGTCGCAGCAGCCATGCACGAGGCCAGAGTCGCACAGGCAAATTTGTTCAATCGTGAGTCCGCCCGCACTGTCGGACATCACCTCGGCAGCCGCTTCATCGTAGTGGGTAACCTAGAGACCTTTGACGGCCGGTTACAGGGTAGCGTGTGGACCATCAACACCAAGGATGGCTCCGTGCAAACTGAAGTGCAGATTGACGCGCCCCAGACTGAGCTCGCACAAGTGGCAGCAGACGTCGCCAACAAGATTGGCGATTCCTTGGGGACTCCCCTTGGCGGCGCAGACATCGCGGCCCCCCTCGCAGCCATTGAGAAGACCACAGAGGCCATGATGATCCTACAGGAGCAGTCCCTGTCCCCCCGCTCTGCCGATCCCCTTGCACCGATAGGTATCTCCAGCAAAGACCTGACTCGTGCGACCGAGCTCGCGGACCTTGCGACAAGCGACGCGCCTGGGCACGGCGACGCCTGGACGGCGTTGGGGCTCGCACACGCCATGGCGGGACAGACCGAGCCGGCGTGGAAAGCGTTTGCGAAGACTGCGGAGCTGGATCCCTACGGTGCCAGCTCGACCCTCGTACGAGCTTATGCCCACATGCGCGAAGGTCGCTTCGACGAAGCGGAGACCATGTTGCGTGAGTCAGTGAAGAAACACCCTGGCTTTCTGCATGGGCGCGGGAGCCTTGCGGAACTGCTGCTCCACTTTGGTCGATTTCGTGAAGCCCGTGCAGCTTTCCGGGAATATTTGGAGATTACCCCGAACCAACCCTGGGTGTTGGTGCAACTCGGATATTGCAACGCCAAGCTCGGTCATCTCGACGACGCAATCAAAGACACCGAGCGGGCCCTGGGGCTTGAACCGACGTCCGTCTTTCTCAAGACAGAGCTCGCGAGCCGCCAAATCGATGCTGACGATTTGCCCGGCGCACAGAAAACTCTCGAGGGCATTCTCCAAATCGCCCCCAACGATATCCGTGCACACGTCCGTCTCGGCTACATCAAGCTGTTGCTCGGTGACGATGTCGGTTCTATCCTCTCGAGCAAGAGGGCGCTCGAGCTCGCCAAGGGTGCACGCCACAACCGTGACCGTGCCTACGCACACTTGAATCTCGCCAGAGCTTTGGGACACCAGAAAAGAGACGATGAAGCCCTCGCGCATTTGGAAAAGGCAATTGCAGAGGCCGACGTGTCCTTTGATGAGCTCGAGATCGATCCTGCTCTCGACTCACTTCGTGCGAACCCAAGGTACGAAAACCTGTTTCAGAACTAATGCCTATTATGAGGGTAGTGCGGCGAGCACTTCCTGATGGGCCGCCTGCGAGATGGCGACCACCGCGGGGTTTTTGAGGCGGCGTTCCGCCACTCTCTGATGCGCGCGGGGCAAAAATGCCCCAGTCATGGACCGCAAGGAGGTTGCGAGTGGGGCAATGTGGCCCCACCAACCCGGCGAAACACGCAGATTGCCGCACGTTGTGGGTGGCCTGCTTCGTGCATCGGATTCTGGGAAAGCGACGAAGCCATTTCTCGAACGCCAAGGAGAAGACCATGTACCGACTCAATGCAACTTCCATCGCGATGACTGTGGGATTGTTTGGTTGCGGCCAGATCGGAGAAATTGGTCTCACCGATGAACAGCTTGCAGAGTTTCAAGCCGCCTACGACGGCGCAACGGCGGTGGCGGATGCCCTCCGCGGTAACGACGCTCCCAGTGGCGCTCACTACAACCTCAATTTGATCGGCGTGCCCAAGAGCAAGAGCGCCGACATGACCGGCAACGATGGCCATCGTATTTTTGTGCCGCTCGCAGGCACTACCAAGATACTTTTGGCCGAAGGGGAGTTCGCCGTCCTCGACGCCAATGGCACCGATGGCACCGCCAAATTTCAATTGCCCAGTCCAGACCCGGAGAATGATGGAGTTACGGAGTACTCTGTGTTCAGTCGCGCCCTCGGCACGCCGGGCGGCTCCTCCAGCATGACCACGTGCGCCACCGATCCGGTCTCCGGGGAAGAATACTGCAGCATCTATTCCACGGTATCCACCCGAACCTCGGGCAAGAGCTCGTTCTCCAACGTTTCGCGCGAATTGCTATATGCCTACGTCGACTTGGACGGAGACGGCATGGTCGAACGCTATCCTCTGTTCGACGACACCCTTCAGGACTACTTCTGGGATTATGACAACAGCGGGTTGAAGCTGCTGCAGCTGCGGTTCTATCCCATTCCCACCGACGTCAATTGATTGAATGAGTTGGTTTCGCGGGGCATTCTGACCCTTCTGCGTCAGAACAAACAGCTCG
>MGST01000076.1:645-15318 GCA_001798605.1 Deltaproteobacteria bacterium RIFOXYA12_FULL_58_15 | reverse complement strand
GCCCAGAAAACCGGTATGTCCGAGGCGAGGATTCGCCCAGGCGCATCGAATTCCGGGGGATCACCTGGGTAGTGACGGATTAGGGGGGCAGTGGGGGCCTTGTGGTGTTCGGGTGATTGCCGCTACCTTTCTAAGTGATGACGGCAATTCTTCGGAACAATGCGGCGATAGGGGCACCTGTTGGCGGCCCAAAGATGGGACGTGGCGGTTCGGGGCGTGCGCCAATCGTTGGGGGGGGCGAGAAGGTCCGGCGCCGGCTGCGCGCACCCGAAGACCCAGCTGCAGAGTTGATGCCGGCCGCGGAGTTCCTCGGCAACGAGACAGATTTTGCGGCAATCCTCGAAGGTTTTCGTGACACTCCGTTTGACCCGGCGCGACGACGAGTGCTCGGTCGTCTGATGGGGATGTTTGCCATGGACTACCAAGGTGCCCAACCCGTCGAGCGTCGGTTTTTGCGGCGTCTGCTTGCCGCCGGCAATCCTCGGGAGGGATATGTCGCCAATCGCGGTTTGCACCTTTGTGGAGCGCCGCCCGTCATTCGCCGCACCCTGGCGCTCGGTGTCGCCGAGATTCGTTTTGCCCGGGGGAGAGTGGTCGGATTTCTCGGCGCGGTACAGGCGAGGGTGGCGGCCACGACATTTCGATTGTTGGGACCCCGCGGTCGTGAGCTTTTGTGGGGGCTGTTGACACTCGCGGGGCACGGCGACGCGGGACCACTTCCGGATGCAGACCGGGTCATCGAGCGTGCGTTGATTCTCAAGGCGGTGGCCGCCCGGCGACATCGTCTAGGCCCATGGAGCCGTGATGGTGAGACGGCGCTCGCTGAAATTTCTGCTTTTGCCGTAGGCATTCGTGGATGCACGCGACAGTCGCTGGCAGCGCGTACGACATTGATTCCGGGAGATCCAAAACAGATAGCGCCAATCATTGCCGGACTCGATGATCCGGCCGCACGGGCGGGGCTCATTGCCCGCGGCGAGATAGATCCCGTGTTTGCTTGGCAAGCGCACGGCGCTTCAGGCGAGAGGGCGACCGCGCCTGCCGCGACTGCTCCTGCCGCGACTGCTCCTGACGCGACTGCTCCTGCCGCGACTGCAGAAAGCCAAGTCCACGCTGCCGATGATGCGTTGCCAGATCTCGATCGCAGTGCACTGGTGGACAGACCGCGATTGCACTGGGCCTTCGCGCAAGCGCGGGTGCGGCGAGCGGAGATCATGCTGCCAGGAGAGCGAGAGGCATTGAGCGACTTCATCACCGGCGGCAAAATGCACGACAAGAAGGTTGTCCTCAAAGATTCTGGGTGGCGAATCGTCAAAGACAAAGGCTTCGACATTGCAGGTGAAGAGGCGATGCAGGGGATCCGGCTGGACGCTCAGGGTATCTACCGATTTGACTCTGCACGTGCGCTCGGTGATCTGTTGTCGCGTTACACCGGCGCGACGTATGTGCGTCGAATGTTCAGCGATCAGATCACCGCTGGCGCAGATCCTTTGAAGCAAATCGTTACGGCGCTGATTCGTGGCTTGGCGGTTCCGATCGTCGTTCACGAGCTCAAGATCACCTTGGTCAAAGCGTTTGCAGCGATTGGCTGGCAGGGGGACAGTGCCGGCGCCTGGCAGGTCGAATTGACCGAGCCGAGCATGGGCAAAGAGATGCATCTACCTGCGAAGACCCTCTTACTTCCTGTGTTACCCCCCGACTTTGGCAGACGGGCGCGCGCAGAGGCCTACATGGCACCGGCGGCCTTGGATTTGTTGGCCCCTCCGTTTGGTATTCCCTTTCCGGCGCTGGGAATTGAGGACCAATTGTGAGCTCGATGGAATATCTGCAGAAGGGCCTGATTGACGGCGGCAAACTGCGGGATGATCTGATGCCGCACGTGCGTACATTGGCTGCGTCCTGGATTGAAACGGGCGTGGATGTTGGGGTTGTGGATATTCTTGCTGAGCATCTGGCGCGGTGGGCAGTCGAGCTCGAAGCCCCGGTGGGGTTTGAACAAATCGCAGCGGGTACAGCCTACCTCGATTTGGCACCGGATGTGACCGAGCTATTACGCGAGGCGGTAGGTCAACAGGCGAGCGCGACCGAGCTCGCGGCACTCGCGGTGCATCTCGTCGACATTGCAGAAGCGATGGCGTTGGTGATTTTTGTTCCGGAGCTGCCCGCATTGTCGGCAAAGGCTGACCGGACAGGTGATGCAGCGCGCATGGTGGGGGTTGCTCGGCATCTGAAGGGTTGAGTGGTATCGAGCCCGCTACGCGGGTATGATCTCGCCCATGGCGCTCGGGCCGATCGATACATGCATTTCCGGACCGATGCGTCGAGCGCTTCTCCTTCTGACGCTTGTTCTGTTGTTTGCGGGGGGGTTCGGATGCACCCAGTGCAGCAAGGATGATCCGGATGGCGGCGTTGACGCTCCACAGGCACCCTTGAGCATTCGCGAGGGTGGTACAGAGCGACCCGACGCGCTCATTTTCGCCGTCACGCCGTCTTTGTCCGACACGGAGTTGCGTGCGCGGTATCTCCCCATCGCTGAGTACGTCGCCAAGCAGGTGGGCCTGCCGATTGAGTGGCGAGTGCTGATCGATTACGCCGAGATGCAGAGCGCCTTGACCCGCTACGAGGTGCACCTGGCGGTGATGTCACCGTTTAGCTACGTCGAAGTGAAGCGGCAGATGCCCTCCCTCATTCTCATAGCTGTCCCGGTCGCCGGTGGGGTGACGACCTACTCGGGTTATATTGTCGTGCGAGAGGACGGTGGCTTTAACTCCATCGCGGATCTGAAGGGCAGGCGCTTTGGCTTTGTCGACGAGTTCTCCGCGAGTGGTTATCTCTATCCTCTGGCGTATCTGCGCAGCCAGAAGATCGATCCTTCGAGCTATTTCAGCGAAACCATGTTTCTGGGGGATCACACGCGCCTTCTCACTGCCTTGACGGACGGCCGTATCGACGCTGGTGCGAGCTTCGCCATTGCTCTCTCAAGACCCGAAGGGCGCCCGCTCAAGATTTTGGCGAAGACAGGGCGTATTCCCCTAGACCCTTGGTGTGCGAGCCCCAGGTTGGACCAAGAGCTCATCGACGGGATCCGCGGGGCTTTGGTCGCTCTCAGCACCCGTACCGAAGAGGGTCGGCAGATCCTCAACCGTACCGAGACCAATGGCTTTCAAGTTGTTGGCGATGACCACTACGATGGGGTCCGCGGTGTCTATCGCAACGTCCATGGGGAAGGTGCCCCCGATTGATGGGTCTAGGGCTCATTCGAAAATGCCTCCCGGACCTGCCGCACCTTTCGCAAACCGACCCAGATTTTTGTAATCGGCAGCTCTAGACAAACCGTCGGGCATCTGGAATGAAGCACTTCTCGCACGCGCCACAGTGGCTGCGTGAGCGGAGGGTGAATGGGCGGTGTGTTGCAGTGGCTGATGGAGCGTTTTCAAAGCCCACCAGAGCCTGACGCGAGCCCGGAAAATCGTCGACGGTTCCGGCGCGTCAACGTCCCCATTTATGCACGTCCGGCGAGGCTTCGTCTCACCCCGCTGCCAGTCACCAACATCGGTATGGGTGGCATGCGCGTTTACAGCGACGACGCCCGCAAGGTTGGGCAAAGGCTTGAGCTCGACGTGACATTGCCGGACAAATCGATAGCGACGGTGATTGTTGAGGTGGCGTGGTTGGTTGCCCTCGAAGGGGACGCACCCGCCAAGTATGATGTTGGTTTGCGTTTCATCTCGGTGCCACCTGGTTTTCTCCAAGTCTTGCCAGATCTGCCTGGCGAATTGACCTGAGTCGCATCTTTGCTGGACATGACAACGTTCGGCCGTCGCCGTGGAGCTCTGCGCATTGCCAGCGCGACGTGCTTGCGCTTGGTGGCGATACTCCCCTTTGCCTTCTTCGTTGCCTGTGGTCATGGGCAAATGGGGACAACCAGTCGAGCCTTTGACGATGTCGTGCGCACGGGCCCAAGGGTGCTTTGGGTTGCGGCGCATCCTGACGATGAGGCGCTCACTGGGGGCCTTCTTGCTCATCTTTGTGTGGGTGAAGGACTCCCTTGCCATTTTGTTGTCCTCAATCGTGGCCGGGGCGGGGAATGCTGTCTCGGGGAGGGTTGTGGGCCCGATCTCGGCGCGGTTCGCCATCGGGAGATGAGCCATGCCGCCGAGCTCTACGGTGCCACGGTGGAGCATTATGACTTTTTCAACGCGCAGCTTCCCGTCGAGAGCTTCCCCACCCGTGCGGAGCTCGAGGCCCGCTGGATGCTCGACGGTGACCCCGTGGGCCTCGTGGCCCGAGCGGTGCGTCGATTTCAGCCGCAGATCGTACTCGTCTTTGATCCCTATCACGGTTTTACCGGCCATCCCGAGCATCCTGCGGCATCGCGGACGGCCTTGGCTGGGGTGCGAATGGCGGCGGACAGCGGTGCCTCTTCACCTTTCGTCGCCGACGAGAAACCGTATCGTGTGCAACGAATCCACATTGTTCAGAATAAAGACTGGTTCTTCAACATCGGTCGGGAGCCGGGCGACGTCGGCGAACCTACCGACGTCATTGATACGATGATGCCATGCCGGACATCCGTCGGCATCGAGGTTCCCTGTGTAGAGGTCGGGGCTCGTTTTACTCGGGCCCACCGATCGCAGAATAGGGATATGCGTCGCGTTCGTGCCGCGTCAAAGATGTGGAGCACCGTATATCTACGTCAGCTCGATCCGTACGGAGATGAAGCGGACGCTCTGATGGCGGAGTTGGGGGTGCGGTGAAGTTGTCCGGATCAAGTCTTTGAGTCGGAGAGTGGCCACCGCGCACTGCGAATGGCCAACCCAATGGCGAGGCCACCGATCAACAAACGGGTGAGGATGCCGGTAGGGCTTGCGATGCCGCCCGTGAGGCGGCCGAGCCCGAACATCAGGCCTGTCTCCGAGAGCATGGGTATCGCCACCAGGATTACCGCGTAGACTCGGCCTTGGAGCCAACCGAATCGCCGGGCCACGAACCAAACCGCAAGGCCACACATCCACAATCCGAGCTCGAACGCTGCGTGACGCAGGGGCTGCAAAACAGTGCCTGGCATCCATGATCCGCAAAGCAGCTCAACGACGAACACCACTTGGGGGGCGACAACGAGGGCGATAGCCGCCGCGCAGACCCCGAGAATGACGGTCCAGGTGATGCGGCGAGCGTGGACGTTAGGGGTGCGGGGCTTTGTTGGGTGACGATAGGCCATCAGTAAATGACCTCAAGAAGCGTCAGGCCGTTGGCGGGTGCCGTCATCCCCGCCTGACAGCGGTCGCGGCTGTGGAGGGCATGGGCGACACTCTCTATGGAGCGTTTGCCACGTCCTACTTCGATGAGAGTACCGGCGATGATGCGGCACATGTGCCGGCAATAGGCGTTGGCGTGAAAGATGATTTGTATGTGCAATCCGCGTGGTGGGCGCGGGTAGGTTTGAATGTCGATGCTGTACATGTCCCTACGGGCGTGCTTCGCATCGCAATGGACACTGCGGAAGGCGTTGAAGTCGAGATGGCCGATCAACGGTTTGGTTGCCTCGCGCATGGCGTCGACATCAAGCGCGTCGCGCATCTGCCACGCACGTTCGATCTCCAGGGCCGCCGGTTGTGGCGCGGTATAGGCGCGATAGCCATAACGCTTGCTCTTGGAGTCATGGCGGGCGTCGAAGTCTGGGGCAGCATCAACGGCCTCGTGAATCGAGATGTCGTCGGGTAAAAAATTGTTGAGTCCAGGCGCGAACCGGACGATGGGAAGATTGCTGTTTGTGAAGAAGGTTGCCACCTGACCAATGGCGTGGACACCCGCGTCGGTGCGACCAGCAACGCGGATGGACGGCCGCTCGCCCGTGAGTTGCTCAAGGGCGTTGAGCAATTGCCCTTGGATCGAGTCGGCGTTGTGTTGAAACTGCCACCCCGCATAGCGGGCGCCATTGTATTCGATGAGTAGCCGGATGTTACGGCTGGTGGGTTTCTCTTGGGCCAATGGACGATGGATCAGTCGAAGTCGAAGGCGAGGCCGAAGGTGACCTGGGTGTCGGACATGTCAAAGATCGCTTCGCCGAACCCATCAGCCCAAAGCCGTATCACCTCCGCAAAAAAGAAGCTGTCGATGAACAGGCGGTGTTCGTCGGAGTAGTCGGTGCTGATCCAATCGAGATTGAGACCTACGCCGACGGCGCCATGGAATCCAGTGCTCCAACCGTCCCCGGAGCTACCGTCGGCGAACGACGAAGATTTGCCGCCTGCGGTGTGACTCCAATAGACGGCATTAAAACCCACTTTGGCGTAGGGCACGAGTGGCACATTGAGGTGGCGCTTGAGCAAATCCATGCGGTACATGGCCCCCACCGAAAGTGGGATGAGCTGCATCTTCTCTTTCTGGCTGCCCGCGACGTTGGTGACTACGCTGGCGCTGCTGCAACTGACTGTCGCCCCTGCGGCGTCGGCACAGCTTCGAGATTTGCCCGAGTCCTTCCACAGTCCGACTTGCATAAAGACGCCGAAGTTGCCAAGGAGGTAAGTGAGGTAGCGGTCGAACTCCACTGACATGAGCAGGTCACTGTCGTTGCCAAAGTGCTGTTGGTATTGTTGGGTCTCGGCCAACGTCGGTTCGTAGGATCCCAGCCGTAGCTCGAATCCCCACGTGGCAACTGGTGGTTTCTTCGCAGAAACGGGTGTCGCCATCAGGGTGATAGCAAGCAGGGTGATTGAAATGGACAACGCAGACAACATCCTCATTGCTCTAACTCCCTCGTGGTTCGCGCCCGTCGCAGTCGCAGTCGCAATCCAAGTAAGGCGATGCTCCAACCCCATACAGGAAAGCCCGCCGCGGTGCAGCCCTGGGGATTCCCCGAATAGCACTCGATGAAGTCGCACTCTTCTTGTGGCGTCACGCTCACAACGTCTGACCAAGCACTGACGTTCTCGAGTCGGTCACGGGTTCGGGCGCACGCCTCGTAGGTCATGCCGTTGGCTGCGGTCACGGAGATGGTGGCCTCGCTGCCCGACTCGTCGCGGGTGACGGTGCGTGGTTTTTCCCAGAGCTCGCAGTCGCCGGGAGCATAATCAGGGTCGGTAAGCGCTTCGGGGGGTTGTTCACGCACCCTCGCTTGCCAAGACGCGATGTCATTGTCCACATCGTCGGCGCGCAAAGTCAGCTGGAATCCACCGTCGGAGCCGCTCACACTCACCGAGTGCGGTGTTTCGGGGGCCTTGGTGTCCATGATGAAGGTGACGCCGCCCCAGGGCTCGGTGTTGTCGATTGTGCGTTTTTGTTCATAAAGGTCGAGGCCAAAGCAGAGAGTCAGCTCGCGCTCGTCGAGGGGGGCGTTCGGTGGGCACATGCTGTCGTGGCCAAGGAGCGTCGCTGTGGTGAATGGCGTCGCCACGCCCTCATCGACCATGTCATTCGGATAGATAAATTTGAAGGCACTCACCAGAGGTTGGGTCGACTGGGTGTCGCCGTCGACAAAGACATCCACCTCACCAGGGATCTGATCGGTGCCCGTACTGTCGGGGACCTTGTCGCAATCACCGGATTCATCCCACCAGACGTAGAGGGTCACCTCGTCTAAGAGGAAATCGGTGATGTCCGCGTGTCGAGGGTTGCTGAGCTCTATGTCGATTTCGGTCGCCGTATCGCAGGCTGCGGCATTGAGAGTGGGAACCTCGCCGACATCGATGGTGAGATAGTCGTTACTCTGGATGGTTTGGCCAAATGCAACCGTTGGCAGCATCATCAATAACGCGAGCGTTCGTGTGAGCATGGGCACCATGTTTGTATCCCTGTTATTGAGGCTCAAGCAAACGGCACAATAGGCAAGATTCTTTGCAAGATTCAAACCACGGCAAGGGCGCGCTGTTCTGTGTTAACTGTCCGATTCTTCTTGGGTATTTTGAAAAATGTGGGGACAAATTGTCATCCCGCTGGGATGAGAATGGGTTGACGATGACAAGCTGTCCAAATCGCAGAAGGCTCAGAGCTCAACCTCTTCATCCTCGAGGTTTAGGCCACCTGGATAACCGTAGGAGACGTAGCTGTCATAACCGTGCACCATGATGGAGCAGGTGGTGCCGGTACAAGTGAGAATATGAAAGCCGTCGGTGATGTGCAGGCGATAGGCCCGCCACGGGGTACCGATGATCTCGTTGGTTTGCAGTCGAACCTGATTGGGATCTAACTGGTTGAGTGGCACGCCATCCAACTCGGGCACAGTGCCGAGCGGGGCGCCGATGGAGACGTAGTCTTCGGCATATTTGTTGGGGGCAAGGAACACGTAGCTGTCGCGGAACTGCCGTGTGGGTGCCACCAGGATGAAGGCAGGGTCGCCAATTCCGGCGTCACCGTCTTGGACTCCTGGGTTGGGTGCCTGCTCGGCAGCAAGAAACTGGCCGACGAGGATGGGCTCGTTGCTGACGATGAGAAAGTCCTCGTCGGTTTCGACCTCGAACCATTCTCCCGCTGAGAGAGTCGGAATGGTGGCGAATGCCGGTGCCAGCGACACCTGGGTGTTGTCGTACCCGGCCATGATACGCCAAGCGTCTTTTTCTTGCCCGGGATGCTCGGCGGTACCCCGGGGCATGCTGCGGATCGCCAGGTATTCGGTGCCCCACGTCGACAGAGGAAACATCTGCTGTTCGAGGTGGTCGGCGCAACAGGTTATGAACGAGCTGCATTTCGCATGGGGGTTGCACGCTGGGCCATCGGCAGCCTTGCACTCGCAATCAGTCTCCCCATCCCATTCGCACTTGAAGGAATCGAGATTGCACCTGGAGGTGTTTGGGGTGTTGGCCGCCTCGGAACCACCGAACACCACCACTGGGATGTCGGAGAGAACTAGAGATCCCGTGAGATCGTCGCCGATGCGATTGGTCTCGATGTTGAGCACCTCGAAGCGGTGCAGTGTGGTGTGGAAGAGATCGCCAGGATCGAGGGCTGGGATCCCCGGTCCAGAGAGGGTGCGGGCGGTGGGAAAGACGCTGACATTGGCAACCTCATTGTCGATGCCGACGACGGTGAGGTAGCCCTTGAGATCATCAAAGGTCTGTTCCCTGGTCATGACGTAGTACTGGGTGCCTGCGGTGTTGGTGGGCAGGAGCAATGAGGCATCATTAGAAAAGACGTCGACGTTTTCGAGGGGGTTGAATTGGTAGGCTGTGATCGGGGCGTTCGATGCAATGCGATAGGCCAGTTGTGCCTTCACTGTCCCGTTGACGTCCCGACGCGGGAGCTCGACGATGGCCAGGCCCTTGGGCGGGAGCACTCCGGCTGCGACGACATGGGGCGGGGGTTGGCATTGTTCGGCGAGTGACAATTCCGGCGGCGGGCCATTGGACACTTGGTAGACCGCCTCCCGCCCAGTGTCGGGATTGGAGAGGACCACAGCAAACTGGCTGCCAGCCGCGTCGCAATGGATGAGGTTGCCATTGTCGTCCGTGCCGCAAGGCACGTAGGCGTTGTCGAGGTCGACGGCGAAGTAATCGCAGCCGAGGTAGCTCTTTTCTCCAGCAGCGCACACGGCGACACACTGGCCATCGAAACAGACACCATCGATCTGTGGTACGGCGCAACTGCCCGTACAGCACCAGGCAATACCGCGTTCGTCACACAGCTCGATGCGGACATTGTCGTCGGGGTTGCAGCGATGGTTACCTGGTGCACAGATAATTGGCACACAGGCGTCGGTGAACGTATGGGTGCCACACTTGACGTTGGCGCAGGTTTCCCCGTCCGCACAGCTCGATTGCACCCAATGACGGCCATCGGCGGCACAGATGTTGGCCGTGCCATCTTCGTTGCACAGGATCTCGCCGACGGTGCAAATCTGCGGCAGCAGGCGCGTCTCTTCTTTGCAACTTGTGGCTACGCCCATCGACAACATTGCGGCCAACCACAGAGAGAAGAGGTGACGGAATTTGGGCACGCGAACCACCTGATCCTGGACGACCTAACTATCTCTACGACGCGGTGGGATTGAGCTCTACGTCGGTCACACTGACGACCCTTGGGGCCCCGCCCTTCTCGGGCATGATCCGCAACTGCTCTGCCTGCTCCCCCTGGGCCGGGAACCAACGGATCACGCGGGACACCCCCCACTCGGGGTGCCCTTTGACACGGACTTCACGTTGGAGCCAGTCGACGTTGGGATCGTCGAGGCCGATCACTTCTTGGATGAGTTTCTTCATAGGTAGTGGCCTATCTCCAAATCGTGTTGGTGCGCAAGTCTGAGGTTGCTCACAGATAATCGCGGGCGAGAATTTCGGCGATTTGCACCGCATTGGTGGCGGCACCTTTGCGGAGGTTGTCAGCGACGCACCAAAAGGCGAGGCTGTTGGCGGCGGACTTGTCCTCGCGCACGCGCCCTACATACGTGGCGTCCGTGCCTTCGGCGTCGAGCTGGGTGGGATAGATGTTGTTCTCCGGCTCATCCATGAGCATGATTCCAGGTGATTGTCGCAGGATCTTGCGTGCCTCTGCCGCGAAGATCGGTTTTTCAAACTCGGCTAGCACTGACTCGGCGTGCCCATTGAACACGGGAACGCGCACACAGGTAGCGCAGACTCCGAGATCGGGTAGGTGGAGAATCTTGCGCGTCTCATTTTGCATTTTCTGCTCTTCAAAAGTGAAACCGCTCTCATCGAAGACATTGATGTGGGGAAGACAATTGAAGGCGATGCGTTTGGGGAATACCTTTGTTTCGATTTCGCCCTGATTAAATAGCGCGGAGATCTGACTGCTCATCTCGTCGATGGCCTCTTTGCCCTTGCCACTCACCGCTTGGTAGGTCGAAACCACAACGCGCTTGAGGGTCGCATGTTGGTGCAAAGGGGCGAGGGCGACGACCATCTGGATGGTCGAGCAGTTGGGGTTGGCAATGATGCCACGCTTGGTGTAGTTGGCGATGTCTTTGGGGTTGACCTCAGGCACCACCAGGGGGACGTCTTTGTCCATTCGCCACGCCGAGCTGTTGTCGATCACCACTGCGCCCTTGTCTGCAAAGGCGAGTGCCAACTGCCGACTGGTATCAGCGCCCGCAGACATGAGCACGATTTCTGCGCCGTCGAGGGCATCGGCGGTGGCTATGCCCACCTGGTATTCTCGTCCTTCGTAGGAAAGACGGCTTCCGGCGGTGCGGGTCGAGGCCAACATCACCAGACTCGAAATCGGAAATTTCCGCTCCGCGAGCACCGAGAGCATTTCCTGGCCGACGAGGCCTGTCGCTCCCACAACTGCAACTTTGAACGACTTTCTTCCTGTGCGCGCCATATTTCGTCTCCTTCGGGTTAGTCGAGCGGGCCAATGTAGCAGAATAGGTGGGGCGGGTCTCTCATTGAAGTATCTGCTTTTTTGACGGCCCAGGTGGTTTTGTTAGACTCCCTGGGATACCTGCAACAAGGTGAGTGCGGTGTGACCCGAGATGTAACTTGGAGACCGATTCAAAGAGCGTCCGCGAAAAAGCAGAAGAGTCGGCGCACTCTTTTGGCTCTTGCGGTGCTGCTCGCCACCAACCTGGCGGTCGTTCTGTATTACGGAGATCCGCGGGACCAACTCGTCGATGACACAATCGTCGAGACCAAGGTCGACGTTGAAGCCGATGCCGAAGGGCAATCGAAAACAACAGAGAAGTCGGCAACACTGTCAGCGGTGGTCGAGCTCGATGGGGTCGATGGATTCAGCAGAACATGGGATGCCACCGCGGGCATGCGCACACCGGCACGGGTACAACGGGTGGCAGTTGTGGGCCTCAGCAAGGGGCAGACAGTGGCCGATGCCGTTGTGGCAACGGGTGCCCAAGGGGCCGCCGCTCTAGACGCTCTCGGGAGCCTGTCTGAGGTCGTCGAGTTTCGTCGATTGCTGCCGGGGACGACGCTCAAGGCACGTTTTGACCTGGCCGACCAACTCATCTCCTTAGACATTCATTCCGGAGCTCTTGATAGGTTTCGGGCCGAACGAGATTCATCGGGGTGGCATGGTGCCAAGCTCAAGGTTGAGGTTGACCAGGTCCTCTCGCAGGTTCGCGGTGAGGTCGAGTCATCCCTTTGGAACGCCCTGATGGCGAGCGGCGAGGGGCCCAAGCTGGTATCCGAGATCGTCGACATCTTCGGTTGGGATATCGATTTCTATCGGGAAGTCTTTCCTGGCGATACGTTCCGTCTGCTCGTCGAAAAAAACTACGTGGAGGGCGACTTTGTCGGATACGGCAGCGTTCATGCCGCCGAGTTTATCACCGATGGCACGCCCCATCGGGCTTATCGCTTTGCCCGTGCTGACGGTGGGGTGGCCTATTATGACGAAGACGGACAATCCATGCGCAAGCAGCTACTCAAGAGCCCCTTGGAGTACGGTCGCATGACCAGCAGTTTTGGCAACCGCAAACATCCTGTTCTCGGCTACAGCCGCGCTCACAACGGCGTCGACTACGGGGTCCCAAAGGGCACCCCGGTATGGACAGTCGGTGACGGCCGGGTCATCCGAGCCGGCTGGAACAATGGTTTTGGTAATGTCATCGAAGTGCGGCATGCCAATGACTGGGTCTCACAGTACGGCCACCTGTCGCAAATTGGTGTGAAGCAAGGCCAACGGGTCTTCCAGAAAGATGTCATTGGCAAGGTCGGCTCAACGGGTTTGTCCACGGGCCCACATCTCCATTATGGGCTGAAAAAGAACGGCAAGTATGTCAATCCAGCGTCGCAAAAGTTCGAGCGCGGCAAGTCCCTGGCAGGTGACGAGCTGAAGCAGTACATGCGTGAGGTCGAGACCTTGCGTGGCCAGATCGAGAAAATTAGCGTCGTGTTTAGCGACATTGAAACCGTGGAGCATTCGGGGTGAGCTACAAGCCCGCCTATCTTCTGGCGTTGGTGACGTGCGTCTGGGCGGTGCCTGCCGTCGCGGTTGAGCTGCCCGCGACGGGTGCCGACGTCAACGTTGAGCGCGTGCTGGCGTCGATGAGCGTGGAGGAGAAGGTCGGGCAGTTGTTGATGGTGGGATTCGGTGGGACCTCAGTGAATTCGCATATTCGCAAGTGGGTTCGCGATCGGCACGTCGGCGGTGTGGCGCTCTTCTCGCGCAATATCGTCGACTTTGAGCAGACCGTTCGCTTCACCCGCGAGATCCACGATCTCACCGTGGGGGCGATTCCCGTTTTCGTCGCCCTCGATCAGGAAGGCGGCAATGTCGTTCGTGTCAAAGACGGAGCGATGACTCTGCCTGGCAACATGGCCATGGGGGCAACCCGTTCAACGACTCTTGCCTACGTCACCGGGCAATCTTTGGCCATTGATCTGCGTCTGCTCGGGTTCAACATGAACCTGGCACCTGTACTCGATGTCAACTCCAACCCCCAGAACCCCGTGATTGGCGTTCGCTCTTATGGCGAGCGACCGGAGCTGGTGGCTGAGCTCGGAAGTTGGTACGTGCGCGGCCAACAAGAGATGGGAGTCGTGGCCGTCGCCAAACACTTCCCTGGTCACGGCGACACCCAAAGCGACTCGCACTTTGCCATGCCTTCCATTGATGCCGATTTGACGCGACTCGAGACTGTGGAGCTGTGGCCCTTCAGGCGTGCCATGGAGTCAGGACTTGACGCTGTGATGACTGCCCACATTGCTCTGCCGCAGCTCGCAGAGGAACCCAACTTGCCGGCGACGCTCTCTTCGGCGATCCTCACCAACATTCTTCGCCGGCGGATGGGTTTCGATGGCATCGTCATCACTGATGGCCTCGAGATGCAGGGCATTGTCGAACGCTACGGCAGTGGTCGTGCGGCGGTGATGGCCATTCTTGCTGGTGCAGACATGCCGATGATTCTCTGGACCAGCAAAAAGAAGGAAGAGGTCTTTTGGGAGCTGAGCCGTGCAGTTCGCAACGGTGAGATCACACGGGCGAGGCTCGACCAATCTGTGCGTCGCATTCTCACCGTCAAGGCACGCCGCGGTTTGTTTGACCGCAACGTTGCGCCGTTGGCACAAGTTCTGGCGGGTGGCAACGTCAACGAGATTCATAACCAAGTGTCGACTCGCATTGCCCGTGAGGCCGTGACCTTGGTCCGCAATCACGGTGACTTGTTGCCCCTGCGCTCAGTTCGCTACCGCAAGGTGTTGGTGGTGGCACCTCCGGGTGGTTTCGGTAAGATTCTCAAGCAGGAGCCCAAGGTCGAAGTCTTGACGGTTCCCTACATCCCCAGCCGAACGCGCCGCCGAGAAGACGTGGCGCGAGCCGTCGCCATGGGCAAAAACGCCGACATTCTGGTGTTTGCTGTTGTCAATGCCTATCACGTCGATATGGCGCGACAGATTGCCGCGGCGTTGCCGGAGTTGCCAGTGGCATTGCTCAGCTTTGCTTCACCCTATTATCTATCGAGCCTTCCCGAGGTCGACGCCTACCTGTGCACCTACAGCTATTTGGACGTGACCCAGATCGCGGCTGCCAATGCGGTGTTGGGGCAGAGTCCCATGACTGGGCGATTGCCAATTTCGATTCCCGGATTCTACGACTATGGTCACCGGGTTGAGAGCCAAGTCGCGAGCTTGCCCTTCAATTCTTCGTCGGTTCGGTGACACCAGTCCACGTCGACTTCTGATCGCAAGCGGGGCAGTTGCGGTGTATGTCACGGCAATGGTCGACTATCTCGATCATGACCTGACCTTCTTCGACGACCGCATCGAG
>MGST01000076.1:299-620 GCA_001798605.1 Deltaproteobacteria bacterium RIFOXYA12_FULL_58_15 | reverse complement strand
TGATGGCATGGGAAGAGCCCCTGATGTGCCGCATGGCAGAGTTGGCCGCCGGGCGTCGCGGTGACGTTTTGGAGATCGGTTTTGGCATGGGGATCTGCGCCACTGCCATCCAGAAGAAGCGACCGCGAAGCCACACGATTGTTGAGGCACACCCCCAGATTGTTGCGCGGGCAGACGAGTGGCGGAAGGCAAACGACCACGACGGGGTGACCCTCTTGGCCGGTCGATGGCAGGACGTGATTGACCAACTCGGCACTTATGATGGCATCGCGTTCGATGTGTTTGGTGGCGTCGGACAACGGCTCGAATTCTTCGCGCAGC
>MGST01000076.1:0-137 GCA_001798605.1 Deltaproteobacteria bacterium RIFOXYA12_FULL_58_15 | reverse complement strand
ATGAGTTCGTGGTACCGGCCATCACCCGTCCGCGTCGATGACGTGAGCACAAGACATTGTGCGTGGGTGTGATAGACTTCAGAGTCCTAAGAAGACCCTCCCCGGAGGGTATCGAGCGTTTGCCATGAGTATCTCAC